>JAFTLJ010000001.1 GCA_017456005.1 Clostridia bacterium | reverse complement strand
CCGCCGTTTTCATTTTCTCGAAATCCTCCGTGCGAGAAAATTCGCCGCGCGCATCTATAGCCGCGTATGCCTTGCCCGTGGAAACCTTTTCGCTATGTGGGTATGCCACCAGCACGGGCACCTGCGGCAATGGCGCACAGTGCTCTATCTTTTCTCCTATGCCCTGCACGAACGCCGTGCCGCGGCAAATGAGAAACGGTATATCCGCGCCGACCTTTGCGCCCAGCGAAATCAGTTCGGCCTTCGAAAAGCGAGAGCCTGTAAGCTCATTCAGCGCCAGCAAAACCGCCGCGGCGTCGGAAGAGCCACCGCCAAGCCCCGCTTCCATGGGAATAATTTTTTCTATTTTTATGGAAACATCGTAGTTTTCCATTTTAGTGTATTCAAAAAATATCTGCGCCATACCATAGGCTATGTCGTTTTCGCCGTTCAGCTCATCGTGGCCCGGGCAGATCACCTCTATATTCTGTCCGCAAGCATTTTCTTTTATGGAAATGCTTATTTTATCGTAAATGCCCACCGTCTGCATAACGGAATCTATATCGTGGTAGCCGTCCGGGCGCTTACCCGTTACGCCAAGGCAAATATTTATTTTTGCAGGTGCGAGCACTGATATTTCTTTTACTGTATTTTCCATATACGCCTCCGCTTATTTAAACGCGCTTATTACGTTAAGCAAAACGTTTTTTTTCGTTCCTATAGCCACAAACGGGCACAGCTCCTGGCAGCAGAAGCAACGTATGCATTTTTTCCTTATGATATGTGCATATTTTTTTCCGTTTTTATTTTTGCGCATTTCTATCGTGTGCTGTGGGCAAGAGGCGGCACATTCGCCGCAGCCCCTGCAAACAGAAAGGTTTATTTTCGGCTTGGGAGCAAATATTTCGCCCCATTTTCCGCTTGTGAAGTGCACGAGCATGCTTCCGCCGCCCTTCGTGCTATCGGGCTCTGCAAAATCTTTTACTATAAGCTCTTTCGGACTTTCGCCGATAATATCCAGCTCTGCTGCCGTCGAGGGCATATAGCCGCGCTTTGCCGCCTCGCGCACCATGGGCACAGTGCCCTCAAAGCCGAGTATCTTCTCTGCCAAAAGGTCGGAGGCAAACGGGTTGCGAGAGGTCAAAATACAGCCTATTTTGCGCGGTTCACCGCCTGTGGGGCCGTTGCCTTCCATACCGATTATAGCATCTGTAACGGCTATTATTTCCTTCTTTTCGCAGAGCATTTTGCAAAGATCGCATATCATGCCGATAAAACGCTCGTTTTCGGGGAACGCCGCGTGCATTTCAAACTTGGTAATGCCCGGCACGGAACCGTAGAAATTTTTAACTGCGGCGCTCATTTTTGTTAGCGAATGGCTTTTCAGCTTGCAGAGGTCTATTATAACATCCGCCTCGTAAAGCGGCGTGATTATATCAAATTCGTGGCAAACGAGCGCGTTTTCCGCGTGCATATGCTTCCAGGAAATGTCTTTATTTAGTATATCGCCATATTTTTCCGCCACAGCGGTTATACCGCATACCTTATATATGCCCTCCATACGCGCCTGCGTATAAACGCCGCCGGGGCTTTCGGCTATAACGGGCGTAACACCCATATCGGCAAGCAAAGAAAGCAGAGCATCCAGAACGACAGGGTGAGTGGTTGCCGCCGCCTCTGGCTCTTTTTTCATAACAAGGTTTGGCTTTATAGCAACTTTTTTGCCGGCAAAAAACTCCGCGTCCACACCTATTTTTTCAAAATGCATTGCAAGTATGCTTTTTATCGCCGCAAAATCATATTCTTCCGCGCGCGAAAGCACAACTGTGTTCATACCGCTCATCTTTCTTCCTCCGAAATAGTGTAATATTGTTTATATTGTAACATAAAATGCACAATATTGCAATGCGTTAAGGAGAAAAACACTATGGAAATCGCTTTTTAACTATGCAAAAATTTCACACCAAAAACTTCTGCGCTCTGCACTCTTAATTCTTCATTCTCTTCACCACAGCGCATACAGGCAAGCTCAGCAAAAACCAAAAGAAGCTGTAAAGCGGGCAGATCTGCCCCAAAACGTTGCCGAACATTCCGCTGTAATCCCACACTCCGAGCCCAAGTAAGCGGTTCACGAGCATGCCCACGCCAAACTCCACAAGCGTTATTATCGCGGCGCAGGCAGATGCACGCAAAAGCAGATGCTTCGCCGCAAAACGCCTGTTCACTGCGCATATGGCAAGCATACATACGCCGCCCGTAAGCACCATTGACCAATGCGTTTCTCCCCGCCACAAAAGCTCAACAAGCCCATAGCCCACGCCGCCAACCATAAACTCTATTTCTCTTTTGTGCCGCGGCTTCAGCATCCCTCCGAAAACAGCGTGCGCTTGGACTTGGCGTTTTTCCGCGGCGCGCACGCCGCCTTCTTCCCTTTTCCCAAATTGCATACGCGAAACGTTCATTTCTCTGCCTCCGCTTCCGCTATCATTTCGTGTAGGGCCGCCAAAGCCGAGGAAAGGCCGCCCAGCTTGTCTATAAGCCCACATTCTACGGCGGATTTGCCGTCTACAATAGTGCCCACATCGTTTGCCATATCTTTGGTGTTCGTAAGCATTTTAAGAAAGCGCTCTTCCGTGACATGCGAATGCGCCACAACAAAATCCGTTACTCGCTTCTGCATACGAGAAAGATAATCGAAAGATTGCCATATCCCCAGCACCGTGCCTGTTATGCGCACGGGGTGGAGAGTCATGGTGGCGCTGGGCACTATAAACGAACGGCGGCAGGAAACCGCTATTGGCACGCCTATGGAATGCCCCCCTCCTATAACGAGCGAAACCGTCGGCTTGGAAATGCTCGCAAGCAGCTCTGCTATGGCAAGCCCTGCCTCCACATCTCCCCCTACCGTGTTTATTATTACAAGCAAACCGCGCACGCGCTCCTCCTCTGCCGCCCCCACTATAATGGGCAAAAGATGCTCGTATTTCGTAGCCTTGCTGCCTTGCTGCAGGGCGTAGTGCCCCTCTATCTGCCCGATAACGGAAATACAATGCACCCCATGCGAAGCCGCCGCGCCAAAACGCAAAATTTCTTCCTCTTCAGCGCCCAAAAGCTCTTTTTGGGCATTTTCTTTTTCGTCCATATCTTTATATTCCTTTTTTGCACATTTTAACATTATTTTTTACAAAAAATTTCGCGTTTAATCATTTACAAAACAACAAAAATATTATATAATTAAAATATAATAGTAGAATTATGACATTTTCTATTATCCACAAAAAACGACGTACAACACGTCGGGAAAGAGAGAGAAAATCCAATGGAAAACAAAATCTTGGTTGAAACATCCGCAAGACACATCCATCTTTCGGAAGAACACATCAACGTTCTTTTCGGTGAGGGACATCAGCTCACAGTAAAAAAAGAACTCAGCCAGCCCGGCCAGTTTGCTTGCGAAGAAAAAGTAACTGTTAAAGGCGCAAAAGGCGAGCTTAAAATGTCTGTTCTCGGCCCTGCAAGAAAAGCTTCTCAGGTAGAAGTTTCCCTTACAGATGCAAGAAGCATCGGCGTTACAGCCCCCATTCGCGAATCCGGCGACATCGCAGGCTCCGGCGCTTGCACACTCGTTGGCCCTTGCGGTTCTGTTGAACTCGCAGAAGGTGTTATCGCAGCTCAGCGCCACATTCACCTTACACCCGAAGCTGCTGCCGACCTCGGCGTTTCCGATAAAGAAATCGTAAACGTTAAGCTCTGCACACCCCGTGCGCTCGTATTTGGCGACGTTGTTGTTCGCGTTAGCGATAAATTCGCTCCCGCTATGCACATCGACACAGACGAAGCAAACGCTGCTGCCGCTTCCGGCGTAGTTTACGGCGAAATCGTAAAATAAACAATTTTATAATATAAGGAGAAACTAAAATGGCAGAACTTGTTTATTCCCATGAAGTTGAATCCATGTGCTGCGTAGCAAAAGGCCCCAACCACGGTCCTGCTCCGCTTCCCGAAGAAGGCAAATGGGTTCAGGCAAAACAGATTACCGATATTTCCGGCTATACACACGGTATCGGTTGGTGCGCACCTCAGCAGGGCGCGTGCAAACTCTCCCTTAACGTTAAAGACGGCGTTATCGAAGAAGCACTCGTTGAAACGATCGGTTGCTCCGGTATGACACACTCCGCAGCTATGGCGGCTGAGATCCTTCCCGGCAAAACGATCCTCGAAGCTCTCAACACAGACTTGGTTTGCGACGCTATCAACACAGCTATGCGCGAACTCTTCCTCCAGATCGTATACGGCCGTACACAGTCTGCTTTCTCTGAAGGCGGTCTTGTAATCGGTGCAGGTATGGAAGACCTTGGTAAAGGCGCTCGTTCCATGGTTGGTACAATGTACGGTACAAAAGCTAAAGGCGTTCGTTACCTCGAAATGACAGAAGGCTACTGCACAAGAATGGCTCTCGATGCAGACAATCAAGTTATCGGTTACGAATTCGTATCCCTCGGCAAAATGACAGACTTCATCAAGAAGGGTATGGAACCCAATGAAGCTTACGAAAAATCCAAGGGTACATACGGCAGATTTGCTGACGCTGACCACTACATCGATCCCAGAAAACAGTAAGGAGGTAACACGATATGGCAAAATTTGAAGGTTACGAAAGACGCGAGGCGAAAATCCTCGCAGTTCTCAAAGAATACGGCATTTCCTCTATCGACGAATGCAAAGAAATTTGCGATGCTAAGGGCATCGACCCCTACAAGATCGTAGAAGAAACACAGCCTATCGCGTTTGAAAACGCAAAATGGGCTTACACAGTAGGCGCTGCTATCGCAATCAAAAAAGGCTGCACAAAAGCTGCTGATGCTGCTGCTGCCATCGGTATCGGCCTCCAGGCATTCTGCATCCCCGGCTCCGTTGCTGAAAACCGCAAGGTTGGTCTCGGCCACGGTAACCTCGGCAAAATGCTCCTTTCCGAAGAAACAGAATGCTTCTGCTTCTTGGCCGGCCACGAATCCTTCGCTGCTGCTGAAGGCGCTATCAAAATCGCTCTCAACGCAAACAAAGTTCGTGTTAAACCCCTTCGCGTTATTCTCAACGGTCTCGGCAAAGACGCCGCTATGATCATTTCCAGAATCAACGGCTTCACATACGTTCAGACAGCTTTCGATAACAACACAGAAGAAGTTTCCGTTGTTAAAGAAACACCTTACTCCAACGGTCCTCGCGCAGACGTTAAATGCTACGGCTCCGACAACGTTCCCGAAGGCGTTGCTATCATGAAGCTCGAAAACGTTGGCGTTTCCATCACAGGTAACTCCACTAACCCCACACGTTTCCAGCACCCCGTTGCAGGTACATACAAAAAATGGTGTGTTGAAAACGGCGTAAGCTACTTCTCCGTTGCTTCCGGTGGCGGTACAGGCCGTACACTTCACCCCGATAACATGGCTGCAGGTCCTTCTTCCTACGGTATGACAGACACAATGGGTAGAATGCACTCCGACGCTCAGTTCGCTGGTTCTTCCTCCGTTCCTGCTCACGTAGAGATGATGGGTCTTATCGGCGCTGGCAACAACCCCATGGTTGGTATGACTGTTGCTGTTGCAGTTGCTATCGAAGAAGCTTGCAAATAAGAGATACGGTCGCTTTCTTATAAGAAAGCTCCGCAAAGAATTTTAACAAAAAGAAACACACATCATAGCGGAAAATTCCGCTTGATGTGTGTTTTTATTTTTTAGGATATGGGGTTTTATATCTGTCAATTCTAAAATATAGTCGGTTGATGTTCCGTAATATCTCGCCAACGCTACGAGCATTTCTATGGGAATTTGCCTCTGCCCGTTTTCATATTGGGAATATGTGTTTTGTTTTACGTGCAAAAATTCCGCAATAGCCTTTTGAGTTATATCGGAATCTTCTCGCAAATCCTTAAGCCGCATACACGAACCATTATCTGCCATTCAAATCCTTCACAATTTGCAATATATGCTCAGCGTATTCCGGAGATAATTTTTCAAATTCCTTTATAAATTCTTTCGTCTTTAGAGGTGAAGCGGAATTATAATTAAAAAAATCTTGCGGAGTAATGCCGAAATATTCGCAAATATAGATAAAACCCGTAAGTGAAGGAAGAGTACGTCTATTTTCGATTTTATTTATATAACTCTCACTCTGTCCCAAAGACAAACTCATATCTCTCGCAGATACGCCTTTTTGCAAGCGAAGCTCGGTAAGCCGTTTATAGAAAAACTCAATATAATCCATAACTTTACCTCCTTTTGTATATAGTATAACTCCACTTATATCAAATTTTAAAGAAAATAAAGATATGTTTATATTGACATATGGATTTTAAAGGTGTATAATGTTTATGGACAGGGATAAACAATCCCTTTATAATATAATTATAGTGAAAGGAGGATTAGAAATGAAAAAATTGGTCAGCCTATTTTTGATAGTTATTATTTGCATATCGCTTTCAGCTTGTGCTACACCAGAAGAAAAATTGGTCGGACGTTGGGAACGTGTTTCCGAAAATCGCAATGTGTTTGCTTCATATCTTGAATTTTTCAGTGATGGAACTTATACATCATCAAGTGCGAATCATCAAGGTTCATTCTCTATTTCAGGTAACAGAATTATGTTTCAAGGCATATTGGTTGCATCTAAAACTTTTACCTATGAAATAAAGGGTAACAAGTTAACACTTTATACAGATTACGAAGGAAATAATGTCTATGCTGTCTACGAAAAAATTTAAAAATTCCTTCAGTAGCGTGTTACTCCTTCATACCAATATTAGTGTAAAAAACAGATACATTTGGATGGTGTATCTGTTTTTTGTTTTTGGATATGGCGTATATATAATCAAGGGCGATGATTAATTTGTTTATACTTATGTTTTTTAAGAATGATTGCATTATAAAATACCTAAATGGTAAATAATCAAAATCCTTAAAACTATCCACCTAAGGCAGATTTCATTTATCTGTTCCAAATTTTATTATCCTAATAAAACCCGAAAAAGACCTATCTTGCTATTGCAAAATAGGTCTTTCTCAACTATTTTTATATAAGAAGAGGAAGGGGATAAGTTCTTATTTTAAACGATTAAGCGCGTTTTTTACGCTGAATCTGATAGAAGCATATACCTACCACCAAAGCAACGCCGATAACGCCGATAACAATTGCGATAATCACTATTGTGGAAACGCTATTGTCTTTTGCAAGCTTAGGCATTGTTTTAGTCTGCTTATCGCCGCAGTGTTCACAAACCTGTTCAGAAACGCCTTCTTCTTCAGTTGTCGCTTCTTTTACGATCGTCCAATCGCCGTATTTGTGTCCATGAGCATCAACAGGTTCCTGAGGAACGAGCACTTCACCGCATTTTTCGCAGTGTTTGCCTTCTGTTTTACCTGCTTCTGTGCAAGTAGCATCAACTGCCGCGTCAGTTACTTCTTTATGACCATCAGCGAGGATTACTTCCTGCTTTGTGAGCCATTCGCCGCAACCTTCGCATTTAACACCGTCTGTCAAACCATTTTCTGTGCAAGTAGCATCGTAGCCCTTCACAGTTGTGGGTGTGTGAGTGTGTGTAGCAGTTTCCGCGCCTTTGATTGTGAAATCTGTGGAATAGCCGCTTTTAGCGTCGCCGCAGATGTCGTTTTCGCCAACAGTAATTTTGATTTCTGTTGCGCCATCGTAATTGGATGTTGTTTTGAACTTGATCACCAAGAGCTCGCCAGTAGCGGAAACGCTACCTGTGAGAGTGGAGGGGTCCATAACACGAACGTAAAGTTCGCCATTTGCGATGTTTTCATCAAAAATGATGAATTTTTCATCCTTAAATGCTTCTCCCGTTGTGAGAGAAATATATTCAAGGTCTTTAGTATCGAAAGATACCGTAGCTTTGAGAGAAGCAAAGCCTGTGTTTACCGGCATAGCAACCGTAACCGTAAATTCTTCACCGGCTGCCACATTGGGGTTTGATGTCCCCAATGTGAATTCAACCGTGTTATCTGCAGCAAATACCGTTACAGAGAATGCCATTACAAGCATCACTATTGTAAGAGCGAGTATAAGTTGCTTTTTTTTCATTGCAATTTACCTGCTAACTTATTTAACAAGAGCGTTAAGAAGGATAGAAAGGTCTGCTTCACCGATTGTGCCGTCGTGGTTAGCGTCAGCTGCTGCTTCGATGATTTCAGAATCAGCAGGAACTTCGTTAGCCATAATCTTAGCCATAGAGTTGAGGTCTTCGAGGTCGATAACACCATCATTGTTGATGTCAAGGTAAAGCTGTGTAGAAATTGTTGCACCGCTTACTGTGAGGTCTGTGCCGAGAGCTTCATCAACATCATCACCTACTTTGTTAACGATTTCAACTTCGTCAACCGTGAATGCAATGTTGCTAACTTCTACATCGCTGTCAACTCTGAATACGAGTGTAGCGAGTACTATATCATCGCCGTTGAGAACAACGTTCTGCATCTTAGCGTCAGCATCGTTGCTTGCATAACCGAGAACTTTAGCAACACCGTTTTCAGCGTTGATAAGACCGGATGTTGTTGTGCCGCAAATTGTTGTAGCAACTGCGGATTCTTCCTTAACATAGTTAAGAACTGCTTCGTTGTAGCCAAGTGTGAACTTGAAGCTCCAAGCGTTTACGTTGTTAGCGTCTGCAAGAACTTTAACAACTACATAAGAACCGTCTACATAATCTTTGAAGTTATATTTGTTTGTAACTTCGAGTTTGATGTTAAGACCGGATTTCTTTTCGAGAGTTTCTGTCTTGTTAGCCTGGCAAGCGGAGCAAGTATATGTTACAGAACCTTCTTTTGCATATGTAGCTTCTGTTCTGCTTGCTTCAACCCACTTGTGTTCGCCAAGTGTTGTGTTAGCAACTGTGGAGATAACTTCGCCGCAATCGCCGCAAGCTACGATTGTGTAGCCGAGTGTTGTGCAAGTGTTGTCAACAACTGTTGTGATTTCGTTGTGAGCTTTGCCGATTGTTTCGCCGCATTTATCGCAGAGTCTGTCTTCTTCTGCATCGAGGCAGCTGTCGATGATAGCATCGCCGTCTGCATTGTAGTGTGTTTCGGGGATGATAACTTCGTTCTGTGTTTTACCACATGTGCATTCTTCCCAAACTTTGCCTGTATGTGTGCAATCAGCAGCTGTTTCTTTTTCAACAAATACGTGTTCGGGGATGTCTACGAAGTTAGTCCAGCATTCATAGCCGCATTCTTCGCAACCGAAGTGTTTGTAGCCATATGTGCCTTTATCGTCGCTAGCGCAAGCTGCGAGAGAGATCTTGATGAGGTCGAGTTTGTGTTCGCAAGCATAGTTGCATTCTGTGCAAACGCCTGCAACGAATTTGTGGCCGAGAGCAGGAATTACAACTGCTGTTGTGATTTCTGTTTTGCCTTCAGCGTCTTCGAAGTTTTTGCCGCATGTAGCGCAGTGGAAGTGAGCAACGTCACCGTCTTCGTCACATGTAGCGTCTTTAGCAACAACTTCTGTCATTGTGTGACCGAGAGCTGCGAGGGGAAGGCTTGCAACTGTTGCGCCGCATTCAGAGCATACGTATTCAGCTGTCCAGCCTGCATCTGTGCAAGTAGGTTTCTGAGCTGTGATTGTAACAGAACCTTCTTTGTGGCCTTCGCCGCCTACACCTGTCTGAACGAATACGTCGCCGCATTTTTCGCAAGTGTATTTGTCAAGACCGATATTCAAGCAATCGCCGGGGCGATAGTTTTCTTTGCTGCCAGCAACGAGAATGTGTTCTTTAGCAGCTGTTTCGTAATCTGCGTAAACGCCGTTTACAGCAGAGGATTCGAATTTGAGAACTTCTACAACAACTTTGTGACCTTCTGTTGTATCTGTGCAAACGGAGCAAACTTTGTATTTTTCGCCGTCTGCTTTGCAAGTAGCAGGAGTTGTCTGAACGTCACCGTATTTGTGACCGAGAGCTTCGCCCTTTGCGTATGTTTCGATATGACCGCAAAGTTCGCAAACTTTCTTGTACTGTGCAGCAGCTACGCAAGTAGCTTTGGAAACTTCTGTTTCTGCACCGAATTTATGGCCTTCGGGACCGTATGTGTAAGATTTGTCGATTTCGTGGCAACCCAAGCAGTAGTCTACTTTTGTGCCTGCTTCTTTGCAGTTAGCTTCTGTGGAAACTTCACCGATAACTGCATGGTAGTGGTTTTCAGCGTCGAGTTCTGTGCCTGTGATTTCAAATTTAACAACTGTTGTGAGGTTTTTAGCAACCCATTTACCTGTTGTTGCATCTTTTTCGCCTTCATATTTACCGCTTACTGTTGCGAAGTAACCTTCGGGAACAGCTACGTGTGCAACATCGCAACCTTCGTTGGAGCAGTATGTATATGTGAAAGCGTATGTGGAGCAAGTAGCTTTAACTTCAACTGTTACAAGTGTGCAACCTGTAGCCTTGAGGTCTTCCTTCATTTCTGTGTTGCAATCCTTGCAAGTCCATGTGATCTTGCCGGGTTTTGTGCAAGTAGCTTTTTCTGTAACTACGTTTATAGCTCTGTCTTCATCATCCCAGTTAGCATGGCCTTTGGGAGGAATGTTTTCAGCTTTAACGTCGCCGCACTTTGTGCAAGCCCAGAGTTTATAACCGAACTTGTCGCATGTAGCAGCCTTTTCTTCTGTAGGTGTATCGCCGTATGTGTGACCGAAGTCGCCTTCGATAGATGTGATGAGTGTTTTTGCTTCTGCGTCAGCATAGAGTTTGCCGCAAGAGCATTCGTAGTGAGCAATTGTGCCCTTTTCTGTGCATGTACCAGCAACTGCAGGTTTAGCTGTGAGTGTGTCTTTGGAACATGTGTGTGTTTTGGGAACGAGGATTACGAAAGAGCCGAGGTCAGCTTCTGTGAGAGCTGTGCCGTCAACGCGAGATACGTTGAATGCGCGGCTTGTGAAGTTGCCGTACCAAGCTGTGTTAACGAGTGTAAGAGAATCTTTTACGTTATCAGGACGTGCAGCAGAGTTAACTTTGCCGAATTCCTGCCAGCCATCGGGTCTGTACTGGTAACCTTCTTTTACAACGAGGAGAGAGCCTGCAGGGATTTCTGCATTTTCAAATACTTCTGTTGCCCAGAAGTTAGGATGGTTTTTAGCTGTATTATTAGAAGCGTTGATAATTGTGCTGTGTTTAGAAGTATCTTTGGAGTTCCAGAAAGAGTGCATTGCAGGAGAGAGTTCGAGAACGTCGTAGCCTTCAATGCTGAGGTTGTTTTCAGCGAGGATTTCTTTAACCCAAGCGAGTTCGTCAACAACTTCTTTTTCTGTGAAGTCTTCAACTACGTAGCCGTAGAGCATCTTAACATCTTCAGCTGTAAGAGCGGAAGCGTAAAGTTTAACGTCAACAACTGTGAGGTCGGAAACGTTGAAGTCGCAAGTAACTTTTGCATCCAATGTGGGGTCGCCACCGATGAAGAATGCAGTCGCCATATTGTATTCACCGAGAGCTTTTGTAGCTTCAATGAAGTCAGCAGATGTAAATGCGTTAGAAGCAACAGACGCATTCTTAACGCCGTTCACATAGATTGTATTTGTTTTTGCAACTGTATCAAGAACAGCAACAACGTGAACGAGGTCTGTCTGAGAAGCAACAGCAGAAGCATATGCGCTGTAGTAAGCGTTAGCATTTCTGTTACCTGTGATGAAGTAAGGTTTACCGGAAGCCTGAGCAAGACCCCAGCCAGAACGTTTGCCATTAGGAGCAACGCCAGCAACAGGACCCTGTGTTACGCAAACGATACCCTGTGTGCCGGATGTGCCTTTGTTGAGGTAGAGAGCTTCAATGGAAAGACCACCGTTGCCGTTTACCCAAGCATCGATTTCAGCAGCTGTATCGAATTCATCAAATTCACCTTTAACATAGGAACCTGTCTTGATGCTAAGAGCAGGAACAGTCATTGTTGTGCCGTTGAATTTAACTTCTTTGTCAGCAACTGTAACTGTACCTTTTACAGTAAGAGAAACCTTGTTAAGTCTATCAGCCATTGTGCCATCAGCAGCAAAGTCGATGTCAGCATAGAGGCTGGAGGGGTAAAGTCTTGCATTCTCAGCAAGGATAACTACTTCTTTAATAGCACCGCAAACTGTGCATTTGTATTTTGCTGTGCCGTTTGTTGTAGCTGTGGGTTTTACGGATACTTCAACGAATTCCCATGTGTGTGTACCTGTGCAAGAATCATCTTCGTGCTTGCCGCAGATTACGCAGAGACCGTCTTTGTATTCGTGGTCGATGATTTCGAGTTTGTCAACTTTGCCACCGTCTTTGTCGCAAAGTTCGCCGCAAACTGTGCATTTGTAAGATGTTTCAACACCTTCGCTTACGCAAGTAGCAGCTTTGCCTTCTTCTACTTTTTCGCCGGGGTTGTGAGCAGCGCCAGCTTCAGCGGGTTTAACGTCCGCTACAAAGTAGTGTTCGCAGTCGAAGCAATATTTAAGTGTATAACCTGCTGCTGTGCAAACAGATTCAACAACTTCGATTACTTCGCTGTTTTTGTGATCTGTGTCGCATTCATGTGTGCAGTCAGCGTCGCAACTTACCTTGTGATCATGGTCGTGTGCAGCATCAGCTTCTGTAGCGAATGCAGGAACTACCATTGTAACACAAAGAAGTGCAGCGAGCAAGAATGCGAGCAATCTTTTTGCGTTATTTTTCATAACCTTCTCCTTTTAAAAAATAATTGTGAAATTTTTTTATTTATCGCAGAGGATAACATTCTACGATACATACACTATACCACATTCATAAATTTTTTTCAATAGTTTTTTGAAAAAAAATCAAATCTTTGCATTTTTTCCATATATTTAACTTTACCCGCCCACCAAACAAGGCATTTTGCACAAATTGCACAAAAAACTGTTCCGGCTCTGTTTCCATGGCCTTTCCAAGCGAGGAAAAAGGTGGTAAAACAGGGATTTACTTCCCCTCCCCACGCGCAAAAAAAGCGAAAATGTACAAAGTTATTGCTTTCCCGCGAAAAATGTGGTATTATAGGAAATGCTGTAGTCCTTCTTTGGTAACCGCAAAGGAGGTGATAGCGGTGGAGGATTACATACTCTCATTCTTGGTGTCCTTATCGGCAAGATTAGTTGGGCATTTGATTTGCAAACTAATCGATACGATTATAAATCGTTTGTCAAAGAAAGATAATAAATAGTCTTTCCACATAAGGACACAAAAAACCTCGGGAATTGCCGTTCCCGAGGTTTTTCTTTTTGCTGTAATACAGTGAAGGATACATACTCTCTTTTCCTTACACCATTATATTATCACATATCAGCAAATTTGTCAATATTTTTTCACAAAATCAAGAAACATAGCTGTCTGCGATAATTCCGAGAAATTCCGCGCCTTCTGTGCGCTCTGCAAACTTTGTGCCGAGTATGGGAGAGAGGAAGTTTGTATAGAATATACAAGCCTCGTCGCCGTTATCGGCAAGTGTGGCGAGCGCTTCCTTTCTGGAAGAATAATTATTCTGTTTGATATAATTATCGATGGAATCGTTATATCTTTTGTAGAGGTCGTCCATAATGCCGAGCTCCTTTGCCACGGAATAGGAAATAACGAGCTCGCGCACGAGCGTTTCCACGTGGTCGGCAACCATATCGTCGAGGTAATCTGCCATTGTATCGTAGCCTGTTATTTCGTAAGCCTGGAAAGCTACGTCATCGCCCCACGTTTGTGCCATGGAAAGCGCGCTGCTTCTGAAATCCACCTCCCACGTCTGCTCCTCGAGCTTGGTGTATATATTCATAAGCTTCTTCGGATAGGATTCAAGCTCTACCTGTTTGGTGATTATAGCCATAAGGCCGTCGCTGTAAACTGAGTAGCACCAAATGCGAAGCTCCTCTTTCATATCGAACTCGCTTTCATAGCCGAGCGTTTTCAGCGCCGCTTCGATATCTTCCGATTTATATACTTCTTTTATATTAAATTCTTCGGTTATATCCTGCACGGTTTCCGTGAAGCTTTCGCCCTGCTTTTTGCCATCGAAATAGCTTACGTATTCGTTTGTAACCTCCATAACGTAATCGAGGTATTCTTTCTTTGTGCCGTCTTTATACGTATCTATAACATCGTAAACGATAACGTCGCCTTCCTTAATGACAGCACCCTCTGTGGGCTGTGTTTTTTCCATAGCTATTTTGCAGTACCAATCGCCCACTATGGAAATGGAGTTATCGCTGCCGCTGTAGAGGTAGATGTATCTTGCGACGTAATCCGTAACGGTTATGGTAAAGCGCACCTTTGTGCCGGCGTATTCACCGAAGCGTTCCTCGTTGGGAATGTCTATGGCGAATTTGGAGGGGGTATCGCGCACCATAAAGTCCACGCCGTATTCATCCTTTTCGCCAACCTCGGCAAGTGCTTTATCGAAGAAAAGATTTTCCGCCTTGGAATAGGGGCGGTAGCCCTCTATTTTCGCATACTGCTCGGGCAGCTTTATTTCCGTATATTCCTTCGTACCGTTTTCATTTGTGGTTATAAGCTCTGCGGCAAGTGTAAAATCCAGCGTAGAGCCCTCCTCCACGTACACGTTTTTGCCAAAGTACGTTTCCGTTATGCCCACGCGGAAAAGGTCGTAGCCGGCAACGAGCGTTTCGCGGAGCTCGCCGTAGTTAAACTTTTCGGGCACGCTCACCTCCACGTATTCGGAAAGGTCGTTTTTCATCAAAAAGTTTATAGGTCTTTCGTTGCTCGTAACAGCGATAATAACTATCGGCACGGCAATAGCCGCAACGAGCACGATGCTGATTATGGCAATAAGCAATTTTTTATTTTTTGCTTTTGCAGAAGTGTTTTTACTCATTTTTCCTCCGTTTGCGGCTATGCCGCTATGTTAATAAATCCTTTATATTGTATCACATATATTTCAAAAAAGAAACAGTAAAGTGAAAAATTTACGCTTTGTTCACGCATTTTTTCGGTTGGAGCTCATTCTTCCCTGCCGAAAAGCTCGGCAAGGTACAAAAGCGAGCTGTTCAGCTTTTCCAAGTCAATTTCGCCGCTTTTTGCCAGCACGGGACTTTCGAGCGTCACGCTGTGCTCGTATTCCGGCATAGATGCCACGAGTGCAGGCAGGTCCACACAGCCCTCGCCGGGGTGGAGTATCGGGCGTATAAGCCCCCAGATCTCTACTTTACTGCGGTCGAAGGAGCTTATGTGGATATGCCTTACCCTGCCCCACAGCCCCCTGTGCATAATGAGCCCGTGCTCTGCGTGAAATTCGCCGAAGCGCGTGTCGTATATAAAGCGCGCATCTGGGCAAACCTCGCGCACGCGGCACCAGTTGCTGAACGGCCCATGGTAGCGTGCGGGTATGTTCTCTATAAGCAGGCCCACGCCCGCTTCGTCGCATTCGCGATAAAAATCGGGAAGGTACTTTAACGAACGCTCTATAAAAATATCGGAGTTTTGCCCACCCCAAAGGTGGAAAACTGCTTTCTTCGCGCCCACGCGCTTCGCCGCCCATACGTTCAGCGCAAATTTGCGTTTCGCTTCTTCAATATCCTCTGCCGTGTGCTGTGCCAGGTGTATTCCTATGCACTTATCGAAATGCACCACGGGAATATTCACCCCATAGGAAGCTATGGTGTTTATAATATTTTCAAAATCGGCATACCACGCAGAATACATCATAAGCTCTATGCCGTCGCATGCAAGGCGCGGATAAAGCTCCTTTATAACGGTGTAGTCATACCCGTTTGCCATACCCGTGAATGCACCCGTGGATGCGTATATTTCGTTTTTCATCGTTTCTTACCCGTAGTAGCGCACGTTCGCTATGACCTTGCCGAGAATGTACAGCTCGTTTGTGATAATAGGCTTCATGGTTTTGTTTTCGGGCTGCAGGCGGAAGTGCCCCGCTTCGCGGTAAAAGGTCTTCACCGTTGCTTCGTCGTCTATTAGCACAACGGCAATATCGCCGTTTTCAACGTACGAAGTGCGGCAAACAACAACGTAGTCGCCGTCCATTATCCCTGCCTCTATCATGCTTTCGCCCTTTATCCGCAGGGCAAAAAGCTCGCCCATAAGGCGTTTTTCGGCAGGCACGAAATCTATATATCCCTCTATGTTCTGCTCCGCCAAAATAGGCAAGCCCGCCGCTACTTGCCCGAGTATCGGTATGCGGCTGCCGCGTGCCTTCGGCTGTGCGCCGCTTTCGGGGGTAAGCGTGCGGCTTTTGCCGTCCTGCTTGCGGATATATCCCTTTTCCTCCAGCTTGCTTATGTATGAATGCACTGTGGAGGTGCTTTTTATACCGAGGCTGTCGCGTATATCGCGCACAGAGGGGGAATAGCCGTTTTCCTCCAGCGTGGCGCAGATATAATCGTACACCTCTTTTTCTCTTTTTGTAAGTGGTTGCATATTTTTCCCTTTCTATGGTTTGTGTGAGATGTTTACAAAATAATTGTAACACATATCTTTTAAAAAATCAAACCTTTGTTCGATTTTTTTGAAACTTTTTTTGCATTTTCCGTTCTCTTGACAAAAATATCAATATATTATATAATGTAGGTACGACAATAAAGGTAAATCTTTTCAGCATATCAATTTTAAAAAGGAGATATTTTTATGAAAAGGACACTTGCCATTCTTCTCGCCGCCGTTCTTGCGGCAAGCGTTTGCATGCTTACCGCCTGCAATGTAGATTTTAATATAAGCGGAAGCAAGCCCGAAGCCGAAGGGCACGGTTCTATAGTGTGCTATCCGCACACAACTTCGCCAAACTTCATAGACGGCTATGCAGGCTGCTACTTTGACGATTACACCTTCGTGTTCGCAAGCGTATATGACGAAAATACGGCAGCAAGCGAAATTTACAGAGAAGACGACAGCGCTTCTCTCGTAAGCAAGGCTATGGAAGAACGCAACAAGATCATCAAGGAAATGTACTCTGCCAACATCGCAGAGGAAAATATCGCGGCAAGCATTTTGCCCTCTGAATTTGCCGTAGAGCAGCTTTCCAAATACGATATTATCGTTCACGAAAGATACGGTCACAAAAGCTATTCCAACAATTACATAAATCTTTGCGAATTGGACATAGATCTATTTCAGCCCTGGTGGGATCAAGGATATGTTGAAGAAAATACCATAGACGGCATTCTGTATGCCACTACCGGCTCTTTTTCCATGCAAGCCTTCGACCTGACGCACGCACTCATCTTTAACAAAAGCGTAAAAAACAGCATCCCCGCCATACAAGACATGGATTTTTACGATCTCGTTGAGGATGGATATTGGACTATCGACACGTTTTTGAGCATAGTACAAAAAGCTTGCTCTGCCAACCAAGGCACAGAGGGGCTTGCTCTTTCGCCAAGTTCCCTGCGCCAATTCTACTTCGGAATGGGCGAGCGTTACCTTGAAAAAACAGATAAAAAAGACGGCACAAGCGAATTCTCCGCAGGCTTCGATAAAAACAATACCGATGCATCACAGCTTATTTGGGAGCTCGTGCAGGCAGCAGGCGACAACAGCGGTATCTCCTCTTTGCAAACATTCGAAAAATTCAACAAAAACGAGCTTCTCTTCACAGAAACAGCTCTCGTCTCGCTTGAAGATTACATAGATGCCGATTTCGGCATTCTGCCCTTCCCCAAAATGAGTACCGAGCAAAAAAATTACATTTCCTTCGCAGAAAGAGGAATACTTACCTTAAGCATACCGAAAACCTGCCGCGACCTGCAGATGGTATCCGATTTCATCACGATATTCGCATACTATTCGCATTACACTGTATACGAAGCTTACGTAGAAAGCCTCTCCGCTCTCACATCGAACAAAGAAGATGCAGAAACGCTTAAAACGCTCATTTCGGGGCGCACCTATGACCTCGCATTTTCATATAAATTTGCAGAAGCCGACGGATGCTTTCTTTCTTGTGCACTAAACGGCGGCGACATTGCGGAAATGCTCAGCGGAAAGCCAAGCGAAGATATTTTGGCGGCAGCACGCGAACACGCAGATTTTCTCGCAAATATCCGTCGCGAACAGGAGAAAGAAAGAGAAGAACAAAAAGAATCGGATTTCTAAAACTTCTTCCTTTTAATATATATAATATATGCGCGCAAAAATATATGCGCGCATATATTTTTTCCGCAAAACAAAAAGCAGCGCGGCAAAAAGCTTTTGCCGCGCTATTGTGCGAAAAATTATCGAAAAAACGCGAGTTATTGCGTCTTTTTTTAAATATATCTACTTGAAACAGAAAACAAACTATGGTACAATATTACTTAATCGTCAAGGTAGGTGCGAAGCAGGCTTGCCAAAAGCTCATCTCTGTCTACCCTGCGCATAAGCTTGCGGGCGCCGTTGTAGCTTGTAATATACGTGGGGTCCTCTGAAAGTATGTACCCTACGAGCTGATTTATGGGGTTGTAGCCTTTTTCCAAAAGCGCGCCGTATACAGTTTTCATAATTTCGCGAAGTTCTTCTCCCTCTGCGGCAGTAACCGTCGGGTGTTGCTTATTCATTTCATTTTCAGCCATTTTATCATATTCCTTTCGCCCTATTATTAACATATTACTATTGTACACCAAATATTCAAATTTTTCAACATATAATTTAAAATCTTCAAAAAATATTAAAAAACATACAAATATATAAACTAAAAAGGAAGTAAACATATGGAAATTTCCCGTAAAAAAATCACAGACGAGGCTATTTACGCCGAAGAAAAACGCCTCGCCGCAGAAATCGACACCATCGTTGCGGAATTCAGCGGCAAATTCGAAGAGCTCGGCTACGTTCTCGAAAAGGAATTTATCCGCGATAACGACAGCGTCGGCCTCACGCCCGAGGAGCGAGAAGAAGCACGCTCCTCAAACCTTACAGAAAGCGCAGGCGTTTACGAAATGGGCTACTCCAGCTTGGCTAAAATAACGCTCAAACGCGCAAAAACCGCAGAAGACATAGAGGCAGAAGAAGCAGAAGAAGCAGAAAAAGAGAGCGATGAAAGCCTCCCCCCCGAAGAACGCGAGCTCCGCGCAAACGAGCGCACGCTCGAAAAAGCAAAGCGCGAACAGGCGAGAAGCGTAGCGTTCACAACAATGCTCCTTGCGCGCGTTTATAAAACGTTCTGGCGCGAAACCGTAAGCATAAGCGAAAGCACAGACGAAATACGCGCCGATATGGAAGAATTTTATAACGTTCTTTTGGAAAAAGCGCAGAATACGGAAGAAATCGCAGAAACAGAGGCAGAATAATATGTCTAAAGAATACGTTTGGAAGCTGCCTGTTGGCGGCGCGGAAAAAGAGATCTCTTGCGAAGCAAGCGGAAATAAATATTTCCTCTATGCCGGCGACGCTTTTGTGGATACGTTCTATAAAAACGCTTCGGGCGATGTAGACGAAGAGGTAACGCTCTACGGCATACACTGCCGCTTTGTTTCCTTCGGCGATAAACCCGACCTTGTAATAGACGGCACCATGCTTTCCAGCGGCAAAGATTACGAGAAAGAAAAAGCCGCACGCACAAAAGCCAACAAAGGCTTTGCCGTTGCAGAAATAGTTGTGGGCGTCTTTGCCCTCGCCTCCCTCATAATCTACGCCATAACAAAGGGAAACCTTACAGCACTTTTGCCCGTATTCGTAATACCCGCGGGCTTTATCGCCCTCGGTTTATACGAGCTCCTTTCCGCATATAAAAAAAGCAAGAAAAAAGAAGAAAACACGGCAGACGAAACAGCAGAAACCAAAGAAAACGGCAACACAGAAGAATAAAACAAAAAATCCCGCTTTGCCCAACTTCTCATAAGGAAGTTGGGCAGTTTTATTCGCCTGCGGCGAGTTCTATTGCTTCGCAGTGATATTCGGCTATCGCCGAGTGGTATTCGCTACGCGAGTTTGGAGGCGAATAAAATATCACTGAAGCCGTAAGGCTTCAATATCACGATCGCGTACGCGATCATATCACTCCGATGAAGTCGGAATATCACTCTTGTTTTCTCTGCCGATTTGTGTTATAATGGACATAATAGAAAGCCTTGCCTTCTGGGAGAGGTGGCGGCGAAGCCGACGGAGAGGGCAAATGGTTGCAATGATATCCCCTCTCACCCGACTTCGTCGGGAGCTCCCTCCCGGAGGGAGCCTTTGGATACGTGCAAACATAGGGGTATGGGCTTTGCCCTGTGCCTTTGTAATACAAAGGCGAAACTGGCGATAAAACAGAACGATAAATAAGAATTTGACGAGGAGATAGGAATGGAAACATACAAAGGCGAACTGATTGACTCTATAGTAGAGATTAATATCGAATCCACAAAGTCATGGTATTCCAAAGGGAGCCTATGGGGATGCGAATGTAGGCAATGTCGTAATTTTCTTGAATTGGCAAGCAAGAAACAATTACCACAACAGATTATAGAAATTCTGGATGGATTTGGAATCCTTCCCAAACAGGCTACTTATGTCTGTCGCCTTTATGATAACGATAAAGGACACTTGTATCAATTTAGCTATCGTTTGGCAGGATTTATGCTATCAGACGAGAAGAATACTACTAAGTCCTTTGAGTGGGGTGGAGTTCGATGCTGTCACGAAACATATCCTTATGGTGCACCAGATTTTCCTGAACCACATTTTGACATAGAGTTCTATGCAACATTGCCTTGGGTTTTAGAGGAAACACAAAACTGATAGTTATTCAACCAATTCCAATTTATCGAACAGAATAAAACAATCGCCGGCAGATGATCTGTCGGCGATAATTATTTGTTTGCAGCGTAACAAATCTACGTACTGTAAGTAAACTTCCTTATGAGAACCAGCCTTTGGCGGGATTTTTTCATTCTATTTCACTCTACAATAATCTCTTTTGTGCGGAAATCGCAATGCCTGTTATCATAGCCCGTGTTGTCGCGGAGCAAGCGCAGCTTTTTGCAGACCTTCTTGCCGCCCGCTTCCGCTTCTATTTCGTAATCGCCGTAGAAGCCTGCGAAATTCAAGCGCTCGTTCACGTTTGCCTCAAAGCTCGTGTTCCATTCGCGGTTTATAAGCTCGTCCATAACCTTGTACGCGGGCTTTTCGGAAAGGTCCTCGCGCAGAAGCCCCGAATGGAAAAGGTTTTCATCGCCTATTGCAGTTTTGTCGGCAAGGTTCCACCAAACAATAGCACTCACACTTTTCGCGCTGAACCAAAGGCGCATAAGGCGACGCGTTATCTCTGCCTGCACTTCCTCGTCGTGCGGGTCGTAGCCGTAGGACGGCAACGAGATTTCGGAAATGTGTATCGGCAAGCCAAGCGAACCGTAGCACTCGAGCGCGTCGAGCAAGCGCAGTGGGTTTGTTACGTGGCGCACGGGGTGCCACGGGTTTCCCGCCCACTCATATTCCTTTTCCACATTTGCGTGGTACTGTATGCCTATGCCCTCCACAGGCACGCCGCGTTGTATAGCCTCTTTTATGGCAAGATAGTAGTAACTGCGGAAGCCGCTGTAATTTGCTTCGCCCAGCACCTCGAACATACCTTCGTTCCAGAAAAGGCGGGAGCTCGGGAAATATCTCTTGCACGTGTCAAACGCCCATTTTTCGTGCTCCGGCTCGTCGGTTATCTGCAAATTTCGGCAGCCCATACCCTTGTAGCAGTTTTTGTATATGCGGTACATCTCGTTTATAACGTCCACGTCGCAGAACGTGTTACCGTAGCGCTCCGAGAGCGCGCGCAGACGGTTCTCGAGCTGAATTTTAATCGTTCTGTTATCCTCTGCCATCCAATCCGGGTTGAAAGAGTTGTATATAAGGCAGTGCCCTTTCATTCGCAAGCCGTTTTCGCGGCAGAAATTCACCGTTTCGTCCACGGGCGGACGGCGGAAAATCTTTTCGCTGTTCACATCAAAACGCGGCTTACCCTCCTCCGGCTCGAGCGCATCCCAATAAAGCGGCACAACGCCGTAATTGAATATTTTTTTGAATTTTTCCTCATACGTGTGGTTCATCTCCGCCGTGGGGTAATGATTTATATAAAAAAGGTTGCAGCCGAAGTTAAATTCGTGCCCCACTTGCTTTACACGCACGCGCACATTGCTCAGTTTTTTACCGTTTTTGTCCTTAAAAACAAGCGCAAATTGCCCTTTTCGGTTTTCTTCTATGCCGCGCGCAATCTTGCCCTCGGTATAGTAAGAAAATTTATCGAATTCCTTTATAACGTTTTCAAATTGGTTTGACATAAGTGTTACCTCCGTGTCATCAACAAGCAAATAAATTTACTTTTAAAACTATTTTATCATAATATAAAATATATGTCAAACTATTATTGCACGGCGCGAAAATTTGTGGTAAAATAAAAATAATACGATATTATATGGC
>JAFTLJ010000057.1 GCA_017456005.1 Clostridia bacterium | reverse complement strand
TTCACAACGCCTTGCCAAAAAGTACACTACAAGTTTTGCCAAAATTGTATCACGGCGAATTTTCCATAAACCACGGCAACGATTATGCTCAAAAAATAAGAGAGATCATCAGTATTTGACAAATTCCAATTTATCGAACAACAAACCCCGACAGATTTCTGTCGGGGTTACTTATTTGTTTGCAGCGGAGTATGTTGATTATCTGTAGGATAGACTTGCGGTCTTCGGTGGGTGAACACATTTCGCCACTACCGTGCGTTATACAATTTCTATGCCAAGAATATCTACCTTTGAAAAGCAGATTTTTTTCTTTTCCCATATTGACAAACACATATGAATGTGTTATCATATGAATATAACAACATATGAACGGTGGTGCATATATGGCGCATAATCACGAAGAAATACTTTGCAGGGTAAAAAGCGAGCTTCCCGAAGACGAGCTTATTTGCGACCTTTCCGACCTTTTTAAGGTTTTCGGCGACACGACGAGAATGAAAATTCTGTATTCGCTTTTTGAAAGCGAAATGTGTGTTTGCGCAATAGCGGAGCTTCTCGGCATGACTCAATCGGCTATTTCGCACCAATTAAAGGTGCTGAAAAACGCAAACCTTGTGGCGAACCGCAGAGAGGGGAAGACCATTTACTATTTCCTTGCGGATGAGCACGTGCGCACTATTGTGGCGCAAGGCTTTGAACATCTGATAGAAAAACATACTCACGAAAAGAAATAAGGAGATTTAATTATGAAAAAAGTATTTAAAATGCAAGACCTCGATTGCGCACATTGCGCGGCAAAAATGCAGGATGCCATCGCTAAAATAGATGGTGTAAACTCTGTTTCCATCAATTTTCTTATGCAGAAGATGACACTCGATGCAGATGACGCTGTGTTCGAGGATGTGCTCAAAAAAGCGCAAAAAGCTATTAAAAAGGTAGAGCCCGATTGCAAGATAGTCCTTTAAGGAGGCGTTTATGAGCAGAAAGCAGAAAAAAATGCTTGCGCGAATAATAACAGCGGCGGTGCTTTGGGCGGTAGCTATGCTAGCACCGACGAAAGGTGTTTTTGCGCTTGCTTTGTTTCTTGTGCCGTATGCCGTTATCGGCTATGACGTGCTGTGGGGCGCTTTGCGCAATATTCTGCACGGGCAGGTGTTCGACGAAAAGTTCCTTATGGCTATTGCTACGGTTGGCGCATTTGCCATAGGCGATTATAAAGAAGCGTGTGCGGTAATGCTTTTTTACCAAGTGGGCGAATTTTTCCAAAGCGTTGCCGTTGGCAAAAGCAGAAAAAACATAGCCGCACTTATGGATATATGCCCCGATTTTGCAGTGGTTCTGCGCGATGGTGGGGAAGAAACCGTTTCCCCCGATGAAGTGGCTATCGGCGAAACCATAGTAGTGCGCCCCGGCGAAAAAATTCCGCTGGACGGCATTATTCTGAAGGGCAGTACAAGCGTGAATACGTCGGCCCTTACCGGCGAGAGCGTTCCGCAGGACAAAACTGTGGGCGAAAGGGTTATAAGCGGTTCTATAAATCTTACCGGTGCTATCGAAATGCGCACGGAGAGCGCTTATGAAGAGAGTACCGTGGCGAAAATTTTGGAGCTTGTAGAAAATTCTTCCGAAAAAAAGGCGAGAGTAGAAAGCTGTATAACTCGCTTTGCTCGCTGGTATACACCGTGTGTGGTTATCGGTGCGGCTTTTCTTGCTGTAGTACCCTCGCTTATAACAGGGCATTGGGCGGAATGGATCCACCGCGCGCTGGTATTTCTTGTGGTTTCCTGCCCGTGTGCGCTTGTGGTTTCCGTACCGCTTTCTTTCTTCGGCGGCATAGGCGGTGCTTCCCGCGAGGGTGTGCTAATTAAAGGAGCAAACTATCTGGAAGCGCTTGCCGGTATAGACACAGTCGTTTTCGATAAAACGGGCACACTTACAAAGGGGAGCTTTGATGTAAGCGCGGTTCACGCAAGCGGTATAGCGGCAAAGGAGCTGCTTTCTATAGCCGCTGTGGCAGAAAGCTTTTCTGTACATCCCGTAGCGCAATCTATCGTGGCGGCGTATAAGGGAGAAATAGATAAGAAACGCGCAGGTGAAGTAAAAGAAATCGCAGGTATGGGGCTGGAAGCCGCTATAGACGGCGAAAAGTACTACCTCGGCAATACGGCTCTTATGGAAAAAGTTGGCGCAAAAGCCGAGATTTGCGAGCTTGCGGGCACATCCGTGCATATTGCTAAATACGGGTTATACCTCGGTCATATCTTAATAAACGATAAAATAAAAGATGAATCCGCGAGTGCGCTGAAGGCTTTGAAGGCACTTGGCATAAAGAAAACTGTCATGCTTACGGGCGATGGTGAAAGCGTAGCAAAAGCGGTGGGCGCCAATATCGGTATAGACGAAGTGCGTGCAGGCTTGCTCCCCGCAAACAAGGTGGAGGAGGTAGAAAGGCTGCTCTCTGGCGGCGCCCGCATCGCCTTTGTGGGCGATGGCATAAACGATGCGCCCGTGCTTTCTCGTGCAGATGTGGGAATAGCCATGGGTGCGCTCGGCAGCGATGCGGCTATTGAATCTGCCGATATAGTTCTTATGGACGATAACCCCGAAAAAATAGCGTTTGCAATAAAAACAGCGCGCAAAACTATGCGAATAGTGCGCCAGAATATTGTTTTTGCTCTCGGAGTGAAGGGAATAATACTCGTTCTCGGTGCTGTGGGTATAGCAAATATGTGGCTTGCCGTTTTCGGCGACGTTGGCGTAATGGTTATAGCGATACTCAACGCAATGCGTGCAATGAGAAAAGAAAGATAAAAAGTTAACCCTTATTTCTTTGACAGCTATGAAAATTTAAAATCATTATAAAAATGCTCTGTAAAGGGCATTTTTTCTTTTATAACCGCAAAAAGTATGGACAAAATGTACTATTTGTGATAAAATTATAATAATAGAGTTAAAATAAACAGAAATGATTGTATAATTTGTCGGTAAAGGAGGAACAACTTGAAAGAAATCAAATTCGGAAAATGGAAATTTTCCGTAGATGAAGAAAAAACAAGGGCTTATTATTCGGAAATAGCGCCGAAAAACACGCTTGCGAACAAAAACTTTGCCAAATACTGCGAAAGCTTGACAGAAGCCGAAAGCGCTTTATTTGAAGCTTTCTGCGTAGATATTGCCAAATGCGACGTGAGCATTACATACTATAAGCAAAGCAAAAATATGTACTCTACCGGCGGTTTCGTTTTCTGTGGCAAATGCGAGGAAGCACCGCATGAATTCGACCTTTGGGAAGAAGAGCTTTCGAAAGCGGAGTTTGGAAATATTGTTCAGATCGAAGAAGATTCCCCGGTATTTTTTAAATTCGGCAATTTTGATTTTCAATTTCAAAGAGAATACGGGTATTTTGCCGATTTGGAGGAGAATATACCCGAAGGGTTTATATACGTTGCTTTTTGTTGCAGCAATATGAAATGGCTTTTAAATGGCAAGCCGAAGGATAACGGTGAGGATGTAAGCGTCATAGAAGAACCTCCCGGTGTATTTGAACTGCACAGAAGGCTGTACTATTATTGTATAGGAAAATACAACCATTTAAAATATATGCACGAGGTAAAAACGGAATACGCAAAAACCTTTGCAGAGCTTGGCGCAGAATACCGTAAAATGGGCAAGCGGGAATATGAAAAATACCGCAAAGAATGGGTTTTGCGTTTTGCCTCGAAGGGTGCTGATATGAAAAAAATAAGCGAGCATTGCCTAAAAAACGATAAATACGGCGTTTACCTTTGGCATCTCTATAGCTACGATCATGTAAACTGTGCAGAGGGGGAAGAGGCAAGAAAGCTTTTTAACTGTGCAAAAAAATGTAAGCTTATTCTGATAGACGATTGGAACGCGAAAGGCTACGTTTTGCAAAACACAAAAAAGCTTAACTCCGCTGTGTTGGAAAAATTCACAGACGTTACTATAACCCCCGCAAATTTTGCATGGACCTACAGCAAGACGCACGAAGAAGATTGGTGTGGACACGAAGAAGATTGGTGTGGACCTTACTTTTACAAAAACAATAATTTATAATATATTTATGAAAGGAAAAATGATATGAAAAAGAAAATACTTTCGCTCGCACTTGCTACGGCTGTTTGCGTAACGGCGGTGGCTTGCGGCGGCAACGGAGATAACGGCACTAACGGTACAACGGCGAGCAACTCCCCTGTGGGCGGCACAAGCGCCTCTACATCGCAGAGTGCCACGGTGCAAACTCCCCCCGGAATGGTTAAACCCGCGGTTGATGCAAACGCAGTAGATCCTGTAACCGTAGACCTTGAGGGTTATGCAAAGCTTGTTTACAACCCCGAGTGCTGCGAGATTTTCTATAAAATAGAAGAAGGCGTCGGCGCAAAGAAAAAGATAACCGTTTCTATAGAGATGAAAGACGGCTACGTTTTCGATGGCTGGTCTAAATCCACCGTGAACAGCAGCAAGGAAACTGTGGGCGGTGCTATCGTAAACGGCACAAAAGCTGATTCTACGGAAAAAACGTATACATATACCGTTTCCAAGGCGCAGAACGTTACTATTTGGGCAAACTACAGCGCACAGCTCGTTTATAACCCCAACGGCGGCACGGTGGTAAACGGCGGTGAAACTTATACGCAGAAATATTCCGTTGTATGGCTCAAATCCCCCAACACTCTCCCCGATAACGGATATTTTTCCAGAAAAGGATATACTCTTATCGAGTATAACACAAAAGCAGACGGTACGGGCGAAAGCGTAAGCCCCGGTTCCAAAACGGCGCTTACAGAAAGCGGCGTGAAAGAGCTCTACTGCATTTGGGAAAAGCAAAATGATGAAGCTGACTTTACAACGAAATCCGTAAGCGGCGGTGTGGCTATAAAAGGCTACAGCGGTACTTCCGCAAACGTTGTTATTCCCGATGCCATCGGCGGCAAAAAGGTTGTGGCTATAGCGGCGAACGCTTTTGCAAATTCCGATGTGACAAGAGTCGTTCTTTCCAAAAATGTTACTAAAGTGGAAGATAATGCTTTCAAGAACTGCAAAAAGCTCGAATCCTTCGTTATGTTCGACAGCGTTACAACCATAGGCGATGATTCCTTCACGGGCTCTGCGCTCAAAAACCTGCAAATAAATGCGGTTTTAGCGCTATACGATAACTGGACAACGGCTTATGCCGCACCTAAAATGGACAGGCTCGTTTGGGCGAAGGCAAACGGCAAAAAGGTTATCGCTATTTACGGCGGCTCCGGCTCGCTCTTTGGCTGGGATTGTGAAGCAATAGAGGAAGCTTTCGGCGGCGAATACGTTGTGGTTAACCTTGGTACAAACGCAAACGCTACGGCGACAATGTTCTTCGATTATTTTGCATATGCGCTTGAAAAGGACGACGTATTGCTTTGGGCGCCCGAACCCGGCGAATGGACCTTCGGCAGCACTGTTATGGGCAGCAGCAGTATGTGGGGAACAAGTGCCAACCCGAAATCCTGGGAAATAAACGCGGCTCATTATGATATATTTAAATATATGGATATTTCCGAATATTCCCTGGTATTCGATTCTTACGAGAAGTATGCTTCCTCGCACAAAAACAGCCAAAAAGCATTTGATAAATTTTCGCCCGATGTAAGCGTGCACGGCGATGCGCTCGACAATGAAAAATCCAATGGCGGCGGATATTCTTATTCCGGCGAATACGAGAGAAGAGAGGCACTTTTTGAAGACGGCACTCTCGATTATATAGCAGAGCTTATAGGCAAGCTCGATGCCAAAGGAGTAAAAGTGCTCCATACATATGCCGCTATGGATAAAAACGGCAAGAGCAGCATAGATGCCGATTATATGAAAAATACATTTGAAAAGATATTCAAAGAAAAATTCAAAGGCATCGAGATGATTTCCGATATAAACGATTGCTTTGTAGAAAGCACACAGATGAAAGATTCTGCTTGGCACCTCACGCGTGACGGCGCAGAAGTGCGTACGGCTGTGGTTATAGCAGACCTCAAGGAAGCTCTCGGTAAATAAGGGTGTGTGAATATGTTTGAAAACGTAAACATCGTACTTTCGCTTTTGCTTGCGATAGCTCCCGTTGTTTTGGCGCTCGCAGAGCATTTTATAGGGAAGTGCAGACCGCTTTTTCTCTTTCTTAACGCGCTGTATATGGCTTTTGCTTGCGTGTTCCTTCTTGCAAGGGAGGGAACACTCGCGGGCTTGCTTATAGTTGTGTGCGTAGCACTTGCGGTGCGCCTCTTCCTCGAAATATTAAAGGGGAGGGAAACTAAATGACATTTAATTCAGGCGAATTTTTAATTTTCTTTCCCATAACGCTTTTGCTTTATTTCCTTTTGCCAAAGAAGCTTTCGCGCTACAGCCTGCTTTTTATGAGCTGCATTTTCTACCTCGCGTGGGATGTTTCGCTCATATGGCTTATATTTTTTACAACTGCCGTTTCTTTTGTAAGCTCGCATATTATAGAGCGCACGGAAAAAAGCTTTCTTAAAAGACTTTGCATAGTGGTAACGCTGCTTGCGTGCCTCGGCGTGCTGTTCTTCTTTAAATATTACAATTTCCTTGCCGAAACGCTCGGATGGGCTATAAAAGAATTTGGCGGTGGCACGTATGATTTAACGCTAGACCTTGTGCTTCCCGTCGGCATTTCCTTTTACACGTTCCAGACGCTTTCCTACGTTATAGACGTTTACCGCGGCGAGGAAAAGGCAGAAAAGAACTTTGCCACGTTCGCGCTTTACGTTACGTTCTTCCCCCAGCTTGTTGCGGGCCCTATAGAGCGCCCAGGCAACCTTTTGCCCCAGCTGCGCGAAAAGAATAAATTTTCTGCGGAAAATGCGCGTATAGGTCTTTCCAAAATGGCGGTGGGTTTTTTTAAGAAAATAGTGGTTGCCGATATACTTGCGGAGTTTGTAAACGCAGTCTATAACGATGCTGCGAACGCCACAGGCCCTGCGCTGATTGTTGCCACGGTGTTCTTCGGATTCCAGATATACTGCGATTTTTCGGGATACACCGATATTGCCATAGGCTGTGCCCGCGTTATGGGCATACGCCTTATGAAAAACTTCGATAGACCGTACAAGGCTCTTTCTATCAAGGAATTTTGGGCGAGATGGCATATAAGCCTTTCTTCTTGGTTCCGCGATTATCTTTATTTCCCGCTCGGCGGCAGCAGGTGCTCGAAGCCGCGCCATATGTTCAATCTTTTTATGGTGTTCTTTGTAAGCGGCCTTTGGCACGGCGCAAACTGGACTTTTGTTATTTGGGGCTTGTTACACGCGTTCTACCGTATAGTAGGCGAGCTTACGGCGAAGCCTCGAAAGGCTCTGTATGCAAAAATGCGTATAAACACACATGCACTTTGGTTCAGGGCTGGTCAGAAGATAACCACTTTTGTGCTTGTTTGCTTTGCGTGGGTGTTCTTCCGCGCCAATAATCTTTCAGACGTAGGCACGCTCCTTTCCTCCTTCGCTGTAGGCTGGGGAGAAATAGGAACTTCGCTTTCTTCCATTGGGCTGAATTTGGCGAGCGTTATCGTAGCTGTGCTCAGCCTTGTTATTATGACAGAACTCGATATTCTTACAGAGAGAAGCGAGGATGCGCGCGAAATAACGGCAAAAAACAGCACGGTTTTCGCCGTTTGGGCGATAGCGGTGGCTTGGCTTTTGCTTCTTTCCGTGGGCGGTGCAAGCACGTTTATTTATTTTCAATTCTAAGGAGGGTGCAATATGAAAAAATCTATAATCAACTTTATCTGCATACTCCTTTGTGTGCTTATACCTTTCGGTGCTGTGGCATCTGTAATTTTCTTTGTGCCCGCGCAATTTGGGCAAACCTTCCTTGGCGCGCTCAGCGGCAAGATAGACAGAATTTCTTCCATAGACGAACCGAAAATCGTTGTGGTTGGCGGAAGCAGTGTGCCTTTTGGTCTTGATTCGAAGCTTATGGAGGAAATGCTCGGTATGCCCGTGGTCAATTTCGGGCTTTACGCCACACTCGGCACCAAACTTATGCTCGACCTTTCGGAGGAGTATATAAACGAGGGAGATATTGTTGTGCTTGCACCAGAAACGGATGCACAGACATATTCGCTCTTCTTCGGCGCGGAAGCGGCTTGGCAGGCGGCAGACAGCGACCTTTCCTTGCTGCCGAAAATAGCGAAAGAAAATTTCGGGGCTATGATAGGCGGCGCGTGGAAATACGGCGCGCAAAAGCTGAAATATTATCTTGCGGACCCTGAAAATCCGCTTTCCCCCGAGGGGATTTACCGTGCAGATTCGTTTGACGAATACGGCGATATAATCTACCCGCGCGAATACAACAAAATGGCGCTTATGTACGACAGCACGCTCGAAATAAAGCTTACGGCAGACATTATAAGCAAAGATTTTGTGAATTACGTGAATGAATATGTTGCAAAAGCGGAGAAGAAGGGCGCGAAAGTTCTTTTCTCTTTCGCCCCTATGAACGATGCGGCGCTTGCGGCAGACACAACGCTCGAAAGCCTTGAAGCTTTTGAAAGCTATATTGCGGAAAGCTTCGATGCAGAGCTTATAAGCAACCCGAATAACTACATATACGAAAGCGGTTACTTCTACGACAGTAACTTCCATTTAAACGATGCCGGCGTGGTTATGCACACGGCAAACCTCGCATATGATATAGCCGAATATCTCGGCAAAGATGTGCTTACAGAGGTGGAAATACCCGAAGTACCCGAGGTGCCGGAGGGTATAACGCCCGATTTCCCGACGGAATACGACGAAAACGAAAAATACTTTGTTTTTGAAGAAAAGCTTATAGGCGGCGAGCTTGTGGGCTACAATATAGCAGGTGTTTCCGAGCTGGGTAAAGCTCAAAGCACGCTCACAACGCCCTATGCTTACGAGGGAATGAGGGTTTACGAAATATCCGAAAACGCTTTTGCGGGAAGCACGTCACTTACCGATATTTACGTGACAGAAAATATCTCCAACATAGCAGACGGCGCTTTTGCAAGTGTTCCTACGCTTAAAAAAGTGCATATTATGGCTACAAACCCCGATAATACGGCGGTTAACAACCTTTCGGGCGAGCTTTGCCGCGGAATGGCACAGGATGCGAATTTCTATGTAAAAGCAGAGCTTTTGGATACTTTCAGAGGCAACTATTTCTGGGGACCCTATGCCGACAGAATAGTGTCTGAATAAAAATGATGTTATTATCAACAAGCGCTTGTTTTAGGTGTTTGTAGCTAACGTGTTTTAGAGATTATATAAAAGGCGGTGATTTTATGAAGAAAATTATAGCTTTGGCTTTGGTGCTCACTCTTTGCCTTGTGTTATTTTGCTCTTGTGGAATTAATGGTGAATATGAATTTGACAGTAATATCTATTGGACATCAAACTTTATGTTTTTAATGAAAAGTTCCGATTTTTATATAGAAAGTAAAGATGGAAATTTGACGTTGAATACCAAGAGACAAGGAAGCAGCGGATATGATTATATCGGATATGAGATTAGCTGTGTAGGTGTGCTTACAAGATTTTGGTTAACAAGTTCTAATTTTGACGATATGATTAGCGACGGAATGTGGCAAGACGGTTTTTCTGCCGAACAAATTCGCATAGAAACAAAAGAAGCTTGGAAAGTAATGGACGGAGATGAGCTTAAAGCATATTTTTTATTGCAATCCGATGGAAGCGCACTCTATGTTAGTATAGACGACGGAGTGTGCAATCGTATTGTGAAGCTGAATAAAGTAGATAAAAAATTTTAACGCATAAGCCTTATTTTGAAGACCGTAAAAAAGTCCCACTTTTAAAAGAAAGTGGGACTTTTTTGCGAAAAACTATTGTAAAAAACAAAATTTTTATGTATAATTTATAAATATCAATATATTTTCTTTAACGAGGACCCCAAAATGAATAAATATAAAGATTTTGAAAACTATCTTAAGGAATATCCCGACGAAAATGGGTATTTCGGTGAATACGGCGGCTCTTATCAAGCAAAAGAGCTTATAGAGGCTTTTAAAGAAGCAGATGACGCATACGAAGCTATCTGCCATTCCGCACAGTTTATAAACGAGCTCCGCAGAATAAGAAAGGATTTCCAGGGCAGACCTACGCCCGTTCACCACTGCGAAAGACTTTCCAAGCTTTTTGGCAACTGCCAAATCTACCTCAAGAGAGAAGACCTTAACCACACGGGCGCACACAAGCTCAACCACTGCATGGGTGAAGGTTTGCTTGCAAAATATATGGGCAAGAAAAAGATCATAGCCGAAACGGGCGCAGGACAGCACGGTGTTGCCATAGCAACGGCAGCTGCATACTTCGGTATGGAATGCGACGTTTATATGGGAGAGGTTGACATAGCAAAGCAGCACCCCAACGTTATCAGAATGAAAATGCTCGGCGCAAACGTTATCCCCGTAACAAAAGGCTTGAAGACCTTGAAAGAGGCTTGTGACGCGGCGTTTGAAGCATATCTTAAAGAATACAAAGACGCTATCTACTGCATAGGTACGGCGGCAGGTCCGCATCCGTTCCCGAAAATGGTGCGCGATTTCCAGTCTGTTATTGGTATAGAAGCAAGAGAACAGTTCCTTGAAATGACGGGCATTATGCCCGATGCCATCACGGCTTGCGTAGGCGGCGGCTCTAACTCGCTCGGTATGTTTACCCCCTTCCTTGCAGACCCTGTTGAAATATACGGTGTGGAACCTCTCGGCAGAGGTTCAGGCGTTGGCGATCACGCGGCTACAATGACATACGGCACAAAAGGTATCATCCACGGCTATACAAGCTACGTTCTTCAGGACGAAAACGGCGAACCCTTGCCCGTTTACTCCATTGCCAGCGGGCTCGATTACCCGGGTGTAGGCCCCGAGCACGCATTCCTGCGCGACGCCGGCAGAGTTAACTATGTAACTATTTCTGACGAGGAAGCTATGGAAGCCTTCTTCCTGCTTTCCCGTTATGAGGGTATTATACCCGCTATAGAAAGCGCTCACGCAGTTGCATACGCTATAAAATACGCAAAAGAGCACAAATCCGGCTCTATTCTCGCTTGTCTTTCGGGCAGAGGCGATAAAGATATCGACTACGTTTACGAAAAATACGGCTGCGGCGAACAGTTTAAACTCGATTACGATGTGAAATAATATATGCAAAATCGGCAGAAATATCTCTGCCGATTTTGGTTTAATATTGAAAATAAAAGGAGAAAGCGAATGGCATTGTATAAAAATGACATACCGATATTGGAATATGACGATAACAAAACCTCGGTAATTATGCCGACTCACCAAAAACTGAATATAAAATTGCCCGAAAAAGCGGTTTTTGCTTTTCTTGGCGATGTTATAGATAAATATGCGCACGCGTATGGGATATCTCCTGTTAGCGAATTTATATCTGCGACAAAAAAATATCCCATATACATAGTTGATTATAAGGGCGAAACAATCTGCTTGTGCCAAGCACCTGTCGGTGCTGCGCCATCAACTCAAATATTGGATTGGCTTATTGGTTATGGAGTAAAAAAGGTAATAGCGGCAGGTTCTTGCGGCGCATTGGTCGATTTGCCCGAGAATACGTTTTTAATTCCGACAAAGGCACTGCGGGATGAGGGAACCTCATACCATTATTTGCCGCCATCAAGATTTGTGGAGATAAACTCTGATGTATTAAAAGCCATAAAACGTGCAATGAATAAATTGTGTTTTCCGTATACAGAATGCATCACGTGGAGCACGGACGGATTTTACAGAGAAACTAGCGAAAAAATTGCGTATAGGAAAGAAGATGGCTGTACGGTTGTGGAAATGGAATGTGCGGCGCTTGCGGCGTGCGCAGAGTTTCGCGGAACAGAATTCGGGCAAATTTTATTTACTGCCGACACGTTGGCAAATGTAAATGCTTATGATGAAAGAGATTGGGGCAAAGAGTCTTTTGAAAAAGCGCTTTTAATCTGTATGGATATTATTTGTGAGATGTAATTTTGAATTTTTGGGAGAAAAATATGACGTATCAAGAACGAAAATCGCTTGCGAGGTCTTTTCTCGGCAAAACTGTTAAGATTATGATAGACAGACCGCTGGGAAGCGCTCACCCCAAGCACCCGGATATTATATATCAAGTGAATTACGGTTATATTCCAAATGTTTTTTCCGGCGATGGCGAGGAAATGGACGTATATCTGTTAGGCGTGGATGTGCCCGTTTCGGAATATACCTGCAAAATTATCGGTATCGCCCACAGAGAGGATGATGACGAAGATAAGTTCATTGCCGCACCAGATGGAGTGGTATTTTCCAAAAACGAAATGGCAGAGAAGATATATTTTCAAGAAAAATATTTTAAAACAACAGTAGAGGCGCTATATCAAAAGCTATGAGGGGAAGTAAGTAAATGACAAACACCAGAATGATTTCCGATATATCAAATTATATTTTTATTGAGGATACGCCCTGCGAGGTTGATGCAATATTTTTGCCGGGCGGTTCACACCCCGAACAGCCCGAATATGCCGCCAAACTTTACAAAAAGGGCTTTGCAAAGTTCATTATTACGTCCGGCGGGGTCAGCATAAAACGGGAAAAGTGGGCTGGCGTACGCTCCAAGGCAGATATTTATAATGGTACATATACATCGGATTGTGAATTTTTTACCGATGTGCTTTTGAAAAACTGTGTTCCGAAAACTGCGATATTTGGGGAAAATAAATCAAGGTACACAAAAGAAAATGCGTTTTTTTCAAAATCTGTTGCCGATGCGCACAATCTGCAAATAAAAAAGGCTATTGTTGTTTGCAAGGCTTTTCACGCTCGCAGGTGTTTGATGTTTTATCAAATGGCGTTCCCCGAAACAGAAATAAAAGTTTGCCCTGTACATTGCTATAATATTACAAAATATAATTGGTATAAAACCGAACAGGGGATAGAGCGTGTTTTGGGAGAGATGGCTCGGTTGGGCGAACAATCAGTTGATGAATTTAAAAAATATGCTATTGAGAAATCATATTTAAGCTAAAATTTACCTCAAATAAAACTCCTTTCATTCAGAAAAACTATTCTTGAATGAAAGGAGTTTTTTATGAATGTAGATAAGCAAACATATAAAAAATACGTGGCGAGCCGCGCGCCGGCTTCGCCGCTTGTGAAAGATATGTTTTTAGCTTTTGTTACGGGAGGTGCAATATGTGCTTTTGCGGAGGGGCTTTATAATTTTTATCTCTTTATAAAAATAGAAGAAGAAACCGTGCGCACGCTTGTGCCCGTTACAATAGTTTTTTTGGCTTCACTCAGCACGGGGCTCGGTGTTTTCGACAGCCTTGCAAAGTTTGCAGGGGCAGGAACGCTTGTACCGATAACAGGTTTTTCCAATGCGGTTATATCACCGGCGCTCGACGATAAAAGCGAGGGGCTTGTTATGGGCGTTGGAGCGAAGATGTTCACAATATCGGGGCCTGTTATTGTTTACGGGGTGATTTCTTCCGTTATCTACGGCGTGATATATTGGCTTATGGGGGTGCTTCTATGAGCGTTATAAGGCTTGAAAATGCGCCGTCTATAATCGGTTACGCCGCTGTGGTCGGCAGAAGAGAGAGTGAGGGGCCGCTTTCGGACGATTTCGACATGCACGACTCAAAAGAAAAATTCGGCATGGACACTTGGGAAAAGGCGGAAAGCGAAATGCAACGCGTGGCGCTTAACTTGGCGCTTGCCAAAGCGAAGCTTACGGGCAAGGAGCTAGGCGCGATTTTTGCAGGCGACCTTATGAACCAGTGCATAGGCTCCTCCTATGCGGCAGAATGCTCGCACCGCCCGTTTTTCGGGCTGTACGGTGCTTGCTCCACATTTGCAGAAGGGAGCGTGCTTGGCTCGCTGCTTGTTGAGAGAGGAGTTTTTGCAAAGTGCGCAGTGCTTGCCTCCTCTCATTTTTGCACGGCGGAACGGCAGTTTCGCTATCCTCTCGAATACGGCGGGCAAAGAACGCCTACATCCCAGCGCACAGCCACGGCGGCAGGGGCGTTTATACTTTCCGCCGAAGGGGAGGGGCCATACGTGCGCGAGGTTTTGCCCGGAACGATAGTGGATATGGGTATAACCGACATCAATAATATGGGCGCGGCTATGGCTCCCGCCGCGTATGATACACTTACGAAATATTTTGAGGAAACGGGCAAGAAACCCGAGGATTTTGACTTGATTGTAACAGGTGACCTCGGCAAAGAGGGGCACGGAATTATCTGCGATTTTATGAAAAATGCAGGATATGATATGAGCCGTGTTTACAACGACTGTGGGCTTATGCTCTACAGCACGCAAACGCAGGATATGCACGCAGGCGGTTCCGGCTGCGGATGCAGTGCAGCTGTTATGGCAGGGCATATTATGAAAAGGTTTGAAAAGGGAAGTTTGCGCGATATGCTGTATATTGCTACGGGCGCTCTTATGAGCCCCGCAAGCCTTCAGCAGGGCAGAAGCATACCGGGTATCGCCCACCTCGTGCGCATAAGCGCGGAAAGGAGCGGCGAATGAGCTTGCTTTGGGATATGGTAAAGGCATTTTTGGTGGGCGGTGCTATCTGTGCTGTCGTGCAGATATTTATAGACAAAACGGCGCTTACCCCTGCACGTATACTCGTGTGCCTTGTCACGCTCGGCGTGGTGCTTGGCGCTATAGGAGTTTACAAGCCGTTTATAGATTTCGCGGGGTGCGGTGCTTCTGTGCCGCTTACGGGCTTTGGGGCAACACTTGCAGAGGGCGTGCGTAAAGCCGTGGACGAGCGCGGTCTTATAGGCGCGCTTACGGGTGGACTTGCGGGCAGTGCTGGCGGTATTGCCGCCGCAATATTTTTCGGCTATTTCTTTGCCCTTGTTTTTCGTTCCAAGCCGAGAGATTGATGGGCAAAAAATCCGTGCTGTAAAAATTCAGTACGGATTTTTTTGCTTTATCTGCTTTTTATTTGCAAATTTTATTTGACAGTGCCGCATTCCTTTGGTATAATGATATAGTAAATGATTTATTTTGCGGAAAGGTGATTTTATTTTGGGCGCATTTGAAAACGTATACGGAAACGAAGACATAAAATCCCTTTTTGCCTCTTGCATAAAAGAAAAAAGGCTTTCTCACGCATATATGCTGGTGGGCCCTGCAGGTTGCGGAAAAAAAACGTTTGTGCATGCTGTGGCAGAAGAGCTTGCGCGGAACGATGGCGCTGAAGATGCCGTTGTAGAAAGAGTTAAAAGCGGCCATTCTCCAGACGTGCTTACTATTCCCACGGAAGAAAAGAGAATAGGCATAGACACAGTGCGTTCTTTTGTTTCCACAGTATACCTCACGCCCAACGAGCTCGATTTTAAAATGTATATTTTCGACGAGGCGGACAGGCTCACACCGCAAGCCCAAAATGCGTTGCTCAAAATTATAGAAGAGCCGCCCAAGCGCGTTTATATATTTTTGCTTGTAAAAAATCCGGGTACACTTCTTCAAACCGTGCGTTCACGCGTAATAAGCGTGAATATGCAGACGTTTGAGCCGGAAGAGGTTCGGGCATACCTTGCCGATGACGAGGTGTTTGCCGGCGCAGATGAAGCGAGAGTGGATTTTGCCATGAAGATGTCGGGCGGTGCACTCGGTGCTGTACGCGAGTTGGCTGACCCCGAAAATAAGGAATTTGATGCTTATAAAAAGGCCTGCGAAGCCGTTTTGGCGCTTTCAAAGAAGAACAGGAGCGTTTCCTACTTCGATTTCCTTGCGGACATAACCTCCTTTGCCGATAGTTCGGATAAACTCGCGCTTTTGCTAAAATACATTTTGTGCATTTACAGCGATATTTTGTCGGCGCAAAACTCTGAAGAGCTGCCGCTTGAAATACTTGATGACGACACAGCCGTGCATTATGCCTCGCTTTTTTCTGTTCGCACGGTGCTTGCCGCGTTGGAGGTTGTAAACGAGGTTCAGCGCAATATGGCGTTTAACTCTAACCTTGCGCTCGCCGCTTTCTACCTGGCGGAAAACCTTTGGCGCATAACCTAAAGAAAGATGTGATATTATGAATATAAATGAAGAAAATGCCGCTGTTACTGCGGAAGAAATAAAAACGGAATATGAGATCGTAGGCGTGCGCTTTAAAGAGCACGGAAAAACATATTTTTTTGACCCATGCGGTATAAAGGCAAGCGCGGGGGAAGCGGTTATTGTGGAAACCGCACGAGGTATGGAATACGGCGTGCTTGCCGTGGGCAATAAAATAGTGCCTGCTAAGGATGTTGTTTTGCCCCTGCGCCCTGTTGTGCGCAAGGCAACGGCAGACGATACGGAAAAATACAAAATCAACAAAGAAAAAGAAAAGGTGGCAGAGGAGATCTGCCTCAAAAAAATAAAAGAATTCGGTTTGGGAATGAAGCTTGTGGACGTAGAGTATACGTTTGATAACTCCAAGCTGATGTTCTATTTTACGGCAGACGGCAGAGTGGACTTCCGCGAGCTTGTAAAAGAGCTTGCCTCCATTTTCCGCACGAGAATAGAACTCCGACAGATAGGTATACGCGATGAAACAAAGCTCATAGGTGGGCTTGGCGTTTGCGGTTTGCCGTTCTGCTGCAAAAAATTCCTTTCCGATTTTGTTCAGGTTTCTATAAAAATGGCGAAGGAGCAGAATCTCTCTCTTAACTCCCAGAAGATCTCCGGTGCGTGCGGCAGACTTATGTGTTGCCTGCGCTACGAGCATGAATTTTACGAGGAAGAGCTGAAAAAGCTGCCTAAAGTAGACAGCACCGTAAGCACCAAAGATGGCAAGGGTTATGTTTCCGAGGTTTCTCCACTTACGGGTATCGTAAGAGTGAAATTTGCAGACAACGATAATATTATATTCCGTTCTTACCCTGCCGAGGATGTGAAGGTTATCGCTCCGCCGAGAAAAGGCAGCAAAAACCACCGCAGCGAAGAAGAGGCGGAAGAAAACGAAGAATAATTTCTAAAATAATAATTGTAAGCGCTCCGAAAAGGGGTGCTTATTGTTTATGTGGCGCTATTGTGATAAAATTTTCAATTTTTCTTGCAAATTTTTCGAAAATAGTGTAAAATATAAATGATGGTATATAATATAAGGAAGTGATTTAAAGTGCACGATGAACTTACCAAGGTCGATATAAAGAAAATGCAAGAGGAAATAGATTACCGCATAAACGTGCTTACCCCCAAGCTTAAGGAAGAGCTGAGCAAAGCACGTGCCCAAGGTGACCTTTCCGAAAATTTTGAATATAAATCCTCTAAAAGAGAGCTTTCCAGAAATTACAGCAGAATAGATTATTTGCAGAGAATGATAGCGACTGCCGTTGTTGTTTCTACAGACAGTGAAGATGGGACCGTGGGGCTTTTCAATAAAGTATGCCTCTACGTTGAGGAAGACGATGAAGAAATGAATATAGTTATAGTAACAACTCTACGCCAAAATTCCACAGAGGGCTTTATAAGCAAAGAATCTCCGTTGGGGAAAGCCATAATGGGAAAAAAAGTTGGCGACCGTGTTACCGTAAAGGTAAATGAAAATTACAGCTATGACGTTATAATTCGATCTGTGGAAAAAGGCGAGGATGACGAAAGCCTCGATATAAGCTCGTTCTGATATGGCAAAAGAAGAAAGACCTACGCTTTTCGATGAGGATATACGTATACTCCTTTTCGATTATCTCGATCTGCGTTACCCAAAGGTACGCACGTTTGAGGAAAAGATAATGGGGCGTTCGCGCTCCGACGTGGTGGTGCTTTTGCCGGATGCGCTCGTGGGGATAGAAATAAAGAGCGACGCAGATACGTACGCCCGCCTTTCAACACAGGTGAAGGACTACGATAAGTATTTCGATATGAATTATATTGTGGTCGGCAGCAGCCATATAAAGCGTGTGCACGAGCATATTCCCGCGCATTGGGGGATATTGCACGTAGACCAAACAGAGGAAGAGCCGATAATACGCGAGGTGCGCGCGGCTTTGCCAACCCCGAAAATAAAACTTAAAACGCAGTTTGTTTTTATGTGGAAAAGGGAACTTTGGGAGCTTTTGAGCTTAAATGAAATGCCGGCATACAGGGGGAAAAGCAGAAATTTTATCGTGGACAAGTTGCTGGAACGCGTGGCGCACGATAAGCTGAAAAAGCAAATGTGCGATTTGCTTTTTGAGCGTGATTATTCTGTTTTTGAACCGGAAAGTGAATAATAACGGGAATTTTAACGAAAAAATTATGTTTTTATCCGTTTAATTCGGTTAATTATGCCGTCAAAAACAAAAAAATTACATTTTTTTCAAAAAAATTTGCTCGAAATAATTGACATTTGGCATATATTATTTTAAAATGAAAAACAGGTACTTTTAGCAAATGTACCGGAAAGGGTAATCAAAATGGCATCTAAACTTAAAACAAGTGTAAACACTGTTAAATTGGAAAAGAAGCCCATTCCTCTTCTCGTTGTACTTATCTCCTTTAAACCCGAAGGTGCAACATCTTGGGAAGACGGCGTTCAGATGATTTCTACAAGCAAGGAACATTGGTATAACCTTTGCTTCGGCGACGAGGGCTACACGCTCAAAAATTTCTATAAATAAATGTCCGGCGGCAAAATTTATTTTGAGCCCGTTCACGTTATGGGTGAAACGGAAACACCCGGTGTGCTTGAAGTTGTTCTTGACATTCCCCATCCCAACCGTATGGCAATGGATATGCCTGGAAAAAATCACGGTGTAGCCTTCAAATGTATAGCAGAAGCGCTCCGTAAAGCTGACGAATACGTGGATTTTGCATATTATGATAAGGATGGCGGCGGCTATCTTTCCGGCGATGAATTTAACGTTTTGCTTATTCATGCCGGATACGACGTTGTGGGCGGCAAAGAAACCGCAAAGGGTATTCATTGGGGCGTTTACGCAAACTGCGGTGCACTTCCCGAAGACGAGAATGAAGATGGCGTAGAGGGCTCTATGGCTCCTATTCTCGACGGTGTACAGCTTTGTGCCAGAGGTAAGGGTTGCTATACGCTTATAGGCGAATACCGTATGACCGAAAATCAGTTTTTCCCTCATGCGCTCGGCACGATAGCTCACGAACTCGGACATTCCATAGGCTTCCACGACCTTTATGACTATGATAAGCAAGTAGAGGGTTGGCCTCTTCCTTATCTTTTCTCGCTTATGGGCCATGGTAACTACGGTAACGATGAAGCTGACAATATATACAGAAGAGGCTTTGTTCCTCAGCATCTTGATCCGTTTCAGAAGATTCGCTCCGGTATAATGGACACCGAAGATATAACTGCGGATGGCGAATACATCTCGCACCCTCTTTCTGCTGAAAATGCTAACATTTTGAAAATAGTGACCCCCGACCCGAAGGAATATTTTCTTATCGAAAACCGCCAGATGACAGGCTTCTGCAAAGGAATTTACAGAAAAACGTTCGGTGTAAACGAAAAAGGTGAGGATTGCCACTTCTGTGAAAACTATAAAGAGGGCGGCGTAATTATTTGGCATATCGATGAAGATATTTTCGATACATATTCTGTGATAAAACGCACCAACGGTTCCGGAACTTGGCTTCCCGACGGCGAAACCGAGGGCACGGAACGCCACGACCCCGGCATAGTAGCACTTTTCAAAAACGGATTTGACGAAAACGGTTTGCTCAAAAATGACGGAGTTTTCGTTCCCGGATATCCCGAAGATCCGTTTTACCGTAAAGGCGACGTTTTCAATTCTAACGAGTTTGTTTCTGCGGCTACGCATACAAAATCGCTTAATTCCTTCCCGGAAGGCTATTCTCAAGAAACCTACAATCTTAAAATCGAATTCGTTGATTTTGATGAAGCAACGGGCGACATCAAAATCCGAGTTGCACAAACTAAGTAATCTAATTTATCAGAGGTGATATACAATGGCAGGAAATACATATGCCAATATGCTCGCAGTTCTCGACAGCGCTGCGGCAAAGCTCGGTCTTGCAGAAGAAGAATACGCATTTCTTCGTAACCCCGAAAGAGAAGTGAAGGGAACATTCCCTGTAAAAATGGACGACGGCCATATCGAAATGTTTGAAGGCTACCGCATTCAGCATTCCAGTATGAGAGGCCCCTGCAAGGGCGGTATCCGTTTCCATCCCGACACAGACGAGGATGAAGTAAAATCTCTCGCGGCTTGGATGAGCTTTAAATGTGCTGTTGCAAACATTCCTTACGGTGGCGGCAAGGGCGGTATCACGGTTGACCCCGCAAAGCTTTCCAAAGCAGAGCTTGAAAGACTTACAAGAGCTTACACAAAGCTTATTACTCCCGTTATCGGCCCCAAAACAGACATTCCCGCGCCCGACGTTAACACAAACGCACAGATCATGGGCTGGATCGTTGACGAATACAGCAAACTTGTCGGCGAGTTTACGCCTGCTGTTGTAACGGGCAAACCCCTCGCGCTCGGCGGTTCTCTCGGCAGACCTGCGGCAACGGGCAGAGGTATACTCTTCAACACACGCGAAATCTACAAACGCCTCGGCAAATCTCTCGCAGGCGCTACAGTAGCCGTTCAGGGCTTCGGTAACGTAGGCGGTGTTGCGGCACAGCTTCTCTATAAGGAAGGCTGCAAGGTTGTTGCGATTTCCTATGCTTTCGGTGCGCTCTATTGCGAAAACGGTCTTAATATCGATGAAATTATCGATACAGGCTACCAGATGAAGCTTAACGATTACAACGCAGAAGGTGTAAAACATATCACGAACGAAGAGCTTCTCGCGCTTCCTGTTGATATTCTTGTTCCCGCAGCGCTCGAAAATGCTATCACGGAAAAGAACGTAGACACGATCAATGCAGGCATTATCGTTGAAGGCGCAAATGGTCCTATCAACAATGCCGCTTCTAAAGTGCTTGATGAAAAGGGTATCTATATCGTTCCCGATATCCTTGCTAACTCCGGCGGTGTTATCGTTTCCTACTTTGAATGGGTTCAGGATCTTCAGTGCTACTTCTGGAGCGAAGAAGAAGTTAATGCCAAGCTCGAACGTCAGATCTCCGAAGCTTTCAAAGCTGTTTGGGATACGGCTCATGAAAACGGTGTTTCTCTCCGTACAGGTGCATATATGGTTGCTGTTTCCAGAATTGTTGAAGCTGCAAAGCTCCGCGGATATATCAACTGATATAATTAAAAAAAATTTAGAAAGCCTCCGATTTTTTCGGAGGCTTTCATTGACAAATGCGAATTTATGCGTTATAATATATAAGCAATCGGGATGTAGGGTAACGGTCACCCGCCAGTTTTGGGAACTGGTTCAAGCAGGTTCGACTCCTGTCATCCCGACCAAAATTGCGGTTTGACCGCAAAAATTCAAAACCGCAAGGGATTACCTTGCGGTTTTTGTACAATCGACGTTTGCGATCAGAAAAAGATAAACCAGAAAATTAATTTGTCGGTGCAGCACGTATTTTCATTTTAGTCAAGTACGATTAGGTAAATCGTGATTAGGTATTTTTGAATCGTGAGCCCGTGGCTCGCTCGGCCTTAATCTTTGATTGGTACATTTCATACTCACAAACCACTTTTGCGGTGAGAGCCTTTTTCTTTGATTACAGAGACGCGCTTTTTGAGGGGTGAAGGAGACAAGTGGGGTGGGCCCCAAGGGCCCAGGCCACTTTTATGTAAATTATAGGGTGGGACTTTGGGACCCACC
>JAFTLJ010000006.1 GCA_017456005.1 Clostridia bacterium | reverse complement strand
TTTTTCTTGACAAGAAATAAAAGATACTATATAATAAATACAGAAAGATCCCTATGAAAAGGAGGTGTGCGGCATGGAAGAAAGCAATCATCTTTTACAGCAAAGAAAAGCACGCATGCGACAGACTTTTATTCTCTATCCGCTTCGCGGCTTCGTGACTGCACTGATCCCTTGGTTTTCGCATCTCTTCGTTTTCAACCATATGAAAAATCTTTCCATGGAGCTGAATCTCTTTGGCATCGATGCGGCAGTCTTTCTTGGGTTTTCTCTTTTTATCCTTGCGCTGATCTATAATTCGTTCACGCTTTACTTCTCTACCTACGACAGAGAGCAGATGGATGCGTTTTTCTCGGAAGGAGGGGAAACGCTTTCCTTTTTTGAAGAGCGCCGCCTCGTTTTGAAGAAGCTTTCCTTTTATTTGGAGTTTGGCTTTACACTTCTTTTCACCCTTGCGCTTACCTTTCTCGGCGCGTTCGGGGATATAGATTACTTCGTTTTTATGCTCCCCATTCCGCGCGCGCCGGCAAGGCTGATCGGCTTTTTCGTTCTCTCAAGCTTTCTTTTTATCCTCATGCTTGACCGACGGTGCGAGGCGCGAAAATACTGGCAACAGCTAAAAGAGCGAGGAGATCTGAAGCGACTTGAATCCAAGGGGCGCATGGCAGTGCGCGGCCTTTGTATTGTGCTTCTCTACCCAATCGCGGCGCCCGTATTGCCAATGGTGCTATATTTTGCAATCAATCTACTCACGATCGTTTTGGGTATTGCACAGATGCTCACCGGCCTTGGCTTCCTTCTCACGCTTGCCGCCATCGTTGCCCTCGTTATCCTCCTAAAACGACTTCGCTTTCTTACCATCACCAAGAGGATCGAAAAAAGCATTGCGCGCACGGCAGAACAATTCGGATATAAGCTTCACCTTTATGAAAAGGAAGAGCGCGCACTTTATAACTGCAACGGATATATCGAAAAGGATGAGAAGCGGTACTATTTCAAGATCATGGCTTCTCCCTCCCTCTTCACGCCGCTCTATTTTATGGAGCACGGCGCGTATTATCTACACAAATTCGGAACGAAAAATCACTATCGCTCCTTCGAGCGCCACGTTGCCTACTGCTTCGACTCCCTCGGGCAAAAATCCATCATTCTTCCCAAAATCACAAATTATATTTTTGCCAAGGAAGGCGGAAGCGTTCGGCGCGTATACGAAGGTGACAGCTTCTGGCACTACACGATCTACAACCCCGCATCCTATCTCGGAAACATGGAAAGAGATTGCATCGGGAGAACAAACACAGAGAGGTAAAAATCATGACACCTGCTATTGAAAACATACTGTCTCGGCGCAGCTGCAGAAAATACAAGGCCGAAATGCCAAAGGAAGAGGATCTTGCGCTCCTTGCAAGAGCGGGCATCTCCGCCCCCAGTGCGCGCAATCTCCAAGCTTCGATCGTTCTCGTTATCACCGACAAAAAAACGCGCGATGCGCTTTCAAAAGCCAACGCCGCCGTGATGGACGCCACCGCAGATCCCTTTTACGGCGCGCCTGCCGTGCTCGTCGTGCTGGCAAAAAAATGCAATACGCAAGTTTACGACGGCTCCGTTACCGCCGAAAACATCCTTCTTGCAGCACACGCGCTTGGACTCGGCGCATGCTGGATCCATCGCGCAAAAGAGGTGTTTATGCAAGAAGAATACAAACAATTGTTAGCAAAACTCGGTTTAGATGGCGAATATGAGGGCGTTGCGAACTGCATCGTCGGCTACCCTGCGGATGATTTCACCCCCGCGCCGATCGAAAAGAAGGATGGAAGGATCTTCTATATATAAAGGTAGAGTTCCTTTCGTGTTATCCTCAAGAGCGCACAGCAGTATAGATCCCTTTCATGATTTGCGATATACGCCGCGCGTTCGATCAGCTATGATGTAATATGCCCTTCAGAGCGCGAAAGAATTTAAAAAAGAGCAGACACATATGCGTGATACTCTTAACGGAGTATCACGCATAACTCTATTCGCCTGCGGCGAGTTCTATTGCTACGCAGTGATATTCGGCTTGCGCCGAGTGATATTCGCTACGCGAGTTTTTAGGCGAATAGAATATCACTGCGAGGCGAAGCCTTGCAATATCACTTCCCGTCAGGGAAATATCACTCTTTGCGTCAGCAAAGAATACCACTATTATGCCAACAGAAAAAGAGAGAACATTTTCGTACAAAACCAATTTGTTCTCTCTTTCTGTTTGTAATAAGGGTTTGGGCTTAGCCCAAATCTGCGTTTGACCAGTCAAATGCGATGCTCGCACTTAGCTGTATTTTCAAATTTCTCCGCTAAGAACATCACCCATAAGCGTGTTTGCTCTTTTTTCTTTAAAAGGCTTTCCAAAAAGACACCTCATTGCTGATGCGGCGGCTTTTCAAACGGCACGTACGGATCCTTAAAG
>JAFTLJ010000056.1 GCA_017456005.1 Clostridia bacterium | reverse complement strand
GAAAAGCAAAGTTTAAAATCCGATATTCGCCGCAACCACTCAAAGCAGGCTACGCTATTCGCAGCAACTCAATTGTACCGCATAATAGGTTTAATCTTCCAACCGTATCCGCCATAAGGTTATGGCGTACCACAAAAGGAAGCCTCAAAGGTGAGAGGAACGAGATCCGCATGCCATTGCGGTTCGCCCTCAAACCACTCTTCCAGCAGCCACCCCAAACTGGGCGTAAGAAGCAACCACAAGAAGCTTCATCGATGTGCCCGCCAACGGATTTTTAGGCCCGTGTTCGATAGGGAAGTGTTTAACTAGAATACTGCACCGTCACGAGAATAATAATACCATATTTAAAAAAAATATTCAAGAGCAAAAAAGAGAATTTTTGAAGCTTTTAGGGCAAAATTCAGCGGTTTTAAGAGTTTAGCACAGTAAAATTTAACTGTTTTTTGAATATTCATTCATTTTTGTGCAAAATAGAGCTTTTTGTGTTTGTGCTAAAATAAGCAAAAAAGCTTCGCTGTTACAAGCGAAGCTTTCACCCAAATATTATCTTATTCTTTCGGCATATGCCATATAGATAAGCGGCGCGGAATGATTTATGCCGTTATTATCGTAAACGGTTTGGTGTCCACCGCCCTCGCCGTATATTTTAATTGTGTCACCGGGAAGAAAATTCTGCGTGCCATCCAGCAGATAATCGCAAAGCATGATTTCAATTTCCTTACCGTCTGCGCCGGTACATATATAATACGTAGTATTTCTATATAACCCTGTTCCCACATAGTAATAATCTTCTGCTGTAAAGCGGTCTTTAACCGTCAGCTCCATAGAAACGAAATCTTCGGAATAATTGCCGTAATAGCGGTAAAATTCTTCGGGGTCTACGGTTTCACACACGGCGATATATTCTGCTTTTGAAAGCGAAGCATCGACAGGTGCTTTGGGTTTATTTAACATAGCAATAAGGAACGGGAACGCCACGTTTGTGAGGATGCCGTATAGCACGGCAAGTATGACTGCTATAATTTTGTGTTTTTTCTTGTGTGGGCTGGTTATAAGCAAAACTATGGAGATTATCGGGTGAATAAGCGCCATGAGTGCTATGAACCACCAGCGATGGTACCAATCTACAAACATAACGGTGCGATAACCGTTATCGTATTTATATTTTTGCTTTTTCGGTGCTGTTCGGTTGCCTGCGCGCATTTCCTCGGGGCAGGGCTTGCCGCAAAGCGGACAGTTATCCTGCGCAAAGAAGCAGCCGCAGTCGGGGCATTTATTTAAGTCGGGGCGATCGAGCATATCGTTTTCGCTATCAAAAGCGCCCATCATTTTTCCCATATAAGAACATCTCCTTTTCTATAAATAAATATTGTCAAGCCGCAGGCTCTGCAGGGTATATGGCAGGGAATATATTGCAATCGAAGACAAAAATCAAATATCCTTTACAATCGTACTGCTCTACAAAATGATTTGCCATTATGATTTTCCATTCGTCGCCGGAGGATATCAAATTATGTTCATAGGCTGAAAGAACAATGAAATATTTTTCCACGCCCTCCTGGTCCTCGTACCAATGCTTGTTGGATTGGTAGAGGTAGGGGTCTATGCCATCTTGACGAGAAATGGTGATTCCGCGAACTTTTACTTTGGAATCCGAAATAAGTGTACTTGCCTGTGCTGTCCAAAACTCGGCGTATCCGTAGTAAAGCTCTTTTTCTTCCAAAAATTCTGATAACTGATGCAAAGCATTGTCCCTGCCGTAATCTGCGGGCATATCATTTATTGTTTTGTAGTTTACAAGAGAGCAAAGAATGGGGAAAAGTGCAAGGAGAGCGCCTACTCTGCGCCAAGAGAAAGCATTTTCCTTTGCACGGAACATAAAGCGTATAGCGGCGAGCGATGCAAGAATACCTGTGCCGACCATGGGGATAAGACGCCAGTTGCCTGCAGAAAGTCTGCCGCATACAAAGCCGAAAATTATAACCGCAGAAACTGTGAAATGTATCCAAGCCACCATTTTCGTTTCCTTATCTTCGATTTTTTTATAGCAGAAGAAAAGAACGAGCGGCAAAAAGAGCACGATAAGAGAGGAAGCGAGTTTTATGAGGTTAAAAACAGTTTCTTCCGTGCCGACAACAGAGCCGTCTGCGATGCTGATGCCGAAGAGCGAGAAATAGCTTTCGGGGAACTTTAAGAGGTTAGGAACCCAATTCGATATATTATCGAGCATGGAATATGCTTCGGCGTAGCCTGCTACAATGTTACCCTTCAAAACGTAAAGAATCACAAGCCCCAAAAGCGTGGAAAGTGAGAGAAGTACAACGCCGAATAGGCTGTGAATATTTTTTTTGGAAATGAGTTTTTCTTTTGAGTTGAAAATCATTTCTGCAGCCATTGCCGCGAGCATTGGCAAGGTGTATATGGCGATGCACTGGAATCCGTTCGTGGCAGCAAGAAGCATAAATACAAAGAACACTGCCGTATATATCCATGCGCGGCGCAACTTGCCGGCGCGGAAGCTTTTGCTCATACGGAAAAACAGCGCAGTTCCTGTGAAAAGGATCAGCAAGCCGAGGCTGTAATAAATGACGTGCCCCCACATAATTTCGCGCATTTTATCGCTGGATGAAAGCATAAGCATAATAGCTCCTGCGGAAAAAAGACTGTATTCCCATTTCCAACCCATACTGCGGCAGAAGAAAACTATGGAAGCGAAGAATAGTAATGTGAATATTACCATGCCGATATTATGCGCTGTCATGGTAACGCCGAAAATATGTATAAGCGGAATGAGCCACAGGGAAGCGCCAAAGGGAAGCAGTGCGGCATAGATGAAATCCGGGTTGAAGACTGCGCCGCCTTCTACAGAGGCTTGCGCCCAATAGATAGAGTCTGTACAATCGGCATGGAAATACCCCTCTGCCGGCCCAAGTATATAATATATAATTTGGTAGACGGATAAAAGCGCAAACGTAAGGCAAAGCATAAGCGGGATTTTGGCGTAGAGCATTTTTGCCGTTGCACCTGTAAGAGCAGTGCGAGCGCTTTCGAATAAATTGCTGGATGTTGGTTTTTTAGACATATAGTTTTCCTTGTTTGAATATTTTTATTTAAGTATATCATCAAATAACATATTTTTCAAGAGTATATGCATTCACGAGTCGATTTAAAATCATTCCAATAGATCCTCTAAATACTCAGTGAGCATTTTTGCAACAACGCATATGCGTTTTAGCGTTGCTTCTTTGTCGCCGCGTTCTATGCGTGCGCCGTGCACGTCCTCGGAAATTTGATTGAGAGCGAGCAGGGAGAGGTGTGGCAGCGACGTTATGAATGTGGGACGAGGGGTTACCTCGCGCATTTTATATTTATATTCCACAAGTTTGGAAGCTTCCTTTGCCTGTGCGCCGAATGCAATAACATATTTTGTATGATCAAGTTCTTTGTAAAGGCGGTTGAGGTTTGCATCGTCGCTGTATTCTCTTTTGGAGGGGAGCGATGTTTTATCCAACGCAGGGTAGTGTATAGTATCGGAAGAATTGGTTATAAGGTAATCGTACCTATCTGCAGAGGGGAAGAGTGCGCGTATTTTTTCGTTTTCGGATTTTGCGAGGACGGAGAGGAGCAAGTTTAAATTTTTGCCTGTTGCACCAGCAACGACCTTGCCTGCCGCCTGCTCTTTTTGCCCCGGGCACGCGAACATGAACGCCACGGGGGATATATTTTTGCCTTTATTGTATGAAATTTTTTCTGCCATAAAATACCTCTTATTTTTACTGTGATTTTATATCGTGCTTAATTTTTCCGTTTGTGGAAACGATGTCTGCGCCGAGAGCGCATGCTTTTTCGTAATCGCTATATTCGTTTATCTGCTCAAAGCCGAGAAGTGCGTACTTTTTTGCTTCTTTTGCTATTGCGGCTTCCGAAAGCAAAAGCCAGATCACGAGATCATTTGCGCCGGAGGATGCCTTGATTTTGAGCAGATTTTCTGCCGTTACTATGCCGCAATAGTGTATCTCTGCGCACGGAAATTTTTGTGCTATACGCTCCACGGTGTAAGAGTGCGTGCAGGCGAAAGCCAAAATTTCGGCATAAGGGGTTACTATATCGAAAAAATCGTCTTTTTCATCTTCATCGAAAACTTCAAATCCGTTGTTTATAAGAACTTTAATGCCGTTATTTTTTGCGAAATCTAGTACTTCAAGCAAAGAAGGGCGCTTTTTCGCGGAAGACTTGGTTAAAAAGTCTTCTTCTTTTACATCTGTTGCAAAGCCTCCGCCAATCGTTGCAACTGTGTCGAGCGAAAAATATTCGTATTTTTGTGCGGCGGCGTAACGGAAAGCCGCCATTGTATTTGCGGGCGCTTCTGCACTGACGCCTCTGTTCGCCAATAGTTTTACCATATATTCTCCTTGCGATAAAGGTTAGTTTTTATGTATGATAATTTCAGTATACAGCAAACAGAGTTAATAATCAAGAAAAAATGAAGAAAAAACGCCCGAACGGGCGTTTTTTGCTTTGCCAAGTCAACCTTGCTCTGTATTGAATGCGGATTTGTAATAGTTTATTATGTTTTTAAGCTCGTTGGGGTTTCTGCCGGAGGAAATAGCCATATGCGAATATTTCTTCGCTTCTTCCTCGTTTTCGTTTAAAGTGTATATTACAGCAAGGTAAGTGGATGCGGGATAGAGCGAAGGCTCTATTTCGAGTGCTTTTTTTGCATATGCGATTGCTTCCTCAAATTCACCTTTTTCAAAAAAAAGTGCCGCTACGTTATTGTATGCGTGCGCATAATCGGGGTTGAGCTCGATCGCCTTTTGGTAACATTCGAGCGCCTCAAATGTTTTCTGCGTTTCCTTAAGGCAAAAGCCCATATTGCTGTAATATCTGCCCGTGTACGGTTCAAGACGAATAAGCTTTTCGTAAATTTCTATTGCTTCGTAATAACGGTTCATTTCTGTAAGAGCTCTGGCGAGGAAAAGCCCCGAAGCGCAAATATCTGCCTTTTCTTCGCTCGTTTTGAATAAATGGGATGTTATTTCCACGGCTTTTATATATTTTCCCTCGTGGTGGAAGCGGATAGCCTGCAAAAGCTTTTTGCGTTTGCCTTTTTCTTCTGTGAAAACACCATCAAGCTCTTCCTTATAAACCGATTCAAAGGCGGCAAGCGGCTGCCTTCTGCCACCTGTGCCGGTGATAAGCTTTGCAAGCGAAGCGGCAAGCCCTGCCAAAAGAATTATCACCCTAAAAAGATTTTGCGTATAGGGCACTTTGTTTACAGTTATCTCATAAACGTAAAAAGCTATAACGGCAACCATGAGAAGTGCGATAATAGCGATGAAGATTTTTTTAGCCATAATTAGTTCCTCCTGTTGTTATGCGAAAAAAGCGAGATGTCGGAACATCTCGCTTTTTTTGGAGCTGCTAACCGGATTCGGACCGGTGACCTCGTCCTTACCAAGGACGTGCTCTACCTGCTGAGCCATAGCAGCGTACTTCATTATTATATCATTTTCTTTGCTTTTGTCAAGAGGTTTTTTAATATTTTTAATATATTATTGAATTTTGAGGGCTATTTTCGGTTGACAAAACGAATATAAAATTGTACAATATATATGTATGAACAAATTTTATAACACTGTTGAGAGGAAAAACAATGGATTTTAAAAGTATACGCTTGTTTTTGTTCGATATGGACGGAACTATTTATCTTGGCAACAACCTTTTCCCCTATGTACCCGAGCTCCTTCGCATTATCCGCGAACAAGGGAAAAACTATTTGTTTATGACAAATAACTCTTCCAAAAATATCGACGGTTACGTAAACAAACTCAAAAGCCTAGGCATAGATGCCACACGCGACGATTTTGTGAACTCCACAAACGTTACGATAGACTATATCCACGCAAACCTCGCTGGCAAAAAGCTCTATGTGCTCGGTACAAATGCGCTAAAGGACGCTTTCCGCGAAGCAAATATCAATGTTTGCGAGGATTATGCAGAGGATATAGAGGGCGTGGTTATGGGATTTGACACAGAGCTTACCTTTAAAAAGCTCGACGATGTTTCCAAGCTCCTTACGGAAAAGGATATTCCGTATATTGCCACCAATCCCGATTACGTTTGCCCCACGGAATACGGTTACGTGCCCGACTGTGGTTCTGTTGCAGATATGCTTTTCAATGCTACCGGAAAGCGACCCGTATTCATAGGTAAGCCCGAGCCCGCTATGCCGCTTTATGCAGTTGAAAAGATAAGCAAAGAGCGCGATCCCCTGGTAACGAAGGAAAATACGCTCGTTATAGGCGACAGACTCTATACAGATATTGCCTGCGGTATAAATGCCGGCACAAAATCGCTGCTTGTGCTTTCCGGCGAAACAACGCAGAAAATGGCAGATGAAAGCGAGTTTAAACCCACGGAAATATTCAAGGATTGTTCTGTACTCCTTGAAAAAATAAAATAAAACGGAGATGAATGATAATGAAATATGATGTTGCCATTATTGGTGCAGGTGTAGTTGGCGCTCTTACGGCGCGCGAGCTTATGAAATATAAGCTTCGCGTTTGTGTGCTCGAAGCTAAAGACGACGTTGCACTCGGCGCTTCTCGTGCAAACAGCGGTATCGTTCACGGCGGCTTTGACCCTGTGGAAGGCACGCTTAAGGCTAAACTAAACGTAGAAGGCACAAGAATTATGAAAACTCTTGTAAAAGAGCTCGACGTTCACTATAAGCAGAACGGTTCTATGGTGCTCGCTTTTTGCGAAGAAGAAAAAGCTCACCTTGAAAAGCTTTATGCGAGAGGTATAGCAAACGGCGTGCCCGAGCTTTACCTTATTTCGGGGGAAGAAGCAAGAGCCAAAGAACCCGCGCTTTCCGAAAACGTATATGCCGCGCTCGTTTGCGACAGCGCAGGCATAGTTTGCCCCTACGACCTCACGATTGCCGCAATGGGCAACGCGATGGATAACGGCGCAGAGCTTTTCTGCAATTTCCCCATTACAGCCATTGACTATGCAGACGGTGTTTATACCGTTAGATCCGGCGAGAAATCGGTTGAGGCATCTTACGTAATCAACTCTGCAGGTGTAGGCGCAGATGAGATAGCCGCTATGGTGGGCGATAAATACACAATCACACCCAAAAAAGGCGAATATATGCTGCTTGACAGAAGCGAAGGAAACCTTGTGAAATATACCATTTTCCAGACACCCGGCGTGTTTGGTAAGGGTATTCTCGTTTCTCCCACGGCAGACGGCAACTTGCTCGTAGGCCCTACGTCCGAGCTTACGGAAAAGGGAGACCTTACAACAACTCTTGCAGGGCTTGACAAAATAAAAGCCATTGCCGCACGTTCCACGGAAAAGGTGAACTACCGCAAGGTTATTACGTCCTTCACGGGGCTTCGCTCCTCTTGCGCAGATTCCGAGGATTTCATTATTGAATTTTCCAAAAACTAGCACAAGTAAATATAG
>JAFTLJ010000055.1 GCA_017456005.1 Clostridia bacterium | reverse complement strand
AGCGGCATCGAATTTGATAAATTCAATAAAGTTCGCTCCCCCAAGGTTGTATATGCAGGTATGCTCGAATACGATGGCGACCTTCACATTCCTTCCCGTTACCTCGTTGCTCCCCCCGCTATCACAAATACAATGGGCGAATACCTCGCAGGCACAGGTGTGACGCAGTTTGCTGTTTCCGAAACACAGAAATACGGCCACGTAACGTACTTCTGGAACGGTAACAGAAGCGGCAAGTTCGACGATGCTACAGAAACATACCTCGAAATCCCCTCCGACGTTGTTCCTTTCGAGCAGAGACCCTGGATGCAGTGCGCTCTCGTTGCAGACGCTGTTATAGACGCTGTTAAGAGCGGCAAATATCAGTACATCCGCGCGAACTTCCCGAACGGCGACATGGTTGGCCACACAGGTAACTACCTCGCAACAATCGTTTCTATGGAAGCGCTCGACATTCAGCTCGCAAGAATTCTCGCAGCTATTGACGCCGCAAAGGGTGTTGCTATCATCACGGCAGACCACGGTAACGCAGACGAAATGTACGAGGTTGACAAAAAAGGCAACGCAAAAACGAACAAAGACGGCTCTTATAAGGCAAAAACAAGCCATACGCTCAACCCTGTTCCTTGCATCATCTACGATAACTTCACGGCAGATAAATATGAAGTTAAGGGCGAGGGCGCGTTCGGCCTTGCAAACGTAGCGGCTACAACGGTTGAACTTCTCGGCTACGAAGCTCCCGAAATGTGGTGCGAAAGCCTTATTAACCGTAAATAATCGGGGTAAATATGGAAACTCGTAATGTCAGAATAGGCATTTGTGCCAAGCAGACAGATGATATGTCGCCGGATGCCGAACCCACCGTTATGAATATTTTCTGCGAAGCTAAGCTTACAGACGATGGGAAAGAGTTCACCGTGGAATACGAGGAATTTCTTGTGGATGGCGGCGGTTCTACAGATACCAAGCTTATTTTCAAGAAAGATGAACCCGGCGTTGTTTCTATGGTGCGCACAGGGCTTGTGAAAATGGCGTGCTCTTTTTCGGACGGCGAGCGTTTTAACTGTGTTTACAGTATGGCAGACGGTATATCTCTCGATTTTTGTATGGTCACAAAGGGCTTGGAAAACACGCTTTCTATGGAAGGCGGCAGGCTTTTGGTAAAATATAATATAGAGGTTCGCGGTCTTGTGGTAAGCAAGAACGAATACAGGCTTACGGTTTTGAAAAAATAAGTATAGAAAATGCGCTCTGAAAAGAGCGCGTTTTCTTCTTTTTTTGAAATTTTTTTGCAAAAAAAGAAGAAAAGAAAAAAGCAAATTTTCACATATAAAACGCTGTTTTTTGCATAAAAATCTGTTTTAAAGGGGTTTTGAGGAAAAACCCATAGTAAAAATGCACAAGTGTGTGGGATAAATTTAATTTTTCATGCACAAAAGTTCCAAAGCGAAAAAAACTTAAAAAAAATTGAAAAAAAGGATTGACAAAGTGAAAAGTGTGTGCTATACTAGTGGAGCGCTGTTGAGGAAGCGGCGCGAAACGGTCCTTGAAAATT
>JAFTLJ010000054.1 GCA_017456005.1 Clostridia bacterium | reverse complement strand
TGAAGGCACTTGATATTAACGGAACGGTTGAAAAAGTAGAGGCACTTAAGATAGACGCGCTTCGTCAGATGGCTCTTTCCACCTCGCTGTATACCGAGGAAGAGATAAGTACTATGGATGAGGATCAGCTCTACAAGGTCATTTCCGCCGGCCGTATAGAAACAGCTCTTCTTTTGACCGAAGAAATGAGAAGCGCATATTATTCTGCCAAGGAATACAAGATCTCGTTTGCGGAGAGAGAGGAAACCGCAAGGATCATAAAAGAGCTGGGCGGTCTTTACAATTTGACACATACTGCGTACAAAACTGCGCTTGACGTTTACAGCACCGCAATTACCGAGCTTGATAATTTCCGCTACGAAATGCTCGTTTCTCCCGAATCCGAGTATCAAAGATCGCTGACAAAGCTTCGCGAGGCAAAGGTCGAGCTTCTGAAACAGAAGAACTACACTGCATCTTTGGACGTAAACGGTGAGGAATATGCGTCCGCAACCGTAACGCTTCAGTTGACCGAAGAAAATTACAACAAAATGCTTGCGGCATACGAGAAGATCGGTACAGATCTTAACGCATCACTTGAAGCACTGATCGCAAAGCTCAGACAGGCAGAAACCAAGCTTACCGAGCTTGAGGATACCTTGTTTGATGAAAATATTGAAGCAAAGCTACAGGAAAAGGCTTCCGAAATCGAGGCAAGCTTGAATGCTGCAAAGGACGGGTTCTTTGCGGAATTTGAAAGCGCTCATGCTGAGGATATCGCAGCCATTGAAGAAACTCTCTTGGCAAAGAAGCAACAGTTGAAATCCGAAATAGAAGCTAGAAAGTAATTCATTTAAAAAATTCTTGATTTAGGCGGCATCTTTTTTGTCAACACGTGCCAACGAAAGCACCCAAAGGGGTGCTTTTTTCGTTGGAGGCGCCACCCTATTTGTTGAAATGGACGCGCAAGCGTCAGTGAGGTTCTGGGTTAGCAAAACAAAAACAACCTGAACGGTTGTTTTTGTGAGCGGTGTCGCCCAAAGTGCGAGTTTTGAAGTATGGCTATGCCATACGCGCAAAACGACACACGACGGCGACTGGAGGCGCGGCGGCGCTACGGGTTTGGCAAATTTAACGAAAGCACCCAAAGGGGTGCTTTTTTCTCTCACGGCGCCGCATGTCGAGCGCGGACCGTCGAGGACGCCGTTCCACAAAATAATCTGACTTTACGTAGCAGACAGAAACGTAAACAATCATTTATCATTTTAACCTATAAAAAAGTAAATGCTGTTTCCTCGTTTGCCGAGCGTTATTTTGTTGACAAAAGTTTTTAAATATGATATTATGATAAATACGGAATAAATCAATTCCGAAAAAGAGAAGGGTGCTTATTTGATGATTTGCAATAATATTTTGGAAGCAATGGGCAATACGCCCGTAATAAGGCTTCAACATATGACGGATGAAGAAAGTGCAGAAATACTTGTGAAGTTTGAAGGCCTTAACGTAGGCGGCTCCATAAAAACACGCACGGCTTTTAATATGATACTTGACGCGGAAAAACGCGGTCTTATAAATAAAGATACCGTAATAGTAGAGCCCACAAGCGGCAACCAGGGAATAGGCCTTGCGCTCGTAGGCGCGGTGCGCGGATACAAGGTTAAAATTATTATGCCCGATTCCGTAAGCGAAGAGCGCAGAAAGCTCGTAAATCACTACGGTGCAGAGGTTATTCTTGTTCACGACAGCGGAAACATAGGCCTTTGTATAGAAGAATGCCTTAACCTCGCGCTGAAGATGAAGGCGGAAGACCCGAATGTGTTCGTTCCGCAGCAGTTTGAAAACCTGGCAAACGTTGATATACAGCGCTCTGCCACAGGCGGTGAAATTTTAGCACAGGTGGCGCGCCCCATACACGGCTTCTGCTCCGGCATAGGCACTGGCGGCACGATCACGGGCATAGGCGAAACTTTAAAATCCGCAAACCCCGATATTACGATATGGGCGGTTGAACCAGAAAACGCTGCTATACTTTCCGGCGGCTCTATAGGTACGCATATTCAGATGGGCATAGGCGATGGCATCATTCCGGCTATACTCAATACGGAAATTTATGATGAGGTTTGCATCGTAAAAGACGAAGAAGCGTTGCAGACGTCGAAAGACCTTGCTGCCAAAGAGGGGATCATGTGCGGTATCAGCAGCGGCACAAACGTGGCGGCGGCAATACGCCTTGCCAAAAAGCTCGGCAAGGGCAAAACGGTCGTTACAGTTCTTCCCGATACTGCGGAAAGATATTTTTCCACGCCTTTGTTTGAGTGATTTTGAATAAATACAAAATACTGCTTTTTTCGAAGCAGTATTTTTTGAAAAAATATTTTGATTTTATTAAATTTTAAATATACGGTTGAAAAAATGCAAAATATATGGTATACTCTATTTATACTATACTAAAATGTGCTATTATAAGGTTTTTGCCGTTGTAGCACAAGGTATCATAGGAACATCAACAAGACGTGTGAAACTGCAGAGGTGCAATTTATGAATTGGCTGATTGATTTGGTAACAAATCCGTATTTGATTGCGGGAATTTCCTCTTGGCTCTGGGCACAGGTGGCGAAAGCCATTATTTATGCTATCGTTAATAAAAAATTCGATATACACCGTTTGCATGGCGACGGCGGTATGCCCAGCGGTCATTCCGCGACGGTAGGTGGTCTTGCCATGATGTGCGCACTGCGGGCAGGCTTTGGCAGCCCCATATTTGCCATAGCTTTCGTTCTTGCTACCATAGTTTGCCACGATGCCATGAACGTTCGCTATGAATCGGGTAAGCAGGCGGAAATACTCAATGACCTTGTGGAATGGTTCAACGACACAATGAAGGTTGGTTTTACGGAAAAGAAGCTTAAGGAGTTTTTGGGCCACACGCCGCTTCAGGTTCTTGTGGGCGTGCTTCTCGGTGTCGCAAATGCACTTCTGCTCCATTTCTTCGTATTTTAAACGTAAAAGGACGGACTGCCCAACTTCCATATGGAAGTTGGGCGGTTTTATATTTCTTAAAATTTTATTAAAATTTGAAAAAACAGGTGAAATTTATATAAATTTATGGTAAAATGAAAATATGAGGTTATAATTACTGTTTAGTTGAAAGGGTGATTTTATGAAAATACTTATCACGACAGACTGGTACGTTACTGCCGTTAACGGCGTTGTTACGTCGGTACTCAATTTATGCGAGGAGCTCGAGAAAAAGGGTCACGACGTTCGCATACTTACTTTTTCGCAAAACGCACACAGCCATAAAGAGGGGAACGTTTATTATATTAAATCTATGCCTATAGCCGTTTACCCCAAGGCGCGTATGCCTTTTAAAACCACCACTCGCCACAGGCTTATACGTGAAATTATAGATTGGAACCCCGATATAATCCACAGCCAGTGCGAATTTTTCAGCCTGCCTTTTGCGCAGAGAATTTCAAAGCTTACTTGCGCTCCGCTCGTGCATACATACCACACGCTTTACGAGCAGTATGTTACTTACGTTTTGCCGAGCAAAAGAATGGGCAAATACGTTGTAAGCGCGGCTTCCAAACTGAGACTTAAAGACGTAGACACGGTCATAGCACCCACACATAAGGTAGAGGATGCCTTGCATGGTTACGGAATAGATAAAAATATAGAGATAGTGCCCAGCGGCATAAGTCTGGAGCAACACAAAAAAAGGCTCACCGAAGAGGCTCGTGCCGAAAAACGCCGTTCTCTCGGCATAGGCGAGGATGACGTTGTGCTCATAAACCTCGGCAGGCTCGGCACGGAAAAAAATATAGATGAGCTTTTGAAGTTTTTTGCCAAAGCGGCAAAAAGCAATGAAAAGCTACGCTTCCTTATAGTAGGCGACGGCCCGGCTAGGGAAGATCTGCAGAAATATACCGAAAAGCTTGAAATCGCGGATAAGGTCATATTCACAGGAATGGTGCCACCCACAGAGGTGCAGGATTATTACCAGCTCGGCGACGTTTTTGTCAGCGCATCTACAAGCGAAACGCAGGGGCTTACTTATATAGAGGCAGAGGCGAACGGTTTGCCCTTGCTTTGCAGACAGGATAAATGCCTCGATGAGGTTATAGAGCAGGGCGAAAACGGATATGAATACACGAGCGAGGAAGAATTCCTCGAAAGCATAGATCGCATAGCGAGCGACCACGAATGGCGCGAGAGCGCAAGCAAAAAGAGCGAGGAAATAGCCGCTACGTTTGATAAAGCCACTTTTGCAGATTCTGTTGAAAGCATTTACAAATCCATTTTGGAGCACAGCGAAATAGAGGATTTTGAACTCATTTGATACAAGAAAAATGAAGCAAAAAAACTTTGAAAAAATTCAAAAAAACTATTGACAAACAGAAAACATTGTGATATACTAATACCCGTCGCAAGGGAGAAAACCCCGAGCGACAGGGTGAATGGGAGCATAGCTCAGCTGGGAGAGCATCTGCCTTACAAGCAGAGGGTCATAGGTTCGAGCCCTATTGTTCCCACCAAAAGGAAACCCTTTCGGGTTTCCTTTCTTTTTGGCCCGGTAGTTCAGTTGGTTAGAACGCTAGCCTGTCACGCTAGAGGTCAGGGGTTCGAGTCCCCTTCGGGTCGCCATTTGTGGTAAAGATGTGCCTCTGTAGCTCAGTTGGTAGAGCAGGGGACTGAAAATCCCCGTGTCGTTGGTTCGATTCCGATCGGAGGCACCACAAATATGCGGATTTAGCTCATTTGGTAGAGCGCGACCTTGCCAAGGTCGAGGTGGCGGGTTCGAGCCCCGTAATCCGCTCCATAGAAAAAAGCACTTGCTTTAGCAAGTGCTTTTTTGCTTCGTTGCGAAAGACGAATAGTCTATTGCCATAATATTTTATTTGTGCTATAATTTAATAAATCATTATAAAGGGAGCATTTTTATGAAAACACGAAAAAATTTTTTAAGAGTGGTTTTTCTTCTCGCTTTTTTGTTTTCGGCAAATTCCGTGGCGTTTGTGTGGGATAATGCAAACTTTTTGTGGCTTCCGGTGGCGCTTTTCTTGCTTTCGTACACGCTTTGCGGATTTTTTGACGGCTCGGCAAAAGGGGTACGCCTGCATATTTGCAACCACGGCACGGAATGCCTTATAATTTTTTGCATATCTTCTGTGCTCTCTGCTGTGTACCACATAACTATGTTTGCGTGGGTAGAAGGGTGGCATGCGATTCTTATGATTGCAAGCGCTATAATTTGCGTGTTTGCCCACGCCTGGCTCTTTTGGAACGGAATAATCTGCGTTTATTGCACGTCCGTTCAGCTCGGTATAAAGCACAGAGTTATAGGCATTGTTTGCGGTTTTATACCCGTGGCGAACCTCGTTGCTTTGCATAAAATTATAAAGGTTAGCGCAGAGGAGGTTCGCTTTGAAACGGCAAAAAAACGGCTGAATGCGGAAAGAGCGCATTTACATATCTGCAAAACAAAATATCCTGTTTTGCTTGTGCACGGCGTATTTTTCAGGGACAATAAATTGCTTAACTATTGGGGCAGAGTGCCGGCAGAGCTCGCGGCGAACGGCGCCGAGGTTTACTATGGCGAACATCAATCTGCCGCATCGGTAGAGGCGAGCGCTGCAGAGCTTGCCGAACGTATAAAGGCGGTTTTGCGCGAAAGCGGCGCGGAAAAGTTGAATATCATTGCTCATTCCAAAGGCGGGCTCGATTGCAGATACGCCATTTGCAAATTCGGCGTGGCGGAACACGTGGCGTCGCTCACAACAGTCAACACCCCGCACCGCGGCTGCGGATTTGCGGAGTATTTGCTCGGAAAAATCCCCGAAACGGTTCAATGCGGTGTTGCCGATAAATACAATAAGGCGGCTCGCGTTTTTGGCGACACCGCACCCGATTTTATGGCGGCGGTGCGCGACCTTACGGCAGAAAAATGCAAAAAGCTCGACGAAGAGCTGCAAATGCCGCAGAACATTTTCTGCGCGAGTGTCGGCTCTGTTATGCCGAAGCCTACACACGCCAAATTCCCGCTTAATTTTTCTTATCCTTTGGTTGAATATTTCGACGGCGCAAACGATGGGCTAGTTTCTGCCGCGTCGTTTGCGTTTGGCGAAAAATATACGTTCTTGAAGCCGCAGGGCGACAGAGGCATTTCCCACGGGGATATGATAGATTTGAACAGGGAAAATATAGAAGGTTTTGACGTGCGAGAATTTTACGTGAGTCTGGTTTCCGATTTGCGTGAACGAGGGCTATAATATTTTATCAACAAAAAAGATGGTTCGTTTCAACGAACCATCTTTTTTAGCATTATTCCACAGGTGTTGTGGGAATCATAATGGAAGCGGATTCGCCTGCCACAACCGTGGGGAGCTTGCCGTCCCATTTTGCGAGGTATTCAAGGTACTGCATATAATCTGTGATAACTTTGATCTCTTCTGCAGTTTTGTTTTCAAAGTCTATCGTATATTCTATGCCCGTTACAACGCCGTCTGCGTCTTTAACCTCTGTTTCGTCTATCTTAAATCCGAGTGCACGCGCAACTTCTATGGATTTGAGCTGGATAGATTTTGCTTCTGCCGTAGCTGCTTCGATAACAGCCTGAGCATCTGCTTTTGCCGCTTCTATTTTTGCCTGAGCTGCAAGCTTTGCAACCTCGAGCTCTTTTTCAGCGTTTACAATAGCGGTTTCTTTTTCATATTCGGCTTTTAGCTTTTCCTGCTCTGCTATCATCTTATCTTCTACAGTCTGTTCGAAAGCATCGGAAAAATCGATGTTTGTGAGCACTACCGCTACGATATCTACACAATATTCTTCTGTTACCGCATTTTTTATTGCGTTTTCAACGAGAGGGGAAATTGTAGAGCGTGTTTCGATAATCTGCATAGCAGAATAGGAAGAAAGCGTAGATTTTGCTTTTTCTATGGCTATGCTTTGGAGCCTGTTTGCCAAAATGTCTATGGAGCCGTATTGGTTGGCGATCTTAATAGCCTGAGCTTCGTCTATTTGGTACTGTACCGTCATAGAAATATCCATAGTCTGTGCATCTTTGGAATAAGCCTGTGCGGAAATTTCCATATTCTGAACTTTTGCGTCATAAATTATGTAAGTTTCCGTAACCCAGAAATCGAAATGTGTGCCTGCCGTGCGAACTCCTTTGGCTTCACCGAGGTGTTTTACTACTGCTATTTCACCTGCCTCTACCGTGTGGAAGCTTGCGGGAACCGTAACGAGCAGCAACGCGAAAACCAAACCGATTACTGCGCCGGAGATGATGCCGGGCTTTCTTTTTTTAACGAACGAGTAGCCTGAGCAAATAAACGCTATTGCCGCACCGAGTAAAAAGAAAAAGCCGAAAATAATACCAAGATTCATTTGTTTTCCTCCGAAAAAATATAAATTTTGCTTTGAGGGAATTGTTCTTAAAATAAAAAGACTTCTACTGCTATGACAGTAAAAGTCTTGTAAAATCATTTTAAGATTCGTGTTTGCCGAGCATCTGCAGCTGCCGTCGTGACGACAAACACACATTGGTATGAGCAATGTACTACTCCCTTTTGCTGTAATACATTATACCATATATGGCTAATTTTGTCAATATATGCGGTCAAATATTGTTGTTTTTCATATGTAAATAATTTATGAATGAATTTTTCTCCGTGCTGTAGCCGAAGTTATGGAAATTATAAAGCGTTTTCACGGAATGAAAATGCTGGAAGTTGAAGTTATGGACGGCAGCATAAAAATCGAAATAGAAGTGTGAATTTTTCTTCATCTTGACTTGTTCTCCGAAAAATGATATACTATATATAATATAATTCAAGGAGGATTTTGCTATATGAAACTTTCACAAACCAACGGTCCTATTTTGCATTTTTACGATGGCGATGAACGCGCTTCCTTTGTTCACCTTAAAAATGCCGGATTTAAATACGTAGACGTTTCTTTTTGGTCCAGATACAACGCCGGCTCCCGTTATTTTACAACGGATAACGAGGTTCTTGCCGATGAGTACAAACGCATTTTGGATGAGCTGGAGCTTATCCCCGTTCAGAGCCACGAGCCTTTCGGCAACTCTATGGGCGAAGACGGCGGTGCGTTCTATTTTAAGAAAACTCCGCTTTCCATCGACCTCGCGGGTAAAATAGGCATTCCTTCCATCACGCTTCATGCAGGGCTTGAAACCACGCCCATGTCGCGAGAGGAATACATGGAAAAGAACGTGGAAATTTTCAAAAAACTCATTCCTTATGCGGAAAAATACGGTACAAGACTTCTTATAGAAAATACGGCATGGAAAAATGATGGCGTTCATCTCGCCGGTGCGGATGACCTTAACGAAATTCTCGACCGCATAGACCATCCGCTTTTCGGCGTATGCTGGGATACGGGCCACGCCAACCTCTGCGATTTTGACCAGTATGTTGAGCTTACAAAGCTTGGCGCACGCCTCGAGGGCTTGCACGTTCACGATAACTTCGGCGGCAAGCAGACACCGAACTGCGACCTGCACCAGCCTCCGTACTACGGCAATGTAAACTTCGATGCGGTTATCTCGGCTATTCTCGAGATCGGATACAAAGGCACGTTCAATTTCGAAGCGGACGCCCCTGTTTGGCGCAGTGTAATTCCGTTTGTTAAGGATGGCAAAGAGCAGAGAAAGCTTCGTAAAATGCCTGCATTTATCCGTCAGGAGGCAGAGATTTACCTTTATAAGATAGGCAAGCAAATGCTTGAAGCATACGGTTGCTATGAGGCAGAATAAAGCCAAAGAACCACCGAAAGGTGGTTCTTTTGGCGTTTTTATCAATCAAAAAGCTCGTCTGTGAAGTATGCGTTCGTGTTTGCGGGGTATCCTTTTTCGTCAATTACGGTTATACGAACGTAACCGTCCTTGGGATTTACTTTAAAGGAAACTTCCGTCAGAAGTTCGCCGTTCTCTGCGTATTCGCAGGCGGCGCGTCTTACGCCGGTATTAAGCACAACTCTGTCTGCCGGGGAGCAGGAAACGTGGATCTTTCCGTCTTCAAACCAAAGCGAATGTATTTCGGGACCTTGGGAAGCGTAGAAGTGACCATCTGTTAGCGCTTTTGTTATGGTTTCGTATTCGAGCTTTTCTGCTTTTATCATTGTAAAGCCGCCGAATGAGTCGAATTTGCGTGTGCCGACAGGACCGTGATTGTGGTTGTCATCGGTTGCGAGGCAGAAAATTCTTTTGCCGCTTGTAAGCATCTCGTCGTATATTTGCGGAACATAATCGTTGTAGCCTACAACGATACACCCGTAGTTGCATATTTCCATAGCGTCCATACCTTCGTATGTCAGGTAACTTTCTCGGTTTTCGAGCGACCATATAGGGTGGTTATACGTTACAAAAAATCCTTTTTCCTTTGCGTTTTTTATGGCTGTGTTGATTTTTTCTGCGGTGAAGTTGCGGTAGAATACGGGTTCGTCGTAAAATTCAACTTGGTTAATATAATTTTTTGCGCCTCCGAAAAGGTAGCCGTCGTGTGGCTTGTTCGGCTGCTTGCGCTGTTCGGGTGAAAGTGCTATAAAGCAGAGATGCGCGGTCTTGGTTATGGAAAAATCGTTTTTTCCTCTTTCGTTAAATTCCATTTCGAAGCCTGTAAGGGGTAGAAATTTTTCATCCTGCAGGTCAAAGTGGGGAACCATAACGTCGTGGTCGGTGTATGCGATTATGGAATAGCCTTTTTCTGTATAAATTTTTTTCAGTTCCTCGGGGGAAAGTGCTCCGTCAGATACGGTGGAGTGGCAATGGAGATTTGCTTTGTAGAAATTTCCTGTTTCGGGGATAAGATGTTTTTTCATAAAGTACTCCTTTATTTTGCAATAATCTACGAATATATTATAATATCTATATGGCTTAAAATCAAGATATAACGTATTTTTTCGCTTGATATAAGTGATAAAATAAAGAAAATTTTAAGAAAAAATAAAAAATATTTTTGCAAAAAAGAAATAAAAAACAAATATTTTCAGCATTTTATGCGCGAATAAAATACCTTTTGCGGCTTTTTTCTGTCAAAATATGCGAAAACCATAGTAAAAATGCACAAGTGGGCGGCACAAATTTAATTTTTCATGCACAAAAGTTCCAAAGCGAAAAAAACTTAAAAAAAATTGAAAAAAAGGATTGACAAAGTGAAAAGTGTGTGCTATACTAGTGGAGCGCTGTTGAGGAAGCGGCGCGAAACGGTCCTTGAAAATT
>JAFTLJ010000053.1 GCA_017456005.1 Clostridia bacterium | reverse complement strand
GAACCATTTGTTCTGCCGGAAGAGGCACAAAGGTATGATATTCATTTGTTGGCGGCTAAAGATTCAGAGGCGATTGAAAAGTTTATTGCAGAACACCCCGATGACATATTTAAGAAATCGGGTGGGTTCGGACTTGAAAACTTGCTAAAAAAGCCACTTGAACAAAGACCTCTTTCGCAACCGTTTGGTGTTTTTGACGGCAAGAAGCTACTTTCTATATCTTATGACGGGTTACAGAGCACACACGGCTTTTGCCTGAACAATTGCGTGCATACTGCAAATTTGCCCGATACTCCTAAAGATGCAATCAAGTATCTTTATCTTACGGCTACAAATTCGGCTATGGATAAAGGTTACATCCCGTTTGAGGATGCTCAATTTGGTGAATACGCAAAGAAGCACGGAGGATTTGACGCTTTTGAATTGGGATTTGAAAAAGTAAATACCGTGTATTCCATTGATTTTTGACTGAGTGCAAATAAATTGTTGCCCCGCTTTGCGCGGGGCTTCGCTTTTGTGTCCACAAAAGCAGTGCTTGTCAAGAAAATTGACACGGCATAGATGAACATAAAAAAGGCTCCCTTGTGTAAAGGGAGCTGTCACCGAAGGCGACTGAGGGATTGTTTTTCGGTATAATTTTGTTTTTAACAATCCCTCCGTCTCGCTTGCGCGAGCCACCTCCCTTTACACAAGGGAGGCTCATTACCGCCCGATAGTACATCTAAAAGGTGTAACACACTATACCTTGCAGGCAAGGCGTGTGAAAAGGAGTACGGACATTTTAGTTCGCACTCCTTTTGTCGGTAGGTAAAACCTGCTTTATGGAAGGCACCCCTTCGGTGGTTTTTGTTGTTTTATTCTTCGCCGTCCCAGCAGTATGTGCAAAGCTCGCTCTTTTTGAGCCCTATTGCTTCCACTATGCCATCGAGCGATTGGAATTCCAGCGAAGCAAAGCCCAGTTTATCGCATATAGCTTTGCGCAACTTTTGGCCGCGCTCTGTCTTTGTGTTGCTGTATTCTTTAAGATAATTGAATCCTTCTTCGCCTTCAAGCTCCATAATGATCTTTCTTGTTATAAGCTCCATTTCGCCCGTAGAGCTGGAAAAATTCAAATATTTGCAACTGTACATTATGGGGGGGCAAGCTGAACGCATATGAACTGCCTTGGCGCCGTTGTCGTAAAGGAAGTCTACCGTGCCCTTAAGCTGTGTGCCGCGAACTATGGAGTCATCTACAAAAAGCAGGTTTTTATCTACAATAAGGTCGTGAACGGGAATCTGTTTCATTTTTGCAACCTTTTCGCGCTCGCGCTGGTGCGTGGGCGTAAAGCTGCGCGACCATGTGGGTGTATATTTTATAAACGGGCGTGCAAAGGGTATGCCGCTTTTGTTTGCATAGCCTATTGCGTGTGGCGTACCGGAATCGGGCACACCGCTTACGTATTCCACGCCCTCTGCGTTTCCGGAAAGCTTGTCCTCGCGCGCCAATATCTCGCCGTTGCGGTAGCGCATAAGCTCTACGTTTACGCCTTCGTAGGTGGATGTGGAATAACCGTAGTATGTCCACATGAAAGAGCAAAAACGCATTTTTTTACCGGGTTCGGCAAGCTGCATTATGCTGTCTGTGGAAATCTCCACGATTTCGCCGGGGCCAAGCTCCTGCACTACCTCATATCCGAGCTTCTGCGCCGCAAAGGATTCCATTGTTACGCAGTAGCCCTCTTCGCTTTTGCCTATTATAACGGGCAATCTACCCATTTTATCGCGTGCGGCAATAAGATCGCCGTTGCCTTTGATAATAAGTATGTTTGCCGTACCTTCAATGACGCTCTGCGCAAATCTTATGCCTTCCGCAAAATCGCCCTTCTGGTTTATAAGAGAAGCGAGAATTTCCGTAGCGTTTATATTGCCGCCTGTCATAGCCTGGAAATGGCCGTGCGTAAAGGAAAGGTACTGGTCTATAATACTATCTGCATTGTTTATAACGCCTACCATACAGATAGCGTACGTACCGAGCGTAGAATGTATAAGAAGGGGCTGCGGGTCGTAATCGCTTATGCAACCTATCGCAGAGTTGCCGTGCATTTCATCGAACACTTTATCGAACTTTGTTCTGAACGGAGAGTTCTGTATATTATGTATTTCTCTCTGCAAGCCGTCGTCTTCCGCATATGCCGCCATACCGCCGCGTCTTGTACCGAGATGCGAATGATAGTCTGTGCCAAAGAAAACATCGGAAATTACATCGTGCTTTGCCACAGCGCCAAAAAAGCCACCCATAAAAAACCTCCCGAATAAGCTTTTTCAAAAATACATTTTTATTCTATCACAATTTTAAAAACAGGTCAATAATCATTTTTAAATCTGTGAATTTTTTTAAAAAAAATGAAATTTTCATTCTTTTTCGGAAATAAATCAGTAAATTTAACAATGAATTCATTGAATACGCGTGTTTTATGTGATAAGATTATAGAAGTAAGGAAAAAACAAGTGAGGTTATTATGGTTCGTTCGCTGAAAGAAATAAAAAAAGAACTTGAAAACTGCCGAAACGAGCAGGAAGCCGATGCAGAAGGACGGGTGCTCGTTGACCTGCGCGTGATAGACGATAACGATTTTCTTTCGCCGTACAGCACGGCAAACCACAACGTAATATCGGATGGGGTGAGCGATTTTATAGAGCACAGCCTTTCCGATGTCCCCTCGGAAAAGCCGATTCATTTCCGTATATACAGCGACGTTATAACGCCGGAGGAGCAAAAGGAATATACCCGTGCCATACACAGCCACTATGCGGATAAATACAGGCAGACCTGCATGGAAAAAAAGAAATTGCACGGAGTAGCGCTTGTAATGGCTCTCGTGGCGGTGGCGGCGCTCTCCTTTATGATAGGCATAGACATAGCAGGCTTGCGCACAGAGGTTTTCACGGAAATAGTGGATATTTTCGCATGGGTATTTATGTGGGAAGCAGTAGACATATTCTTTTTGGAATGTACTATGCTCCGCTTCCGCCAGCGCAGATATTTGCGCCTTGCAGACAGTGTTATAGAATATTTAAGCTTGGATAAAATAGGTACTTACTGTGGAAAATAATTATTTTGAGAAATGCACGCTCTGCCCACGCGCGTGCGGTGTAAACAGAAATGCAGGGCAAAAAGGCAGGTGCGGTATGAGCGCTACCCTGCGCGTTTCCCGCGCCGCGCTGCATATGTGGGAAGAACCGCCCGTTTCGGGCACGCGCGGCTCGGGCACGGTGTTTTTTTCTGGGTGCCCTCTTTCATGCGTGTTCTGCCAGAATACGGAAATTTCCCACGAGGCAAACGGCAAGGAAATAAGCACCGCACGCCTTGCGGAAATTTTTCTGGAGCTTCAAGAAAAAGGGGCACACAACATAAACTTGGTAACAGGCACGCATTACGTGCCGCATATCGTGGCGGCGCTCGATATGGCAAAGGCACAGGGGCTTGCCATACCCATACTGTACAACTGCGGAGGATATGAAAGCGTGGAAACGCTAAAAATGCTCCGTGGATACATAGACATCTACCTGCCCGACTTTAAATATATGGATAAAAGCATAGCCGCGCGCTATTCCCTCTGCCCGGATTACCCCGAGCGCGCAAAAGAAGCACTCGCAGAAATGGTGGCGCAAACGGGTGCGCCGATTTTTGATGCCGAGGGTATAATGGTGCGCGGCACGGTGGTGCGCCATCTTGTGCTTCCGGGCTATGCGCGCGATTCCATAGAGGTCGTGCGCTATCTGCACGAAACGTATGGCGACGACATCTACATAAGCATTATGAGCCAGTATACGCCAAGCGAGTGCCTGCGCGCCCGCTTCCCCGAAATAGCGCGCAAGCTAACGAAGTACGAATATGGAAAAGTCGTTCGTTTCGCAGAGGAAATAGGCGTAAAAAACGGCTTTACACAATACGGCGAAGCCGCACAGGAAAGCTTTATTCCAAAATTCGACTGCGAAGGCGTTTAATTCTGCATTCTGCACTCTCAATTCCATACAACCGTTGGTACGTCGCCCACAATAAGCATATCCACTATATTTATGCTCGTGGAAACATCCACTGTGAACGAGGAAATGACGTCGGCGGTTATGCTCGCATCCACCGTTAAATTCATGCGGTAATTCGTTTGGTTTATGCCTGCGGAAACAAACTCACTTTTCACATCGGTTTCCACACCGCCGGTGGGAACAATATCTACCGTGACCGAAATAGGCGAACCTCCGAAGATAACCTCATCCTCGAAAATATTGGAAAGGTCTACGTCAACGTAAAATTTTTCAAGCTCGCCGAGCTTTTCGCACAAGCGGCGCGAAACGTCGGCACGCATGATGTTTACCGCAGTACTGTCTACGGTTATGGAACGTACCCTGCCGCCCGCATCATATGCGGTTTTGGCGAGCTCGCCGTATGCCCCCTCGCTCATGCTTTCAAAAACGGCATCGTTTATCATCTCCGTTACAGCTCTTGCAAGCCCCGTGCGCGCGAGCTCTGTTATATATTCATCTGCTTTTCTGTTCACGGCACGCAAAGCTGATACGCAAATAAATACAAGCGCAAAAACAAAAACGGCTATCTTAAAAAGCCGTTTTTTCTTGTTTTTCTTGATATAAACCATAAAATCACCTCACAACAGTATATGTTTCGGGCGGTTTTACGGTGAAAAATAAAAATGCAACCAACAGTTGCGCTTTTTCAAGGTGTTATATATTGCCCTGCTACCGAGTTTTTGATAAAATTAAGTTATCATAAGAAAGGAGTTCAAGAACAAATGCAGCTTCAAGATAAAATTTTTCATCTAAGAAAAAGATCGGGGCTTTCGCAAGAGGCTCTTGCCGAAAAAATAGGAGTTTCACGCCAAGCTGTTTCAAAATGGGAAACGGGCGAAGCCGTGCCGGAGCTTTCCAAGCTTTTGCTTTTAGCGCGCGCTTTCAGTGTTACCACAGACTATCTGCTTTCTGAAGATGAAAGCGAACCCAAGCCACTCGAAGCTAGCCCTGCGGAAAAAACATCTGACGAAAAGAAAAAGGAAAGCTTTGCCTGGCTTATCGGCGCGGCAATCATTGCGCTCGGTGCTGTGATAATTTTGGAAGGAATACTCACTTTTGTTCTGCCCAAAATTCTGAGCGATTTTGTGTTTGACGCGGTTTTGCCGATTAACACGATTGCCGCAATCGTATTCGGCATAGGCACGCTTCTCGTTGTCGTGGGAATAATCGTCACGGTAGTTATAAAAAAGAAGAAAATTTAACACAAAAAAACGGTGCCCGAGGGTGTGCACACTTAGCTAAGAAATTATCTAACACACGGTAGGGGCGAACTGCGTTCGCCCGCGGGCGTTCAAAGAACGCCCCTACGGATAAACAAAAATTGATATGCAGAAAGCAAAGATTAACCCCGACAGATTTTCAAGGTCTGTCGGGGGGGCGTTTATTCAGTTAGATAAATTGGAATTGGTTTAAAATCTTGATCCTATCCAACCGCAAAAAATAATAAAACCAACGTAGGTAAATAATCCAATGATAGACAAAATTAAGCACCATCGTGCATATGTATTTTTTTTGAAATTTTTAAAGCTCCTAATGATCCCCACTATG
>JAFTLJ010000052.1 GCA_017456005.1 Clostridia bacterium | reverse complement strand
TTATGATCGTAAGATAATGACGATACATGAAAATTATAGCACACGAAAAGCTTTTTTGCAATAGAGGAAAAAAAGAAAAACCAAGAAGACACAATGAAAAAGTAAGAAAAAAAGCAGGGCAAAAGTAAGAAAAAATCAAGGAAAAAGTAAGGAAAAAGCAGGGGAAAAGCAAGAAAAAAATCAATGAAAAATCAGGGCAAAAGCAGGGCAAAAGCAAAAGGATGGAAAGCCCGAGCGCACGACCGTACGGCTTTTTTTCGCTTCTTTTCCCCTGCGGCGCTTCGCTTCCCTTGGTTCGCATCTCGCTCTCTTTTGCTGCCTTGTTCGGTTCCGTTTATTCCCTTTCGCGGCACTCCGTTTCCTTCCTCCTTCCTCTACCCCCTTCTCCCTTTCATGTCCTTTTCTTTTTCTATTGTTCCCTTGCCGTTTATTACATTCTTACCATCTTTTTTTGTTTTCGTTTTTTGCCTTTCATTTTTTATATTTTTCGTTATATTCCACCCCCGCCTTTCGCCCCCGATGGTTTTAAATTCCCCACATTCTTATATATTTCTGCCTCGTTTTATGAAAAGAATCCACACCGAAGATCTCATTTTTAAAGAAAACAGACAAGCAATTCCCCACCAAAGCAAAAAGTCAGTAAAGCAATGCAGGCGCGAGGAAACACTTCCGAAAGCAGGAGAAAGCCCCCGCGCACAAGCAAAAGATCCGGCACACAAAGCAAGAAACGATGCACCCCGCTCCCCCGATCGGGGCAATTTTTTGTTTGCCGATCGAAACGGAAAAGGCGGTTTTTTATTCGCATATTTTACGAATTTATAGAAAATCAAAAAGAAAAACAAGCCATTTTCGCTTGTTTTTTACAATATTTTTGTGTCACAAAAGCATCTTTTTTGTTCTTGTTCGTATATTTTACAACAAAAATATTCAAAAAACGCAAAAAACAGGGCATAAATCACCCAAGAAAGCCTAACGAACGATGATTTTTCCATATTTTACCATTTATAAAGAAAAACAAAGAAAAATCGGCACAAAAAGCGCGAGCGAAAGTCAATACCCTGCCCGATGCTCGGGTGGGGTTAAGTGCAGAAAAACGTCCGCATTTTCAAAAAAACAAGAAAAAATGAGCAAAAAGCGAGCAAAAAGCGAGCAAAAAAACGCACAAAGAGAGAAAAATATAACACAAACAGGGTAAAATTAGGGCGCATGCAAAGGGTAAATAAAGATAGAAAAGGCATAAATAAGGGGCAAAAGCGCAAATGATCACAAAAAATACCTCAAATATAGAACCAAAAGCGCAAAAATGCCGCTCTGATCCTTGATTTTTGCTCCGTCAGCTCTCATTTCCCCCATTTTCACTCCTTCTTCTCGCTTTTTCGGCTACGTCTGATCCTAAATCCAAGGTCTTTTTGATTGCTTTAGACGATTTTAAAGTGTTTTTAATTACATTTTTTCATTTTTTATTGTAAATCAGGTGAAAAATCTCTGTTTTTTAATTGTTTCACGTGAAACAATATTCATTTTTTGCTCCAAAAGCCCAAATCTTATCCAGTTTGGTAGATGCAGAGATAGGCAAATGGTTGATTTTTCCGCCCCGAGCGCGCAAAATACGCCACCTGCGCCTTAGCGTGGTACTCTTAACGGAGTATCACGCTAAACTATGATTGCCCTTGCGGGCAAGTTATGAGTTATGAGATGCTTTGCATCGTTATGATTGGCTACGCCAAGTTAAAGGTTAGTAGGGCAATCATATTATAACGCTTGCTATGCAAGCTCATAACGGCAAGCCAAGCGAGTCTCATAACTCTAAACTTAAAACGAGAAGAAAAAGAGAGGACATTTCGGCTATAAACCGATTTGTTCTCTCTTTCTGTTTGGTATAAGGGTTGGTTTTATGGGATTCTCGCGGCTTTCTCGTGAGTTTCTCTTGAGTTTCTCGTAGGTTTCTCGCAGGTCTCTCGCGGGTTTTTGGCGTTTTTTGTGGGTTTTCACGCATTGTTTCACGTGAAACAATTTAAAAAAGCGCAAAATCGTGCTTAAAAACAGCAAAAACCGCGCACAAAAGGGCGTTTTCTCTTGTTTTTGTTGTTTTTTCTTCATCTCAACAAAGAAACGCAGTTTTAGCTCCCGGAATCAAAAACATTATCGGAACAACACAAATGGGAACTGCAAAGAGGAACTGTAAAGAGGAAGTACAAGGGGAAACGTAAAAGGAAGCAAAACGAGGAAGCGCAGAGGGAATTTTAAAGAAAATGATAAAGAGATAAGGGTCGGAGAGTGCAAAGAAATATGTGTTTTAGAGACGATCTGCCAACCTTTCCGCTTATACCAACCCAATCAGCTCTTTCCCTTCTTCTTTTCCTAAAATGTAATGCATACACCCTGTTTTTCTCTAAAAACGCGAAATTTTACAAAAAAGTATGGTGTTTGAGCCGTTTGGGGGCAAAAAAAGAGAATGTTTCACGTGAAACATTCTCTTTTTGCGTGTTTCAAATGCTTATTCTTTTGGTTTTACAAAGCAAATCGCGCAAAACTGCAATCAAAACACAGGACGCGCTTATGTGTGTGATTGGGGCTTCATTGATTGATTCAAACGCTTTATTTGTTTTATCTGCTGCCGCACCTGTACTATATATAGTGTAGTTTCCCCTATTTTTGCACCACATATTGTAAAAACACAAGCTTTTTGTTTTCGTTGCGGCCGCGAAGCCGAGATGTAGATCGAAAGGCCAAGAAGCTGTGATGGCGTGAGATACAACGTAGATCAAACGAGAGGTGCAAGTACAGACGATCCGGTTCCAATCGAGCGCAGCTCCGCGAAGGTCAAACAAAAAGCAAATGCAGATCGGGTGCCGAGCAGTAAAAAACGGAGCATGATGCCAAAAGAGGGGAATGGACGTGAGCGCGAAAACAAGCGGCCAATCTTGAAAAGATACAGCTATTTTCGCTTATACCATAAATAATACTATATATAGTGCCTTTTTCTGCATTTTTCTACCATATATTGTAAAAAACAAGCGTTTTCGTGAAGCAAAAGAGGAAAACAAAAAACAGAAAGCGGTAACAACGATAAGAAAATAAGGCTTGACATTGACAGAGAGAAGAGAAGAGCATAAATGAAGCCCGAAAGGGCGCAAAAACGCAGAAAGAGGCGCGAAATGAAGAAAGAATAAAGAGGAAAGTAAAAAGCAAAAGTAAAAAAAGAGGAGCGACAAGAGGAATACAGAAGATCAAAAAAGAGAGAAACGAAGAGAGAAGCGGAGAGAGAAAGAAAGATCCAAAAGAGGAGCGAAGGAAAGAGCGAAAGAGGAATCAAAAGGAAGAACGAAAGAGAGAACGAAAGCACGAACGCGGGGACCGATCCGCCGCGGGCCGCGCCGCCGCTTCGCGCCCCTTTTAGAAGGCTGCAAAAACGGAAAAATCAAAGAATTTTTTTAATATTTTTAACGAAATATTGACTTTTTTAAAGTTTTGTGTCATAATAAAAGGTAGAATATATAATAAGGAATAAGCCAACGGCTTTGGCTGATATCAGAACGAACGGGAGAATAAAAAATGGGAAAAATCGTTTCCTTTTCGAACCAGAAGGGCGGCGTGGGTAAGACCACCTCATGCGTAAATATCGCGGCGCAGATCGCCGCAAAGGGCAAAAAGGTGCTA
>JAFTLJ010000051.1 GCA_017456005.1 Clostridia bacterium | reverse complement strand
TTATGATCGTAAGATAATGACGATACATGAAAATTATAGCACACGAAAAGCTTTTTTGCAATAGAGGAAAAAAAGAAAAACCAAGAAGACACAATGAAAAAGTAAGAAAAAAAGCAGGGCAAAAGTAAGAAAAAATCAAGGCGAAAGTAAGGAAAAAGCAGGGAAAAAGCAGGGAAAAAGCAAAAGGATGGAAAGCCCGAGCGCGCGACCGCACGGCTTTTTTTCGCTTCTTTTCCCTGCGGCGCTTCGCTTCCCTTTGTTCGCATCTCGCTCTCTTTTGCTGCCTTGTTCGGTTCTGTTTATTCCCTTTCGCGGCACTCCGTTTCCTTCCTCTACCCCCTTCTCCCTTTTATGTCCTTTCCTTTTTCTATTGTTCCCTTGCCGTTTATTATATTCTTGCCTTCTTATTTTTTTGTTTTTGTTTTTTGCCTTTCATTTTTTATATTTTTCGTTATATTCCGCCCCCGCTTTTTGCCCCGATGGTTTTAAATTCCCCACATTCTTATATATTTCTACCTTGTTTTATGAAAAGAATCCACACCGAAGATCTCATTTTTAAAAAAAACAGACAAGCAATTCCCCACCAAAGTAAAAAGTCAGTAAAGCAAATAGGCGCGCAAAAACACTTGTGAAAGCAGGAGAAAGCCCACGCGCGCAAGCAAAAGATCCGGCACACAAAGCAAGAAACGATGCACCCCACTCCCCCGATCGGGGCATTTTTTTGCTTGCCGATCGAAACGGAAAAGGCGCTTTTTCATTCGCATATTTTACGAATTTATAGAAAATCAAAAAGAAAAATAAGCCATTTTCGCTTGTTTTTCACAATATTTTTGTGTCGCAAAAGTTTCTTTTTTGTTCTTGTTCGTATATTTTACAACAAAAATATTCAAAAACACAAAAAAACAGGGCATAAATCACCCGAGAAAGCCTAACGGACGATAATTTTTCCATATTTTACCATTTATAAAGAAAAACAAAGAAAAATCAGCACAAAAAGCGCGAGCGAAAGCCAATACCCTGCCCGATGCTCGGGTGGGGTTAAGTGCAGAAAAACGTCCGCATTTTCGAAAAAACAAGAAAAAATGAGCAAAAAGCGAGCAAAAAACGCGCAAAGAAAGCAAAATATAACGCAAACAGGGTAAAATTTGGGCGCAAGCAAAGGGTAAATAAAGATAGAAAAGGCATAAATAGGGTGCAAAAACGCAAATGATCACGAAAATACCTCAAATATAGAACCAAAAGCGCAAAAATGCCGCTCTGATCCTTGATTTTTGCTCCGTCGGCTCTCATTTCCCCCATTTTCACTCCTTCTTCTCGCTTTTTCGGCTACGTCTGATCCTAAATCCAAGGTCTTTTTGATTGCTTTAGACGATTTTAAAGTGTTTTTTATACCATTTTTTCATTTTTTATTGTAAATCAGGTGAAAAATCTCTGTTTTTTAATTGTTTCACGTGAAACAATATTCGTTTTTTGCTCCAAAAGCCCAAATCTTATCCAACTTGGTAGGTGCAGAGACAGGTAAATGGTTGACTTTTCTGCCCCAAGCGCACAAAATACGCCACCGCGTCTTGTCTTTTTGGGTTGGTTTTATGGGATTCTCGCGGCTTTCTCTTGAGTTTCTCTTGGTTTTCTCTTGTGTTTCTCGTAGGTTTCTCGTGGGTGTTTGGCGTTTTTTGTGGGTTTTCACGCATTGTTTCACGTGAAACATTTAAAAAAGGCGCAAAATCGTGCTTAAAAACAACAAAAACCGCGCACAAAAGGGCGTTTTCTCTTGTTTTTTTGTTTTTTTCTTCATCTCAACAAAGAAACGCAGTTTTAGCTCCCGGAGATCAAAAACATTATCGGAACAATACAAATGGGAACTGCAAAGGGGAAGCAAAAAAGGAAACGCAAAAGAAAGCAAAATGAGGAAGCGCAGAGGGAAGTGTAAAGAAAATGATAAAGAGATAAGGGTCGGAGAGCGCAAAGAAATATGTGTTTTAGAGCCAATCTACGGACTTTCCCACTCATACCCCCCAATCAACTCTTTCCCTTCTTCTTTTCCTAAAATGTAACGCATACACCCCATTTTTCTCTAAAAACGCGAAATTTTACAAAAAAGCATGGTGTTTGAGCCGTTTTTTGGTAAAAAAGGGAATGTTTCACGTGAAACATTCCCTTTTTGCGTGTTTCAAATGCTTATTCTTGTGGTTTTACAAAGCGAATCGTGCAAAACTGCAATAAAAACATAGCACGCGCTTATGTGTGATTGGGGCTTCATTGATTTATTCAAACTCTTTACTTTGTTTCATCTGCTGCCGCACCTGTACTATATATAGTGTAGTTTCCCTTGTTTTTGCACCACATATTGTAAAAACACAAGCTTTTGTTTTCGTTGTGATCGCGAAGCCGAGACGTAGATCGAAAAGCCAAGAAGCTGTGATGGAGTGAGATACAACATAGATCAAACGAGAGGTGCAAGTATAGACGATCCGGTGCGAATCGAGCGCAGCTCCGCGAAGGTCAAACAAAAAGCAAATGCAGATCGGGTGCCGAGCAGTGAAAAAAACGGAGCATGATGCCAAAAGAGGGGAACAGACGTGAGCGCGAAAACAAGCGGCCGATCTTGAAAAGATATAACGATTTTCGCTTATACCATAAATAATACTATATATAGTGCCTTTTTCTGCATTTTTCTACCACATATTGTAAAAAACAAGCGTTTTCGTGAAGCAAAAGAGGAAAAAAAACAGAAAACGGTAACAACGATA
>JAFTLJ010000050.1 GCA_017456005.1 Clostridia bacterium | reverse complement strand
TCAGCTTTGTTGGTGAACGTGATGCAGAGTATGTTGGAGGGGGAGATGCCGAGCTCGTTTACTATATAGGCATATCTGTGTGTCAGCGCCTTTGTTTTGCCCGTTCCCGCGCCTGCTATCACACGGATATAGCCCTCGGTCGCAGTTACTGCTTCCATTTGGGATTCATTAAGTTCACTAAATAATTCCTGCATAATTTGTCCTCATATCCGTGTTTGAAATGTTAGCGTATGTCTTTGATAACCTTGAGCGCGATGCCTTGGATGGCGATTTTAGCAGGTTTAAGCTCGCGGCGCTCTTTGGGGTAGCTCTTGTTCTCGGCAAGGAGCCACGGTCGACCGTTTCCGCGGTTCATAAAGCGCTTGAGCGTTGTCCCTTCGTCGGTGAGCACAGCGACAACTTGCCCGTCGTATGCCTCTTGTGCGCGCTTGATAAGCACAAGGTCGCCTTCGTCTATGCCAATATCTATCATAGAATCTCCTGTAGCACGGAGCAGGTAACAGTCGCCGTCGAGCCACTCTTCGGGAATAGCAACGTAGCCTTGTATCTCCTGGCGGTTATCTTCGGGCGAGCCGCAGACTATCGAGCCGACAATAGCAACGCGGTGGAATGCGGTTTTCATTTCTTCCTGTCCTTTGATACCAAGCGTATCTTTGCCGCTGTAGTTTATAATCCCTCTGTCGCGCAGGGTGGTAAGATAACGGTAGCCGACAGAGTTTGTCATGTTCATATATTCAAGTATTTCCTTGAATTTGGGAGACTCTCCGTTGTTCTCCCTTATATAGCGGTGAATGAACTCCGCCATCTGATTCAGTTTTTCTTCATTCATCCGCTTCATACGCGCCTCACAAGTGAAAAAAGTTATAAAAGAAGTACAAGTTCTTTTATAAAAAGTATAGCATACATAATGTTTTTTGTCAATACGGTTATCGAAAAAAAATACGAGGCGGTACGTTTGCGTACCACCTCGTATAAAGTATTTTAGTGTATTATGCCAATCTCCAGATAGGTCTATCAGCAAAGAAATTGCATATTGAGCAGTATAAATTATTCAACAAACGCGTTTCCTTTTTCAAGTATTTTTTTGCGTTCTTCCCAATCTGGCATAAACATTGCAAGTTGTTGATAAAACTTTTTTGAATGATTTGGCTGCAAAAAGTGCGTAAATTCATGTACTACAACATACTCAATACATGATACAGGAGCTTCTACCAATGCATAATTGAAAGTCAAAACACAGCGTTTCGGCTGACAGCTACCCCAACGAGACACCATATTTCTATATCGAATAGTTGGATACAGAACACCATATTTTTGAAATTTAGGATAAATAGAATCACATAACGATTGAATATTATCTTTACAAATTGATATTAACCACTTATCTATCAATTTCTTTTTTAACTCATAATCATCGGAATTCTTAACAATCAATGTAATATATGATTCATCACATTCCACTTTGTTTCTTTTTCCGTCTATGATCTTCAATCTTCTATCGTGACCAAGTATTCTAAATGTTTCGCCATCTATGTACTTTTTGGGTTTTGGGGCATATTTTGCAAGTTCTTCGTACTGTGCAAGCGCTTTGAGAATATAATCTGATTTAGATAAAATAAATTCTTCTATTATTCTTTCTGGAACTTGCGGATTTGCTGAAAGAAAAATTGTTCTATCTGCTTTGATTCTCAAATTGATATTTTTGACATCTTTCCTTTGCAATTCATAATTTATTAGTTTTCCATTCAATTCGATTTCCTTAATCATTTGAATCTCCTAAGGGCAACTGTAATTACATTCTCAATAATTTTATCAATAGAGTCAAAGTCGACTTGAATGTCTTTTTCTATTTCTATTTTGTAGAACATATCATCAATATCTTGTGCAATTTTATTATGGATATCTCTGTTTGTCTGCCAATCAACCATATTGTGTTCATCTATGATGTTGGTAATGCAAATAGAAATATCAGATATTATATCAATGTTTGCATTAATATCCATTACATCATCCAAGATTGCAGTAATAACGCCGTAGAAAGCCTGTGCATGAACATTTCCCTTGATCTTTTCAGGATAGGTAATATTTGTTGTACCTTTACGATAATCTTCCATAATGGATTTCATCTTGGCAAGGTATTCAGCTTCTGTTATAACTCTGTTCTTGTATTCCTCAAGAGCATCTTTGATTCGTTTAGAGAAAGTATCGTAGTAAGCAGGATTTTCATCTCTGTTTACCTTAATACTTTTGGTCATGTGTGAAACAATTGCATCTGCCTTTGATCTCATTGTTCCGAGCTCGTGAAGCTCTTTTTCTAATTCATCACGGTCAAGAATATCTACGGGATTAGTAATTTGCTTAATACCTGCAACAGACATATGCGTATCAAGAAGATTTTGCATCTGCTTTTCGTATTCTTTGTTATCAATAGTGTCTGCGTAACGTTTCTTTACACTTCTTCTTACCTTCGAGTAGAAGATAAATGCAGATTGATACATTGCGATTTCCTGCTTTGTAAATGCAGCATATGCTTTTTCAGAATTGAGTACCATACTGAGGGCTCGTCCGAAAGAACAAAGTTCGTCATAGAATTTCGCACGGATATCAATGTCCGCGAGGAACACCTCGATTTCTTCAGTATCCTCTTTGTTTTTGATAGTCACGAAGATATCGCAAAGATGAGAATAAGCTTCGCGCAAACGGCTTATGCAAGCCATAATGTCAACAATTACGCCCTGAATATCTGCGTTGTCGAAGTCCTCAAGACCTGCGCCGCTATATACTTCCATAGCAGAATCAAGTTTTTGAATAAGACCACGATAGTCCACGATTAAACCGAAATCTTTTCCTTCAAAAAGACGATTAGTACGTGCAATTGCCTGAAGCAATCCGTGTTCCTTTAATTCTTTGTCAATGTAAAGAACCTGTGTACGAGGTGCATCAAATCCTGTAAGGAGCTTGCTACATACGATAAGGATATCGATTTCGCCATCAATGAACTTGTTCTTTATTGCGTCCTCGTAGTCGTCAGCATTGCCGTACTGCGCCATCATCTTGTTCCAAAAAGCCACAACCATATCGTCAGTGCTTTCGTCTACTTCTTCACTGCCTTCACGCATATCGGGGGCAGAAATAACAACAGCAGTAGTTAAGTCGCCAAACTGTTCAAAGCACTTTTGATAACGAACCGCATCCTTTTTGAAGTTACAAGCAAGCATCGCCTTGAATCCTGTGTTCTTGTAACCTTCTATAAAGTGTTGGTTCACATCAAGCGCAATACGTTTGATGCGTGCATCGGTAGATGCCAGGCGCTTAATGGTGCTCCATTTATTCTTTAAATCCACCTTTTGAGCGTCATTGAGCTTTTTGGTTACTTGATCGAACCAAAGGTCGATGTTTGTTTCATCCACATTCTGCTCAACGAATTTACCTTCATAAATCAATGGAACGATAGCCTGATCGTCCACACCATCTTTAATGGTATACTTGTGAATCAGCTTTCCGAACTTCTCCATAGTGTTTTTTTCATTCTTCATCAAAGGTGTTCCGGTGAACCCGATGTAGCATGCATTCGGGAATACAATGCGCATTTTTGTAGCCAATGAACCGTAATTGGAACGGTGGCTCTCATCAATAAGAACAAAGATATCACGAGAGTGGTTTTTAAGTCCGCTGTTCTCAACAGTATTGAATTTGTTGATAATCGAAGTAATCACATCTGCCGAGTCTTTATTAATTAGATCAACCAAATGCTTACCTGAGGTTGCTCTCGCAGGGGAAAGCCTTGTGTGAGCAAAGGTCTTGGCAATCTGCTTATCAAGCTCTTTTCGGTCTGTAACGATAACAACGCGAGGGTTAAAGCGACTCATTTCCATTAAGATATACTTCGCTACCATAACCATCGTTAGAGACTTACCGCTACCTTGTGTATGCCAGATAACACCACCTTGACGGTTTCCTGCGCTATCATTCTGTTGAATTGTCTTGATGATTTCTTCAACGGCAAAGAACTGCTGATAACGGCAAATCTTTTTGATATTTGCATCGTAAAGAATGAAATACTTAGTCAAAGTCAGCAAACGTTCGGGAGCAAGCAAAGAGACAATATTTCTATCTTGCTCGGTGATTTCACGACCAACTACATATTGGTCAAGCAGTTTGTTCTGCCACTCCAATGATTGCTCTCGCCATACACACCAAAAGTTCTTTCCAGTACCACAAGTAGCGTATTTAACTGCATTTTTATTGGTAGCAACAACTATTTGAGCGAATTTAAATAGTTGAGGGATATATTCCTTGCATTGATTACGAATTGTTTGCTCGATAGCTTGATCTACATCGACTGTGGGAGCCTTGCATTCAATAATAGAGAAGGGGATGCCGTTGACAAACAGAACAATATCGGGACGCACATTTTTTTGTTTATCCCAACTGTCGCAAGAAAACTCTTCAGTAACATGGAAGACATTGTTTTCGGGATGTTCCCAGTCAATATATTTTAGATTGAAACTCTTTGATGTTCCGTCTACAAGTTTTTCAAGATAACTTTTTCCTAACATAAGAGCATCATAAATTTTCTCGCTCGTGCGAACGAGACCATCGGTGAGGGGCTCGTCCAATTCGGATATAGCTCTTTCGATGTTTTCAGCAGTGAACTTATATGTAATACCGCCATATGTGAATTGATTGAGTTTATGTAATTGCGCGCGAAGAGTGTCTTTTAAGATAACATTATAAAATCCCCCACGTTGAGCGACACATTCGTCTGGCGATATATATTGATAGCCAAGTTTGCAGAGGAGTTCTATGGCAGGGTATTTGCTGATATTATCTTCAAGATATAGGTCTGATTGTGATTTGTAGCTCATGGTAAAACCTCGCTATCATCTTTAATAACAGTTTCAAATGTTTTTACTGTGAAAGTAACATTCGAACTATCAACTATCCGCTGGTGATTGATATAAATTGTTAATACATCATCAGATATATTTGCTTTCTCCAAAAAACAAGTATTGTTGTCATGGTGAACAACTACGTATGCTTCGCCGTTTAAGTTAACAACTTCAAACGTTTTTCGTTTCGACTCATTGCCTTTTGCAGAATATCCAAAAGAGCCAACAAACACAACGCATGTTACGAGAACGTATGTAATCAACATGAAAAATGTTGAGTTTTTAATTCCTTTATGCTCAACATGTAAACTGTCAAGTGGGTATTGTTTCTTATATTTTGCTTTTTCTAATATTTCCTTGGTTTCTAAAGTTGCAACACTCTTTTTGATTTGGTTCTTTTTTATTACCGATTTTTTCTCCATATAATACAGAAGTACAAAGGTTAGCAACTGAACAATTAATATAGCAATCATACTTAGCCATAGTTCCATGTCTTGTGTGAGCATTAAAGACATAACAAAGGCGGAGAAGGTGGAAAGCAGTAAAATCGGAATCAAATTTTTCAAAAATGCTAAACGAGCTAAAAACGCTTCTTTTCTTATAGTTTTAGACAAATCTTTAATTTCTTTGCTCGTATTAATAATAGCTGATTTAATTGTATCAAGTTCTTCAATGTCGTTATTTGATTGTTCAGCGAGATTTAACAACCTCAAATTTTCTTTTTCACATTTTTGTTGCTTTTGGAGCAAGTATTTCACGGTCAAAAAATACCCTTTTCTCTCTAAATACGCATCACAGGTTTTAAGGAAGAGCACAATTGATACTGCCAAAACCAATCCGTACACAATTGCTGAAATGGCGGAATAAAGCAAGCTATCATTGCCTAAAGATGCATAAGAAAGATTATATCCCCAATATTCCAAGACATTTTTATTTATAATGTATGTCATTAATTGCGCAAAAAAGGTAATTGTTGCAACAAGAGCTGAAAAAGCCGCAACAGCGGAAGCAGGGTGGGATTTAAGATGATTGTATATAGAATATTTTTCTTCTAGAGATTCTTTTTGGATGGTGTTTTCTTTTTCGGTCGCTTCCTGTTCAAGATCATCAACATCGTTAATCTGGTTTATTTCGTCATTGTTCAACATATGTTCTCCTATCTATAAGCAGACATAGCGAGACGAAAAACGCCTCGCTTTCTGCGGAATTATTTTTCCTTGCGAACACCTTTAAACGGCGTTCCGTCTTTCTTGCCATCCATGAACTTGCCGGTATTTGTATCACGCTTAGTCCATATTTCTGTTTTAGGATTATAGGTCTGAGAACGCTGTTTTACAGCGCCATTTCTGTGACCGTCACCTTTAGGGGGATTAGTTGCCATAATGTTTCTCCTTTGACTTTATGTATTATTTTTTTGTTGAGGCCGGTGGAACATAATTAGGATTGGGCTTGGGAGAAGAAGGTTTAGCCGGTTTTTGCGAACCATTATGTCGAGGAGCCGCACTTCTTGTGTTATTAGGATTAGGTTGTAATGTAAAATTTCCGTTAGGCTTGTTCTTCATCGTTTTGACGCTCCGTTTCGTTACTTTCGTTATAATTTTGGATTTCTATACTGAATTCATTATGAGTACGAGATATATACAGCTCTTCTGCATGATATAAAAATTCTGCATGCTCATTAAATACTCGAACATCTTCAAGGCGAATTTCTCTAATTTCGCTATTGTCAGAATAAGAAATAACTTTTCCGTAATAAATGTTTTTTGTAATATAGTCTCTCAGAATAATAATATCGTCTGTATCGAATGCATGTTCCCAAACGGGTTGGTTATCAATTCTCCGTGTAAGCTTTAATTTGTTTGCAAATCTGAATAGCCAGTTTTTTGAGTTTGCTTTTGTTAATATGCATGCTAATACCAACGCAAAGATTATGGCCAATACCACATTTGCTGTAGGGATTGCAGTTGCATTAGATGCTATGAAGTGTATTATATTAATTGGCGAATATATAAAACATGGGAATAAGTTTTTAATAATCCAAAACACAACATCTGAAAGAACAAAGGAAAATATAGAATATGTAATCATCTTTACAAATTCAAGGTAATAATGCTGTTCTTTGTGGATGTTTAACTTATGGTATAACAATATACCAATTATGCCAGGCAGCAAAAATACAAAGTATTTTTGAATAAAAGTCAAAATATCCATATCATACCCTCACAATACCCATCAGCAGAAGCTGCATCAGGGCTTTTTTCTTTTGTTTTTCTTGGTCGAGATCTTTTTGAAGAATCTCAATCTCCTTGTCAGCAATAGTTAAAATATCTGCAATAGCTTCTTGTTCTTTCTTGTCTGAAGGAATGTTGAGATGAAGCTTCGCAAATTCGTAGTATTTCAAACTGCGAGTATCATCAACAATTCCTTGTGAAAATCTGTAGAATAAGAAAATGACTGCATGCATTTTGAAGAGATAGGAAAAATATTTAGCCGATATTTCGGGGCTTGGAATCAAAATTGTGTAAGCGGGGCTCACAATTCCTTCGTATTCGGATAAAGCAGAAACACCTTGCCACATACGCATCGTGTTATAACCAATATCCCCTTTGCATATCTTCAAGTATTTGCTTTTATCTTCGCTCGAATTATCTTTTGTTTCGATGGTGGAACGAGGAACAACGCCGTTTGTACCCGTAACAGATAGCAATTCAAGATCTTGGCAGTTGGTTTCCACCCTTTCTGCAAAAACATCTCCGAGTTTTACATCCACCCACTCACTACTAAATCCCGGCAATCTCTTTTTACCAGTAAGAAGCTGTTGCATCAGCGCCTTTTTCTGCCGTTTCTTTTCTTCGATGAGCCTTTCTTTCAGTGCAATTAGCTTATCCTGTGCAGACAAAATCTCGGCAATTTTTTCTTGCTCGGGCAGTGATGGGTATATCAATGGGAAAGACAACATATCTTCTGGACCAACTCTGCGAGCCTTTCTACCACCGTCCGCAATCATACCAAAATGAGTATAGAAATTGCGCTGAGTTGCGTATGTAAGCAGATAATAAGGATCAACATCGTTTATATCAAAGCAAGGTAAGTCTTGTGTGCTTTCATAGCCGTTAAGATGGTCGGGAATAATACCAAAAGCACAATTCAAAAAGTCTAATTTGCTATAAATTAGCTGTCCTGCTTTCCTCTTATAGTAAGTTGTACTTTCGCTTCCTTCATGAACTTCTCTTTTTTCAAAAACACCCTTGTTCCAAAGTTTGACGGTAAGTTTTTTGGCTACAGCACCATTTGTGCCAGGAATTCGGCTTTCTGTCAAATGCTTAGATAAAGGATGCAATTCCCATTCAGAAGGAATAACTCCTGCTTTCGTCTTTTTATATCCATCCGGCACTTCGCCGCGCCGGATTTGTTCAATTCGTTGCTTTATTTGTGGGGTCATATTATTAAATTCCTTTCCAGTCTATTACCTCGTAGTACGGGTAATTATCATCCGAAACGTCACCTTGATAAATGAGCATATTGTCGGTAGAAACATCTATTAAAACCCAACTGGTATCAAGGCTTGGAACAAGAATAAATATATTTGTAAATTTCTTTGTGTCGATATATTCTTTTTTTAACTTACCAAATACGATTTGTCTTTCAGAAACAAATAATTTATCTATTATATCTGACTCATATGCTTTTGCGACCCAATCTATAGCGGGTACCGGCACCATCATACACAATGTAGGTGTATCGCAATATCGCTTTTGAGATTTATCATTAGCCCTTTCTTGAATCATATCCAACAGTTCTTTTTGTATGTCATCTGATGAAAATCCGTCTGACATTCGTTTTTTTAGCCGTTGAATAAGATTTTTAGTTTTATGCTTGTCACTTACAAGAGTTATTTCAAAAGGATGATTTTTTATATAGACATCCGGTTCACGTTTATTTGGATTTCCCCAATAAATATCGCTAGGGGCTATATTGAAAAGATTTGAAATAACTTGAACACAAAATTTTTCATTGTGATTTTTGTCAAAAAATTTTTTCGGAATATGGTCAATAAAAGAAAATTGTATTTCGTGGAAATTCATAATTGTTCTCTCTAAATTCTTGATGTTAAATTAAAATATATTTTACTATCTTTGATTGAAAAGTTTTTTTATAGCCATAATCATTGGTACAATAATACCGGAAAGAATTACTGTCCAATAGCGTTCCATCCATATATTGTTTTGAGATTTATCATCAACATATTTTGCTAAAATTCCCAGTGAAATTAAAACTATAGCAGAAATCAATACGATAATAATATTTCGTAAAGTGACATAATCCATAAGCGATTTGAATTTTTCGTTGGAAAGCGCCTTTTTGTGAGATATATATTCTTTGCTTGATATCATTTTGTTTCGTATCTCATCGACGCTGCATTTCCAATCTTTGGTTAAGTATTTTCGTGTGTCTGAGGTTATATTTATACCTAATTCAGCTAACTTGTCTACATGCCCTGATATATTTGGATTTTTTGTTTTGGTCGGAGTATCCAGATAATGAAATACTAACGACACGAATGTTTCTCCTACAGGTAGAGTAACGACTTCGTTGGTAATATTGTGCAATGAAATCATTAGGTGACCGCAAAAAGAAGGACCTAACATAGTACCGATATCTCCAATTCCCTGAGCTACAATACCGACCTTTGAATGTAGTGTTCCGCCAATATAATTGCTAACTCCTATGACCTCGCTTGTTTCTACAATTGTTGTTGAATGTGGTAATATAACAAGATAGTCTTTATTTCCTTTAGAATGTATTGCACTATATCCGGAACGCATTCGTATTGTATTATTGGTGTTTCCGTTTTTTGCTAAGATAAAGTTTTTTTCTCTATCTTCAACAATATTGCCAGAACCTAAAGTCCAAGCGTGTTTTCCTATTGTAAAATTTATGGAATTTCCTTTTATGTTAGATGTTCGCAAAGGGTATATATTTATTCCTTTGCCGAGTTCTTTTTCGATATCTTTTTTGCTTAACATAATATCTCCTTTTAAATTCCTAATTCTTCTAAATATTTTTTCATCTGCGCCTGCACCTCGGCGAGTTCTGCCTCTATATTGGCGATATTCTGTTTAACCTCGTCTATATCTATAATTTCCTCCTCTTCGAATGTATCAACATAGCGGGGAATATTAAGGTTATAGTCGTTTTCTGCAATTTCCTCAAGTGTAGCAACGTGACTGAATTTAGATTCATCATTATAGTGAATATCTGTTTTGTATTGAACGTAAGTATCTACGATTTTCTTGACATCACACTCGCGCAAAATGTTTTGGTTTTTGCCCTTTTCGTATCTACCTTCGCCGCTTGCATCGATAAAAAGAACCTTGTTGTTGGTTCCGCGATCCTTGCGGAATATCAAGATACAAGCCGGAATACCTGCGCCATAGAAGAGGTTTGCAGGGAGACCGATGACGGCATCAAGGAAGTTAAAGTTTTCGATGATAGTACGACGGATCTTGCCTTCACCTGCGCCACGGAAGAGGACACCGTGGGGAAGGATAATGCCCATACGTCCGGTTGTATCATCCAAGCTATGAAGCATATGCATTACAAACGCGTAGTCTCCCTTTGATGTGGGGGGGATACCCCAATCGAAGCGTCTGAACGGGTCAAGTTCCGCAGACATTTTTTCTTTGGGCTTTCCTTTTTCATCTACAGCTCCAGAGAGGAAACCGCTATCCCACTTATCAAGTGAGAACGGAGGATTTGCGCAAATGCATTGGAACTTCATCAGCTTATCATCCTTAATGTTTCCGGGGTTGGAAAGAGTGTCGCCCTGCCAAATGGTAGCATCATCTACATTATGAAGGAACATATTCATACGGCAAAGAGCCCATGTTTGCATATTCTGCTCCTGACCGTAAAGGGCAACTTTGCGGCTTTCAACTTGCTTGTATGCCTTGAGAAGAAGACCGCCACTGCCGCAGGTGGCATCATAAATACGGTCGTTTTCCTTAGGGGCAATAAGTCTGGCAACAAGTTCAGATACTTTGCTTGGCGTGTAGAATTCGCCGCCTTTTTTTCCGGCATCAGAAGCGAAATGGGCTATCATATATTCGTATGCATCACCGATAATATCGGCGTTGTCGATTTGGTCCGGAGAAAGGTCAAGTTCTTTAAAATCCTCCAAAAGATTTTTCAGAATAGCGTTCTTTTCTTTAACCTCGCCAAAATCTACGGTAGAATTAAAGTCAATGGCGCGAAATACGTTGTGGAGTTTTGCACTATTGTTTTTTTCGATATTGGCAAGAGCAATGTTGATTTTCTCGCCTATACCTGTATCGTTTCTGTTTGCGTACAGATAATCAAAAGTTGAGGTTTCATCCATAACAAAACGTTCACGGCGCATAGCACGTTGTATACGTTCTTCGTTGCCATTGTATTGTGCGCTGTATTTTTTGCGTGTATATGCGTATACATCACTCAGATATTTCACAAAAAGCATAGAGAGGATATAATCTTTATAACGAGAGCTATCTATTTTGCCTCTAAAGCTATCACAGGCACTCCAAAGCACCTTCTCAATATTTTGTTTAGTTGTCATTTATATTTCCTCATTTCATATTATCGTATATTTGATTTAAAAGAAGTGTATTGTAAGTCTTTTTTTCTTTTGCTAATTTAGTTAGCAATTCTTGCTCTCTCTCTGAAAGTTTAACTAGCTTACCTATGATTTGTTGCTTGTATAAAGGTAGAGATGCAACCGGCAACGATGATATTAGTCCTGAACCTATTGTTCCAAATGCAGTGCTTCCACTACTGTTTTGAATCATAGTAATTCTGTTTTTATCCTGTCGTAATGACCAATAAATATATTCTGGTAATGCCTTACGTTTATCTACTCGAATTATAGCAAAGTGAGATGGAACAACAATTCCACAGAGATCTGGCTGGTCAATCAAAACAACAGTGTAGGGGGAGCTCAATCTAACAAGAATATCTCCCATATGGGTGAAGTACTCATCCTTTAGTTCTTCTGACAATTCATACGATTCAATGTAAGTTGTTTCAATGAACCCGTCGGTTGAGATACATTTTAAGTTTAATAACCGATATTGATATGTTTGCATAGAAGAAGTATTTTTCTTTTTTCGTGCGGTAACGAGTCCTGTTCGTACCGATGCAAGATCATTTATAGTCATAAATTCCTCAAAAAATATTTGAACTGGCTTTTTTGTGATTTATATCAAAAACAAAAAATTATAATCAAGTGTTTTATACTCTGTATGTAAATTATATCACAATATTGAAAATTGTCAATAGGTTTTTTAGTGCATTGGAAAATTTGTGATAAAATTATTGATAATAGTCTGTGATATGGGGTTAATTACAGCAAAAAATGTTTTTGTCGATAAATTTCTATTAGATTATCAATAGCTATCTCTGCTGTAAGAGCGTGAAACATAAGCCAGTTTCTGCTCATAGTTTCGGCAGAAGCTTGTTTATATATTTCTTTGCTGTCTTCGCCAGTGAAGAAGTGCCAGAAGCGATAGATATATCCCGTCCAATAGAGAACTTCTTTATCGAAAACAGCGCCGTTTTTCGAAATTTCTGCACAGTCGGTGACTTCGGCGAGGAGATATTCTTCGCCTGCCCATTGAAAGCGGTTGAATTTGGAATCAAGCCCTTTTGCTACGTCGGAGAGCATAAATGCTTTTATAAAGGAAATACTGTCGTATCCTTTTTTGCTTGACAATTCAAAAAGTCTGCCTTGTATATCGCATAGTTGAAGTTGTAGTGAGGTCATATATTTTCCTTGAAAGTTTTATAGTATTTTTCGGCAGATTTATAATACTCATATAAATCTGCCGAAATGATGTTATGGTTATCAATAATTATTTTAACATTTCTCTGGTTTCAACGCCTTTCAAAACCTCAAGCCTTGCAAAGAACATATCAGCAATTTTTTCGTTTGAGAACCAGCTTCGGTCAATTTCTTTTATCTGATTCAAACCAATTTCTTTGACTGCTTCTATCGCTGCCTGTTTTTGCGAAACTCGGTTTTCCGTGGTTTGGCACAAAGCGCCTTCAACGGTATCATACGATAAAAATGCTTTGTTGTAATCCATCAAGGGGTAAAGTTTTATAAGTTTATTGTTTTTGTTATCAACCCAGAATCCCCAGTTGCCCCAATGGCGGTCGATGTTGCCGATGAGATAATCTATTATGTTCATCATATAATAGGAATACTTGTCCTTTTTCAAGATGAACTCCATCTTGTTTTTATCGTTATTGACACAGTAAAATTCTATAAACTCACTGGCAACGATACTTTTTTCTTCCGAAGTGATGATTTGACATTTGGAAACTTTCGTTCCATCGAAAGACGATTCTTCATAAGATACGTGGTCTATGTCAAAGCAAGCCACTATTTTGGAAGCGAGCAATTCTGCATCCACGTCACGCTCGTCACCGTCTTTCAAAAGATAAAAAACATCGTTTTTGCGTATCCACGCTTTAGGTGCAACGCCGGGAGTACCTATGTCGATTGCCTGGTCGCGGGAAGTAACGAGTTCTGCGTTGGCAAGCGTCAGATTTTTTCCTCTTAAGCTTACGTCAACGAATGCATCTGAAAGAGAATGATTATAGAGGCTTATTTCAGAAAAAGTTTTTTTATCGTCCTTGGTCCTTACCCAGTAAACGTCCAAAAGGCTTAACGCGCGATAAGAAATAGCAATTACAGCTCTTTCTCTGTCTGTATATGCCTGAATTGCGCCGATGCTGTTCATAATTTCTTTAGCGTATTTTCTGTCAAGAGTAAGTATTCTTGATGAGCACCAATAATAAAAATTATTTAAGTTTTGCACACAGGTATCTATGCTGTCATCTTTTTCAAAGTAAAGGTTATATGGCATAAACGAAGGGAAGTTTATTGTACATTTTCCGTTTTCGTATATCCTTGCAACTCGTCTGTCTTTATGCATTATGTCAAAGTATTTCCAGCCTTTTGCCAATAACTGACGGTTTATTTTTAAGCTCATCGTAACACCCCCTACTTATAAAATTTAGTTTGCATAAAATACTTATTATATACATTATATCCTAAAATCGGTTGTTTGTCAATTTACTTGTTCTAAATAAAAATCCAAATTAAAAACGCTTAAATTATACCCTATCGGGTGTTGACGATTTGCTATAAAACAAATTTATACCCGTTAGGGTGCAAAAATAAAGAACCTTGCCAATCAACAATTTTAGATTAGCAAGGTTCTTGTACTATTTCATTTTTCTAAACCTATAAACACTCCTTTTCGTTTTAATTGTCAAAACGTCATCTTCCCATTCAATCTCGCCACAGCTTGTTTTGAAATACCTCCCGTCGTTTCCGAAAAGATAGACGAAATTTTCACCTTTGTGTTTTTGTTCACTTTCCATTATGTAAAGTGTTCCTTGTATTCCCACATAGGAGAGTCGCCACGACCAAGCGTTGAAATTTTCTTTTTCTGCTTGCTCGACCGAAATGAGTTCGGCAGGGCATTTTTGCAGAATTTTAGCCAACGTTTTCACCTTCTTTTATCGCGGCGAGCATAATCTGTGCGCCGAGCCTGAAAGCGTATGTGAAGATAGCTCTCTCGTTTATGTCTATCAGCTCGGAATGGCAATCGTCAAACTTTTTGAGAAGCTCCTTTTGTTTATCATCGAGCGTTGCCAGCAGGTTATCGTGATGATCTGCGATATATCCCATAAGCTGGCGGCTCTCCTTTCCGCTGCTTCTGCAATCGGTTTCGGGGCAGATGTTGCCGTAGAAAAGTTCTTCAAGAATATCTCTCATATATAAATCAACTCGCTTTCTACAATTTCCTGCGCGGATTTAACGATGTGATTGGCAAGCTGTACCCATTTCATCTGGTCGCGAGCTTTGAGTTCTTCCGTCAAGCCGTATTCCTCTGCAAAGTCGAGCACGAGCGAATCGAAACGCTCCTGCGCCTCCTCGTTTACCTTAAAAAGATACTCGTTGATCTCTCCACTGCCGAGAAGGATTTTATATCGAAGCGGGCGCATTCTTTTGAGCCATCCCAAATGGCGGATGCCCCATTTTCCTATCGGCTTTTGTTCCGGTAAAGCGAGAATAGGGTAGTATTGCTCGCCGCGAAGTTCATATTCAATTCCGTTTACAGTTATTTTTTCTTCCATTATTTTTTACCTCCGTTACGAAATTTCTGATGTATGCTTTTTATATCCCAAAGGTGTGTTTCGGATTTTTTGGCGATGCTGTTGTATTTCTCCGAGAGTAAAAATAATAAAAAATCTTTCTTCGGTATGTAAGTTTTGGGGTGCTTGTATAAGTAGGGAACGTGTCCTTTATTGCACCAACGTACTACGGTCTTCTTGGTGTAACCCGTTACTTCTGCGGCTTGTTCGGCATAAATAAGGTCGGGAAATTGGGCAAGCTTGTTTTGGTAAAATGATTTTGCGGTTTTAGATTCAAGCTCGCGCCCCGGTAGCTGTGTAATTGAAAAAGACGTTTTGGGTCTTTTTTTACCTGCGTTTACTTTTCTGGGAATTGCAAATTTATGCGGACTGGTTTCGTAATTTTTTAGCGCGGTGATAAGGTCGCTTTTTTTGATGGAATAACAATGCGTTTTCTTTCCGTTATGCTCACAGTGAATGAGTCCGCTTTGCAAATAATATCGTGCGGTGCTCTTGCTGAGGTGGCATACAATTCTTAAATCTTCAAGTGAAATTTCATCGGGTAAATTTTTGATGTCTTTCCAGCGGTATTTCATAAATTCTCTCCTTTTCTGAAAACCCCGTACCGAGCACTTCATTTTTGAGGTGTACTTCATCTTGCTGTTTTTTGCGCAAAATTCTCTCCAAAATTCTCTCCAATTTGCAAAATTGTCTCTCTTTTTTAGAAATTTTTTTAGAAATTATTTTGGCACAAAACGGGGCGTTTCGGTCGATATTGAGTTCGTTTAGAGCGAAAAAGCCTTGCTGTGACTGACTTTTTTGAAACATCAAAATTCCTTGAAAAAAACCGTAAGAACTCGAAATGATATACTTATCAAACGGTCTTGAAAACCGTTTGGGGCTCAAACCCCACGTGGGTTCGAATCCCTCTGCCTCCGCCAGTTTTAACAAAAAACACTTGATTTTTAGTGGTATTCACTATAAATTAGGTGTTTTTTGATTTTGGAAAATTTTTAGAAATGAATCATAAATATAGTTCTGTTTTTTCTTGCTTTTGATTATATCATATGGTACAATTTATATAAAGTTAAATATGGCAAGGAGGTTTTGATTATGAAAAAAATTTTAGCTTTTCTTTTGGCGTTTATAATGATGTTTAGCCTATCCGGATGTGCTTTATTCGAACTAATTCACGATAAAGATAATATAGTAGATCTTGGAAATGGGGAGGATTTTGTTAAATGGGTATTGGTTCAAAATAATAATGAATACAGCACGGCTAAATCGGCTTATTTTGAATTTAACAAAGATTCTTTCAAATATTATGAGGATGGCGTTCTAAAGAAAGAAGGAACTCATAGAATAACTTATTATGGCACGGAAAATACGATAAGTCCGCTGCACCTTAATTTGAATTTTGGCAACGATAGCACGGGGCTATCAATTTTTGATTATATTGATTGCTACACGGAAGACACGAAAGATAATCTGCATCAATTCACAATTATGAGCGAAGGTTATCATATTAAACCGCCGAGAAGCGGAGGTGTTCCTGTAAGGGACTATCACTTATCGGATATGCCATATGTATTTGGAACATATGTAAAAGAAGGAACAGAACAGTATACATACAAAAACGGAAAAGCAAACTATTTGAATTGCGCAAAAATGGATGGAACTTTTATAGACGAAAAAGGTAATAAGTTTTATTTTGCCAACAATTCATATTCTGTCAATCCGGAAAGCCCGAGTTATACTGTTTATATGCGTTATGAGAACAATGTTAACAACACATTCGTTGAAGGTACGATTTCTGTGAGTTGTTATGAAGATTTTTATACGAAGGAATATCATAATATTGCCTTGATTTATGTTATGCATGGAAAAAATGAGCCGTCGGAAGAAAAAGGGGTATCTGTTTATGCGGACATTGAACTGATGGATTTTACTCTCGGCGATGGTTTTTTATCGTTTGCTGACGGGAAATATTTCCACGATAATGAAGAATGCGGTTATGACCCAAATAATTTTATTGCCGGCACATACCATAAGATTGATGCCAATTAACCCATAGGGAAGATTTCCTGTTTTATTTCCTGAACTCAATGTGATTCTGCAAATAGTTAATTTTAAAGCTTGGTTTGCAAAATTCGTTTGTCCGGAGAAAATATATGTATCGTATCAAAAATAACCCTTACAGCCCGAGAGTGCTCGGTTCTGTGAGGGCTATTTTTGTATCGGAGCCTACCTTGTTTTAAAGCGACTGCCGAGCTTACTGCGGGGAGGCTGATAGGATTTTACATTGATGACATAGTTTGGGTATAGCTTGAAATATCTTTTTGCCTGTGTGCACATTTTTCTTTACATCAAGGCTTTTATAATAAAGTACAGTGTAAAGCACAATGCTTTTATTTTGCTTTTTTTGAAACTGTAGGTAAAATTATATTTGCCTTTTCCCAAATTTAGGGGAATGAGAATATGAAAAGGAGAATGAATATGGCAAGAAGAGGAGAATCTATATATAAAAGAAAAGACGGGCGCTGGGAGGCGCGATATATCGAGCGTTATGATGAAGGGAAAGCAAAATACCGATATATTTATGCGCGCACATATGCGGAAGCGAAGAAAAAACGTGTGGAAGCACAAAATCTGCTCTGTAAAGGCAAGGGCGGCGTAGAGAAAACAGATATAGTTTTTGCAGATCTTGCACACACTTGGCTTGAAAAAGTACAGCGTGAAACCAAAGAGTCTACAAGTGCTCGTTATTTTTATATAATAGAGCACTATTTACCTACATATTTAAAAATGCGGAAGCTCTGCGAAATAAGCATCGAAGAGATATGCATAATTTCTCAAAAACTGATTTTGTGCGGTGGAAAAAACGGAGGACCTCTTTCTGCAAAGACGGTGAGCGATGTAATTTGTGTATTGAAAGCGATTTTGCGCTTCGGAAGAGAAGCGGGGTATGCTTGCGTGGTGCCAAACGAAATAAAATTGCCGCGCAGGTCGGCAAAATGCGTATGCATTATACCCAAAGAAAAGCTTGAAATTGTAGAAAGAGAGCTTTGGAGCTCTGATTCACCGGAAAGCATAGGGATTTTGCTTGCGCTTTTTTGCGGAATGAGAATAGGCGAAGTATGCGGTGTGTGCTGGGGCGATATAGATTTTTCGGTGAAGAGTATCGCTGTACGGCGCACGGTAGAGCGTATACCGAATTTTTCGGGGGAGGGGAACAAGACAAAAGTTATTATAAGCGAACCGAAAACATCACATTCCGTGCGGGAAATACCTCTGCCGTATTTTCTTTTGCAAAAGCTGCAAAAATCGGCATTGCCAAAAGATTTTTTCATCGTAACCGGTGCGCGCACGCATACGGAGCCGCACAGCTTCTATATGCGATACAAAACCTTTATGCGCAGGCTGGGGATGGAAGAATATACGTTTCACGCCCTGCGCCATACGTTTGCCACACGCTGCGTAGAGCTGGGGTTCGATGCCAAAGCGCTTTCGGAAATATTGGGACACGCAAACGTGAGCACGACACTTGCAGTATATGTTCACCCCACGCTGGAACAAAAACGCGCTCAGATGGAGCGTTTTTCGCCGCCTTGCACCTGAGTTTTGCAATAAAAATATCCACTCAAACCGAGTGGATATTTTGCTGAATATTTTAGATATCCGTTCTTCCGGAAAGGTAAGTTACGTTTTCTTTTGAAACGGTCAGTATGCCGCCGCCTGTTTGCCCGGTTTTTTCTTCGCCGTCGGGCAACTCTATGCGGTAGGTGCACGGTTTTATTACAGTTATGAACGGTACGTGCCCTGCCATTACGGCGAGCTCGCCCTCTATACCGCGCAGGGAAATTTTTACCGCTTCGCTGTTGAAAACATTTCCGTCCGGAGAAGCGATTGTAAGCTTGAACGTTTTCATAAGCTCACGCTTTCTTTGCCTTTTCCACGGCTTCGTCTATCGTACCTACGAATAGGAATGCGCTTTCGGGCAGATCGTCGTGCAAGCCCTCCAATATTTCGCGGAATCCGCGAATGGTTTCGGCAAGCGGAACGTATGCGCCCGGTATACCCGTGAATTTTTCGGAAACGTCGAACGGCTGGGAAAGGAAGCGTTGGATCTTTCTTGCGCGGGAAACGAGCATCTTATCCTCGTCGGAAAGCTCATCCATACCCATAATAGCGATGATATCCATGAGCTCCTTGTATCTTTGCAATACACGCTGAACCTCGCGAGCCACACGATAATGCTCCTCTCCGAGAATATCGGGGGAAAGTATGCGGCTGGTGGATTCCAGCGGGTCTACAGCGGGGTAGATACCCTGCGAGGAGATGGCACGCGAAAGAACCGTAGTTGCGTCGAGGTGCGCAAACGTCGTGGCGGGTGCAGGGTCCGTAAGGTCGTCCGCGGGCACGTAAACTGCCTGGACGGAGGTGATGGAGCCCTTCCTCGTGGACGTAATACGCTCCTGCAAAGCGCCCATTTCGTTTGCAAGCGTAGGCTGGTAGCCAACGGCAGAGGGCATACGCCCGAGAAGCGCCGAAACCTCGCTGCCCGCCTGGGTAAAGCGGAATATGTTGTCTATAAACAGCAGCACGTCCTGGCCCTCGCTGTCGCGGAAATATTCCGCCATAGTAAGGCCGGAAAGCGCCACTCTCATTCTCGCGCCGGGGGGCTCGTTCATCTGCCCGTACACGAGCGTAGTATTGGAAAGAACGCCGGATTCCTTCATTTCGTTGTAGAGGTCGTTGCCCTCACGCGTGCGTTCGCCCACACCCGTGAAAACGGAAAGACCGCCGTGCTGCTTTGCGATATTGTTTATAAGCTCCATAATAAGCACGGTCTTGCCTACACCCGCGCCGCCGAAAAGACCTATTTTACCACCCTTGGAATACGGGCAGATAAGGTCGATTACCTTTATGCCTGTTTCCAAAATTTCGGTGGAGGTGGAAAGGTCTTCGTATTTGGGAGCGGGGCGGTAGATATCCCAGCGCTCTTTTGCGCTTACCTCGGGGCCGTTATCTACAGTATCGCCCAGAACGTTGAAAATTCTGCCAAGTGTCTCTCTGCCTACGGGCACGCTTATTGCCTTGCCCGTATCAGTTACGGGTGTGCCGCGTTTAAGACCATCGGTGGAAGCCATGGCTATACAGCGCACGGTGTTGCCGCCTATATGCTGTGCCACCTCTACGGTGAGCGTTCGTTTATCTATCGGAATTGTTAAAGCATTATTGATTGCGGGCAGGGCACCTTCGGGGAAGTGCACGTCTACTACAGGCCCCATGACCTGCGCAACTCTGCCCGTGATAGAATTTGCCATATGATTGTAAACCTCCTTTTGGTGAAGTTTAAGAATGTTTTTATTCGCCTGCGCCCGCTACGATCTCTGTTATCTCCTGCGTTATGGCGCCTTGGCGCGCGCGGTTATACTGAAGCCCGAGCTCGTCGAGCATTTCCTGCGCGTTTTTGCCTGCGGAATCCATTGCCGTGCGGCGCGCCATAACCTCGCAGGCGAAGCTTTCGCGTATGGCAGAGAAAATGGTGCCCGCAACGTATTCCGGAACGGCGGCGTTGAGTATCGTAAGCTCCTCCGGTTCGAAAATTACGCCTGCGCTCGCTTTTTCCTCCTCGCAGACAAGCGGCAGCACCCAGGAGACCTGTGGCTCCTGCGAAAGCATGGAAACGTAGCGTGTGCTTATTATGCCGAGGCGATCATATTCGCCCGCGCAAAATTCGGCGCAAAGCTTTTCTGCCAGCGCATACGTTTCTTCGTACGAAAAATGCTCGGAAGAGTTTGGCTCTTTGCCAAAGCGGTCGCACGCACGCTTGCCTATGGTTATAAATTCTGCGCCGCCGAATTCGCGCGCGGTGCGGAAAATATTGGCGTTATAGCCGCCGGCAAGGCCCCTGTCGCCCGCGATGGCGATGATGCGCGTGCGTTCACTGCCGCGCACCTGCATATACGGGCTCTTTTTACATTCGGGGCAGGCGGTGAGAAGCTTTACTACTTCATCAACCGCTTTTTTATATTCTCTGCCGCGGTTCATTGCCTCTGTGGCGCGGCGTATCTTGGATGAGGCTACGAGCCCCATCGCCTTTGTGAGGTGTAGCGTGGAATCCACGCTTTTCATGCGAGTGCGAAGCGCTTTTATATCTGCACCCATCGCGCTCACCTCTGCATTTCGCCGAGCGCTTTTTTAAGCTCTGCGATATCTTCCGGGTCGTAAAATCCGTTTTCGAAACGGAAGAGAAGGGGGGCGTATTCGTGCTCTAATTTTTCATAGAGAAGCTGTTCGTATTCTTTTACCTTGTCTACGGGGATGCTATCGAGATAGCCGTTTATAACAGCGTAAACTATAGCTACCTGGCAGCCCACGCGCACGGGGGAGTTTCGCTTCTGCTTCAGCACCTCCACTATACGCTCGCCGAGCGCCAGTCTGCGCTTGGTGTCGGCATCGAGGTCGCTTCCGAACTGCGCAAACGCCTGTAGCTCGCGGTACTGCGAATAAAGCAGCTTCAGTTCGCCCGAAACCTTTTTCATCGCTTTAAGCTGTGCAGAGCCGCCTACACGGGAAACCGAAACACCGGGGTTTATGGCAGGCATAATGCCGGCGTGGAAAAGCTCTGTTTCCAAGAATATCTGACCGTCTGTAATGGAAATTACGTTTGTGGGTATATATGCGGAAACGTCGCCTGCCTGTGTTTCTATAAGGGGAAGGGCTGTTATGGAGCCGCCGCCGTATTCGGGCGCAACACACGCCGCGCGCTCCAGCAAGCGGGAGTGCAGGTAGAATACGTCGCCGGGGTATGCCTCTCTGCCCGGGGGGCGGTGGATAAGCAGTGAAAGTGCGCGGTATGCCACGGCGTGCTTTGAAAGGTCGTCGTAAATTATGAGCACGTCTTTGCCTTGCTCGCGGAAGTATTCTGCCATAGCGCAGCCGGAATATGGCGCGATGTACTGAAGCGGAGCGCTTTCAGAGGCGGAAGCGGAAACTACTATCGTATATTCCATAGCACCCGCATTTGTAAGCTCGTTTACTATCTGCACAACGGAAGTGCTCTTCTGACCGATGGCAACATAGATGCAGATAACGTTTTCGTTTTTCTGGTTTATTATAGTATCTACGGCTATTTCTGTTTTACCTGTCTGGCGGTCGCCTATAATAAGCTCGCGCTGGCCTCTGCCTATCGGGATCATGCTGTCGATAGCCTTTATGCCCGTTTGAAGCGGCACGCAAACGCTTTTGCGCTCTATAATACCGGGGGCTTCGTTTTCTATAGGGCGTGTGGTGCGGCAAAGTGCGGGGCCTTTGCCGTCTATGGGCTCGCCGAGCGCGTTTACTACTCTGCCGAGCAGCGCTTCGCCCACGGGAACGGAAACTACCTTGCCCGTGCGGCGCACTCCCGTGCCCTCGCGTATGTTATTTTCGTTTGAAAGAATGGCGACGGAAACTGTTTCCTCCTCTAAGTTCTGTGCCATGCCGAAGCTTCCGTCGTCAAACTCCAGAAGCTCGCTTGACATACAGTCCTGTATGCCGTAAACCTTGGCAATACCGTCGCCGACGATAATAACTGTGCCTGTTTCGCGCATTTCGAGGCGGGATTTATAATTTTTTATTTGTTGTTTTATAATACTGCTTATTTCTTCGGGTCTTTCGCTCATTGACTTATCACTTCCTTTACTTCTTGTAAACGGCGGCGAAGGCTGCCATCGAGAATTTTGCCGTCCATTTCCACTACTACACCGCCGAGCATGGTTTTATCTACGGTGCATTCCAGAAGAACGTTTCTGCCGCTTTGCTTTTCGAGCTTTAAGCGCAGTGCCGTCTTTTGCTCCGCTGTGAGCGGCACGGCGCTTGTTACGTGTGCCCAGGAAACGCGCTTGGATTCATTATACAGCTTCATATATTCGTGAAGGCATGTTTCGAGTATCCGCATGCGGTCTTTTTCGCAAATCAGCTTTAAAAAGGAGAGCACATTCTCCGGCACGCTCGCGCCGAATACCTTTTCGAGCGAGAGTATTCTTTCCGATTTCGGAATGTTCGGCGCACAAAGGAATTCGAGGTAATCGGGGTTTCCTTTAAGCGTTGTCACAGCGTATTCCAGCGCGGCGGCATATGCTTTTGCCGCGTTTTGCTCCAAAGCAATGGTGAAAAGCGCCGTGGCATATTCTTTTGCTCTGTCTGTCTTATTCATTGCCTTCACCTATTTCGGAAATAAAGGAATCAATAAGCTTTTTGTGGTCTGCCTGTTTTATTTCTCTTTCGAGTATCTTTTCGGAAAGGCAGGTGGAAACGTCTACTATTTCCTGCTTTATGCCCTCTGTGGCTTTTTTGCGCTCGAGCTCTGCTTCCGCTTGCGCTCCGCGCACGATGACGTCTGCTTTTTCTTTGGCTTCTTCTATTATTTTTTCGCCTCTGCGGTCTGCGCGCACGGTGGCTTCCTTAAGTATACTTGCAGCTTCCTTGTCTGCCGTGGTGAGCTTGTATTCAAACTCTTCCTTTGCGCGCATAGCATCTGCTTCTGCCGCTTCCGCGGTTTTATAATGCTCGTCTATTTCCGATTGGCGCTTCGACATAACGTTTTTTATCGGGCCGAAGAGAAATTTTTTTACTATAAGGAATATAATAAGAAGATTGCAAAGAGATATGAGCATTTGCCATATATTTATTGAAATAATATCTAGATTTTGCATATTACTTCCTCCGATAACGTTGTTATCTTAAAGGAGTCCTACGGCGTTTTTCAAAATGTTTACCATTATGTTGGGTGCAACGAAAATGAGAAGGATCGCTATAACGAGCGCGTAGATACCCGTTGTTTCCGTGATAGCACAACCCATGATCATAGTGGATGTAACCGTGCCTTTGCTTTCCGGCTGACGACCGATAGCTTCGCAAGCCTTGGAAACGGCGTTACCTTCGCCGATACCGGGGCCTATAGCACCTATACCCATACAAATACCTGCACCCAAAGCGCAGCAACCTAAAATAATAGCAATAGCGATTTCCATAATAAATACCTCCGATTTTTTAATTTGTTGTTTGAAGTTTTTTGTTCTTTTTGTTTTTCTTTTCGAGCTTTTTTCTTTGACGTTTTTCGTATGCCTCCTGTGGGAAGCCTCCCGAAATATTCAGCATGGTGAGCATGGCGAAGATATAAGCCTGCATACATCCGCTGAAAATATCGAAATAGAGCGAAAGCACCGCGGGCAAGCCTATTTGCAGAAGCGGTATTTCGCCGAAAACACCCGGCAGCCACCCGAGAACGAGGGAGGAAAGCCCCTGCAAAGCATACGAAATAAGCACGGCTATTACCGAGCCCGAAAGCACGTTTCCGTAATGTCGGAACGCCATGGAAACGGGCGTGGCTATTTCGCCAAGCACGTTTAGCGGAGCCATAATGAATATCGGCTCCAAAAATCCTTTAAGATAATTGCCTACGCCGCCCTTCAGCTTGTAATATGTGATAAGAGCGAATACGAGTATTGCCCAGCCCGCTACGATATTTATATCCGACGTAGGGGGGAAGAGACCGAGCAAGGTCAAAAGGCTGGAAAAGGCGGAAATGGCGATTATGGCCGTTATAAAAGCGGCGTAGCCCGAAAAGAAATCGCCCATAGAGTCCGTAACCAGAGCCTCTGTTTTTTCCACTATCCATTCCGCAAGGTGCTGGCGCTTTGTATCGGGGCGTATTTTTGCTCCGTGTGAAAGATACAGGCAAAGCCCGAGTATGGCTATTATAACAAGCCAGGCGTTTATTTGCGCCTCTGTGATGTAGAGATCCTGCAGGGGCATCGGCACCGTGAAGAAGATGCGCGCGCCCGTTATGGAGATACCCTCGGAAGCCGGTTTTGTAAGCACGTTGAGCACTATACCCGCAAGAAGCGGCAGAATTATCATAAGAATATAAACTGTGTCGGCAAGCCCAAAACGCAAGCTTTTGTTTTTCATGTTTTGATATACACCTCCTTTTGTTTAAACGCTGTTTTGTTTTTGCTTATTTTTTATCAAAAAGCGGTCTGAATACAATGGCTATTCGCGGAAACAAAAGCGGAATAACTGTTGCTATGACGTTGAAGCAGGGCAGAAGGATACCGCACAAGAGCGCCAACGCGAGCATGAGCATTCGCAGGGAGTGCGAGGTCTTCATAGTTTGCCTGGCATCCTTTTCTTCCTTGCCAACGGCTCGCTGAACCGTTATGCCCATAAGAAAAAAGTTAAGCACCGTTATAGCGGCACCGAGAACGTTGCCGAGCAGCACGGTATAATCCCATTTGCCTATCGCAAGGAACACCGCCTCCATGATAGCGCTGAAAATAAGCACCCAAGCGCCGATATAAAGCGTTTCTTTGATAACGACGCTGTCTATTTTGTTTTTGTTTTCGATATGAATCACCTCTTTATTATTGTAGCAAAGTATAATAATATTCTATAATAATTTGGGTGAAATGTCAAATGTTTTAAGGGCTGGTATACAAAATTTGGTAAAGATGCAGTAAAGAATTAAGAATAAAATGTTTATGCTGTAAAAAAATGAAATATTTTTTAGTGTAATTGAAAAAAGACCTCTGCAAAATGTGAACAGCAGAGGTCTTTTTGGTCAAGCGTTATTTATTTTTTCTTTCTTCTGGAAAGCGGTATAGATATGCCTACTACCAGCGCAACGGTGCCCACAGATATAATTATGAAGCGATATTCCGAAATGATATTCAGTATTTTCTTTGCATCGAGCGGTTCTGTGCTTGCGTTTGCCGATGTAGATTGTGCGGTGGCAGATGTAACGGTAGTCACCACAGTGGGTTTAGTAGTGGTAACGGTAGTCGCCACAGTGGGTTTAGTAGTGGTAACGGTAGTCGCCACAGTGGGTTTAGTAGTGGTAACGGTAGTCACCGTAGAGGGTTTAGTAGTTGTAACAGTAGTCGCCGTAGAGGGTTTAGTAGTTGTAACAGTAGTCGCCGTGGTAGGTTTAGTAGTGGTGACGGTAGTTACCGTAGTAGGTTTAGTGGTGGTAACGGTAGTCACCGTGGTGGGCTTAGTAGTAGTAACGGTAGTTACCGTAGTAGGTTTAGTAGTTGTAACGGTAGTTACCGTAGTGGGTTTAGTAGTTGTAACGGTAGTCACCGTAGTGGGTTTAGTAGTTGTAACGGTAGTCGCCGTAGTGGGTTTAGTGGTAGTGACGGTAGTTACCGTAGTGGGTTTAGTGGTAGTGACGGTAGTTACCGTAGTGGGTTTAGTGGTAGTGACGGTAGTCACCGTGGTGGGTTTAGTGGTAGTGACGGTAGTTACCGTGGTGGGTTTAGTGGTGGTAACGGTGGTTACCGTGGTGGGTTTAGTGGTGGTAACGGTAGTTACCGTAGTAGGCTTAGTAGTGGTTTGCGTGGGCGTGATAGGGGCAGAGAAGTTGCCCGAAACAGTGATATGAAATTCTTTGCCCATATAATTTGTACTCCAACCAAAGCTGCCGTAACCGCCGCCGAGCGCAAAATACAGATCTGTGAAGTTTTCTTCGAGCCAATCGTAGAAATGACCGCTTCCATCGTAGTATATAATAGCTTTGCGTTTGGTACTGTCTATTGCGCCGCCGAAAAGCGCAGCAACTTCTGCAGGCGTACTGTTCGCCGTAACCGTGCAAGAATTTTTATCGAAATAGCTTTCGTTTTCGTGGTTGCAGGCGGGCAGAGTATAGAAATTGGAGTTTACAACGTGCCCTTCTTCTATTTCACGCTTGCTTATATTAAAATAGTAGTGGTAAAGAGTGTCGCCTTGGTCGTCCCACGTTACGTCCGTATAAACGCAGGTGGAAGCATCCATCCACACCACGTTCCAGGCGTGTGCGACCTGAACTCCGGAGGGGTCCAAGCTCCAGCCTGTGACAGTCCAGGCTTTTATGCCCGCTTTTTGCAAAAGAAGCTGGTATGCGGCGGCATAGCCGGCACAAACGGCTTCGCCGGCCACGAGCGCGCCGTATGCTGTTTGATGTTCGCCGGCAGATTTATACGTTACCTTTTTTGCAAGGGCATCGTGGAGATACAGCGCTTTTATATATGTATCGCCCTTGGGCATACCGGAAAGTATAGCGGAAACGGCATCGTTAAGGGCTTTTTTTGCTGTTTTCAATGCTTCGCCCTTGAAAGAATAGCTCGGGGAAACGGCAACTATTCTTTTGGTTGCTCCGTTTGAAAAATAACTGTATGAATAACCTGAAGCCTTTGAAACCCAGAAGCATTCAGGGTAATCGCTTACAAACATAGTGTAAGCTCTGTTAAGCTCTTCTTCCGTTATATTTTTTGTTTCGTCAAATTCTATGCATTCTGCAGGTTCGTCTTTTGTTATACCTTCCGCGAGCTTGTCGTAAACGTATTTTTCGTTGCCGGAAATAGTTGTCGCGCCGTGGCGCTCCGGCTCTTCCGATGCGAATGACGAGTGGGGGAAAATTGCTGTAAGAATGCAGAAACAAAGTAAAATGCAAAGTATTTTATTTTTCATAAAGTCGCTCCTCAAAGCAAATGCTTCATATTGATATACTTTAATTATATCACATACAAAGAAATACCGCAACCCCTTGCGGCGGAATTGCGGTATTTTTTTGAATTTTTATGCATTTTTTTCTATCATTTCGTTTATCTTTTCGCGTGTGGAAAGCAGAAATTCCGCTGTACGCGGGTAGGAGGAGAAGGTTACTTCGCCCTCGCGCTCCAAAACAGCGAGAACGGCTTCCTTGCCGCATAGCTTTTCGCAAAGAGAGAGCGCGCGTGTATCGCAAAGCGCTTCGTGGAATGCCACGAGGCGCAGGCTGCGGTATGGTTTGCCGCCGGGAGCGGGGTATACGGAGAAAGCGTCGCCTGCCGGGGCAAAGCCGTCGCCGTCGGTTATAACGTAGGGGCTTATTTCGCGCTTTGAATACTGAGTGTAATAGAAATTGTAGCCCCAATGCAAAAAGCCTGCGATATTATATTTCCAGAGCTGAGTGCCTATGACCCTCGTGCGTGCGAGCGACATATCGATGAAGCGGTTGGAAACGTCCTTCCATTGACCGCAGCAGTAGTATGCCCACAAATTTTCCACGTTTGCCGCGAGGAAGGGCTCTATATGGTCTGTCGCCGGTATGGGGTTGGCAACTATACCTTTTTCGTAAAAATCGAAATCGGAAAGCGCATCGTAAACGGGGTAGCCTGCGAGAATATCGAAAATTTTGCTTTTTACAAGCTTGTACTGCTCCAGATGCTTGATATTCGGCTCATCTGAAATATGGAAAATGAGCTTTTTATCTATGCCGAGCGCCTTTGCTTCTTCGAGAAGGGCGGAAAGGAATGCGCGCAAGAAAGCCACGTATTCTTCGCCTGCGGCATCCGTTTCCCAACCGAAAATTTTGGTGTATTCGCCGCCGATGTTTGCCATGACCTTTGGCGCGTGGTATGCGCCCCACTGCGTGAAAAGGTGGGATATTTCAAATTTTTTTGCGCCGAGCTTTTCGCAAAGGGTAACGAAGCGGCGGAATTTTTCAAAGCCGAAGGTGTAGCTTTGTCCGTCTTTTGTTACATCGACGAGCTGAACGGTGGGGCGTTCTCCGCCGACAGCGGTATCCAGCGGAGGTGTGAAAACAGGCGTGAGTATGGTGTTTATACCGTGCTCCACAGCAGTTTTGAGATAGCTTTCTATGGCGAGCCAATGCGCCTCCGAAAATATTTCCAAGCCGTGCGCGCTTGCGATACAGTCGTAGTGTACCCATTGGGCAACGCTTGTTTCTTGCTCGGGCAGGACTGCGTTTATAACGCGGAGCGTAAAGCTTTCGGTTATATTTTCGCCGTTTTCCATACACAAGCCGACTGTTATATTGTATTCGCCTGCGGCGGTGCTTTCGGGAACCTTAACCGTGCCATATATGGAAAGGAGCAGGGTAGAGCACTGCACGGTTTCGCCCGCGCCAATGGGAATGAGCAGGTCGGGGTAGAGCCCCGCTTTTTTGCGCAGATAGTTTTCATCGTTTCTTTCGGGGTAGCAGGGCATGCGCACGGGCACGTGTTCTATTCTTTCGAACGAAACCGCGAGCTGGCTTTTGCACATGAGTGTGCCATATTCGCAAAGACGCCAAGCGGACATATCCTGCGCTGTATATGCGAGCGTGAAATGAAAATCTTCGCCGCGCAGGCAGCTTGCTTTTTCAAGCTTTGTCTTTTGCGCAAGATCTTCATCGGTAAAGCATTTTTCAAGAGAAGAGAGTATTTTTATTTGCGTAGACATTTTTTCGTTCCTTTCAATGTCCTTTTTTGTTAAGTATACCACAATATGGGAAAAATCGCAATACAAAAATACGTTTTGAATTTTTAATGTGTTTTTACAAATAATAAAATATGATAAAATTCCCAATATATTCTATTTTTGATGCAAAAATGTAACTTTTCCATATCTTTTTCACATATTTTTACAAAGCATATTGACATATATACCGTTTTTAAGGTAAAATATAAAAGAATGTGCTTTTTTGTTATTTAATTTTTACAAAAAAAGGAGAAAAACAAATGTCATTTTTTTTGAAAGGCGTTCACCTGCCGCACAGAAAAAACACGGCAGATAAGCCTGCTGTGCGTATGACCGTGCCGAAGGCTGTAACGATACCGATGTCCATGCACATCGGCGCCCCCGCAAATCTGCTGGTTAAAGCAGGGGATTTGGTAAACGTGGGCACTCTTATAGGCGAAGGCAGCGGAGCTGTGTCTTCTAACGTATATTCCAGCGTGTCTGGCAAGGTAACGAAGATAGAAGAAATAATGCTTTCAAACGGCGCAAAATGCAAAGCCGCCGTTATTGAATCCGACGGTAAGATGACGAGGGACGAAACGCTTTGTCCCCCTGCTGTAAGTTCTGCGGCAGATATGGTAGACGCTATAAGAAAAAGCGGTGTAGTTGGTCTTGGCGGTGCCGGTTTCCCCACTTACGTAAAATTCGGTGCGGACCCTGCGCGTGTGGAGGAGCTTATTATAAACGGTGCGGAATGTGAACCGTATATCACAAGCGACACCTACACTATGACGGCGCGTGTGCCCGATATGGAATATGCTCTGGCGAAGATAAAAGAGTATTTCGGCTTTAAGAAAATTATAATCGGCATAGAGGAAAACAAGAAAAAAGCTATATCGGCTATGAAAGAGCTTGCTTCCAATATAGACGGTGCCGAGGTAAAGGTGCTGCCCTCTGTTTATCCGCAGGGCGGCGAAAAGGTAATCATATACCACACCACAAAAAAGGTGGTGCCGGAAGGCAAGCTTCCCATAGACGTGGGATGTATAGTGGTTAACTGCACGACGATTGCGGCAATAGGAGAATACCTGCGCGATGGCACGCCTCTCGTGGAAAAATGTATAACGGTTGATGGCGGTGCGGTAAAAACGCCAATGAACGTTATAGCTCCCATAGGTGCATCTATCGCCGACGTTATTGAATTTTGCGGCGGCTTTTCAGAAGAACCCGCAAAGGTGCTCTACGGCGGCCCGATGATGGGTATTGCCGTAGCGGATATAAATGTTCCCGTTCTCAAAAATACAAACGCTGTGCTTGCGCTTACAGAAAAGGAAGCCAAACTTCCCAAAACCACAGCGTGCATTCGTTGCGGCTCCTGCACGAATACGTGTCCCTTCGGTCTTGCTGCGGCAGAAATATTGCTTGCTTATGATAAGAAGGATACGGAAAAACTTAAAAAGCTTTCTGTAATGAGCTGTATGGAATGCGGCTGCTGCAGCTTTGTATGCCCTGCAAACCGACCGCTTGTGCAGACAAATAAGCTCGCAAAGGCGCTTCTGCGCGAAGAACAGGCAAAGGAGGCTTCTAAAAATGGCTAAACTTCTTCGACTTTCTGTTTCCCCTCATATACACAGCGGACGTTCCACAGCGGGAATTATGCGCGACGTTATTATCGCCCTTATGCCTGCGGTTATAGCCGGAACTATAATTTTCGGGCTGCGCGCGCTTTTGGTAGTTGCCGTTTGCGTGGCAAGCTGTGTTCTTTTGGAAGCGGTATTTAATATAATAACGAAAAAAGAACAGACCGTAGGCGATTTCAGCGCGGCGCTCACAGGGCTTTTGCTCGCGCTCAATCTGCCTGCCGGAATACCGATATGGCAGTGCGTTGTGGGCAGCGCTTTTGCAATAATCATAGTAAAATGCCTTTTCGGCGGTATAGGCTGTAACCTTGTTAACCCTGCCATAACTGCGCGCGTATTTATGCTTGTGGCTTTCGGCAGTATGGCTACGCAGTCGTACCCCACTATTGTAGATACTGTAGCTGGTGCTACGCCGCTGGAAAGCATAGCGGCAGGTAATACCCCTGCTATAACAGATCTTTTGCTCGGGCTAAAGGGCGGCGCTATAGGCGAGACCTGCGCTCTCGCGCTTCTTGCAGGGCTTGTTTACCTTCTTGTGCGCCGAGTTATAAGCTGGCACATACCTGTATCGTTCGTTGGTACGGTATATGTTCTTTCTCTTATTATGGAAGGCTTCGATTTTATGCGCGCTTTGGCGCTCATACTTTCGGGCGGTCTTTTCATAGGTGCGTTCTTTATGGCGACAGACTACGTTACGTCCCCCACGACCCCTGCGGGAAAAATAGTTTTCGGCGTGGGCGCAGGCTTGCTCACGTTTCTTATCCGCTATTTCGGTACGTACCCCGAGGGCGTTTCTTTCGCAATACTCTTTATGAATATTTTAACACCCTATATTGATTCCTTTACTGCTCATAAAGTGTTTGGAGGTAAAAAATCGTGAAAAATTCCATAAAAAGCACTTTGGTACTTATTTGCGTGTGCGCTTTTATTACTGCCGCGCTCGCTGTAACGAACAGTATTACCGCACCCATTATAGCAAAAAATGAAGAAGCGGCGGCAAACGACGCTCTTTTGCAGGTTTTGCCCGACGGCAAAAACTTTGAAAAGCTCGATATTACCACATACTCTCTGCCGGCTACGGTAACTGAGGCATACAAAGCCGAAAGCGGCGGATACGTGCTGAAGCTTGAAACATCCGGCTATGCCGCAGGACTTGTAATAATGTGCGGCGTTGACGCAGAGGGCAAGGTTGCCGGCACGGTCATCCTTTCCTCCGGCGAAACACCCAGCATAGGCGGTGTGGCGGCAGACACTTTGGCAGGCGCGCTCGTGGGCAAGGATGCCGCGGGCATAGACGGTGTGGACACTATATCCGGCGCTACGAAAACGACGGGCGCATACCGCGCGGCTGTAAAAGACGCTCTTAACGCGGCTATAATTCTCGGCGGCGGCGACGTTGATATACGCACGGAAGAAGAAATACTGAACGATAACCTTTCCGCTTCTCTCCCTGCGGCAGACGGTAAATTTACAAAGCTCTTTATAACTGAAGTTATTACAGGTATAGATGCTATCTACAAGGCAGATAACGGCAAGGGCGCTGTTTGCGTTGTAGGCGAACAGTTTATCGCTCTCGATGAAAATTACAACGTGATAACCGAAGTGGATGCAGAGCTTGCAAGCACGGTGAAAGAACAGGCAGAAAAAGCGCTTACAAGCACGGCAGAGGATATTGACCTCGGCAAATACACAGGGCTTCCTTCCGCGCTCCTTTCCGCGAAGCTTACGGCGAGCGGCAACTACGTGCTTGAAATGCGCGCCTCCGGCTATGGTATAAACGGTAACCATTATATTGCATCGGGCGAATATATCAAGATTCGTGTTTCCATGACGGCAGATGGCAAGATAATCGATTGCCTCACGATTTCCCAAGCTGAATCCAAGGGCTATGGCGATGCTTGCGCAGACGAAAAATTCTACGGTCAGTTTGATGGCAAAACACAGGAAAACTATGGCACGATAGACGCCATAAACGGTGCTACACTCACCACAAACGGCTATAAAACCGCTATTTTGCGCGCATTTGAAAGCGTAATTATTCTAAAAGGAGGTGCGGAATAATGAAAAACGATAACCTTTCTGTTTTTACAAAAGGCATAATTAAAGAAAACCCAGTTTTTGTGCTTGTTCTCGGCACTTGTCCGACAATAGCCACCACAACCAATTTGATCGGCGCTTTCGGTATGGGCATTTCCGCGCTTCTCGTGCTTCTTTGCTCCAATATACTGATATCCTTGCTTAGAAAAATAATTCCCGATAACGTAAGAATACCTTGCTATATAGTTATTATAGCAGGCTTTGTTACGATAGTTCAGATGATAGTTCACGCATATTTCCCCGAGCTTTACGAGATGCTGGGCGTTTACCTTGCGCTTATAACCGTAAACTGCATTATTCTCGGCAGAGCGGAAATGTTTGCAAGCAAAAATTCTGTGGGCAAATCTGCGCTCGACGGGCTCGGTATGGGGCTTGGCTTTACGCTTGCGCTCTGTGCGATGGCATTTATACGCGAGGTTTTCGGCGCGGCAAGCTTTGCAGGTGTTCCGATAGCTTTTCTCGAAAACTATAAGATAGAATTTTTGGTTAAAGCCCCGGGCGGTATGCTCGTATACGGTTTGCTTATTGCTTTGGTTTGTGTGATAACACATGGAAAAGCACCGCGCAAAAAACAGTTTTCCTGCGAAGGCTGCCCCTCTGCAGAGCACTGCCACAGCGGTATTTGCGCAAATACAGAAAACAAAAAGGAGGATAAATAATGGAAACCTTTAAAACCTTAATAGTTATTCTTCTTTCCTCTGTTTTTGTAAACAACTACGTTCTTGCGCGTTTTCTGGGCATATGCCCCTTCCTGGGTGTTTCCAAAAAAATAGACCAGGCTACGGGCATGGGTGTTTCCGTTACGGTCGTTATGCTTCTTGCAACGGCGGTAACGTGGCCCATTCAGCATTTCCTTCTCGACCCCTTCGGGCTGGGATATATGCAGACGCTCGTATTTATACTCGTTATAGCATCTCTTGTACAGATGGTGGAGATTTTGCTTAAGAGATTTTCCCCCGCACTTCACAAGGGGCTCGGTGTTTACCTGCCCCTTATAACGACGAACTGCGCCGTGCTCGGTGTTTCCATAAACAACATAACGGATGGCTATAATTTCGTCGAATCCGTCGTAAGCTCGCTTGGCTGTGGCCTCGGCTTCCTTCTTGCCATGGTGCTCTTCTCCGGAATACGCTCCAGAATAGATGAAAGCAAGGTTCCCGTGCCTTTTCGCGGCCTTGCGGTTACACTTATTGCGGCTTCCTTTATTTCGCTTTCGTTTATGGGATTTGCCGGAATAGTTGACGCTTTGTTTGCATAAGGAGGATTTTATGGGACAGGATATTGTAACAGCTCTTTTGGCGATAATCCCGATAGGCCTTATACTCGGCCTTGCACTTGCGTTTTTTTCGATCAAATTTGCGGTTAAAGAAAATACGAAAGCCAAAGCAGTCAGAACGCTTCTGCCGAGTGCAAACTGCGGTGCGTGCGGCTTCAAGGGCTGCGACGACTACGCTCTTGCCGTAGCAGAGGGCAGGGCAGAGGCAAACCTCTGCGTGCCCGGCGGCGGAGAAACTGCGGAAAATATTGGCGCGCTTCTCGGCGTGAAGGTTGAACCGCCGAAGAGCGTGGCCGCTTTCGTACATTGCAACGGCAACTGCGAAGCTACGGGCAAAAAAGCGGTATACGAGGGTATTTCCTCCTGCCGTGCGGCAGCTATGCTTTACAGCGGCCCCGGTGCGTGCGCCTTTTCCTGTATTGGCTTGGGCGACTGCGCAGAAAAATGCCCTCATAACGCTATTTGCGTAAAAGACGGTATAGCTCACGTGGATGCTACGAAATGCGTAGGCTGCGGGATCTGCCAATCGGTTTGCCCGCACAACGTTATTTCCATGGTTCCGCGCAAGGCTTCCACAGCTGTTATGTGCAACAATAAGGATAAGGGCGCAGACGCACGCAAGGCGTGCAAAAACGCTTGTATCGGCTGTAAAAAATGCGAAAAAACCTGCAAAAACGGCGCGATAACCGTGGAAAACAACTTGGCTCGCATAGATTATTCAAAATGCAACGCCTGCGGCGCATGCGCGGATGCTTGTCCTACGGGATGCCTTAAGAAAGTGAATTTTATAAAAAAATAAACGCAATTCGGCTTCGCGTCCACCGCATTCAGCGATGGGCGCGAAGCGGTGATTTTGAATTTTATATATGCATATGGTGGTTTTATGGGCGATGAAAAGAAAAGCAAATCCAAAATAAAAAACGATATTATTTTTATCGCGGCGCTCCTTGCCGCCGTTTGCCTTATAGGTATTATCTATATCGCCACGCGCGCTCCCGGCGATACCGTTATAGTCAAAGTGGACGGAAAGATTTTCGGCGAATATCCGCTTGATACGGACAGGACCGTGGAAATAAGAAACGGCGACAGAGTGAACCTGCTTATTATAGAGGGTGGGGAAGCGTATATGGCGGAGGCGAGCTGCCCCGACGGTATATGCGTTGCGCACAGACCTATAAGCCGCGACGGAGAAAGTATTGCCTGCAAGCCAAATACGGTTGTCGTAATAGTGCGCGCTACGGGGGAGGACAGCCCCGATATTATTGCATAGATGGTGAAGCGAAAATGGAGAAAAGACAGAAAAAAATTAAAAAAATTGCTTTTTTGGGCTTGCTTACGGCGGTTGCTATGCTGCTTTCCTATGTGGAAGCGCTTTTGCCATCGCCGGTAGCTGCCGTACCCGGCATAAAAATGGGCTTGCCTAATGTGGCAATAATATTTGTGCTTTACCGCTTCGGGGCAAAAGAGGCTGCGCTTGTTTCCGCTGTGCGCGTTATCATGGTTTCGCTTCTTTTTGGCAACCCCATGACCTTTATTTACAGTATAGCGGGTGCGATGCTCAGCATTGTTGTGATGATAGTTCTGAAAAAACTGAATTTTCTTTCCACAGTGGGTGTGAGCGTAGCGGGCGGCGTTTTTCACAATGCGGGACAGATATTGGTTGCTATGTTTTTGCTCGGCACGGCAGAGCTTGCGCACTATATGATAGTGCTTGCTTTAAGCGGCACGATTTCCGGCGTTTTCGTAGGAATTTGCGGTGCCCTGATGATAAAAAAGCTTCCTATGTATAAAATATAATAATTTTGAATAAAATAGATATAAAATATATTGACAATGCGACGATTTTTTGATACAATATTCGAGAAATGTACAAAAAGTACATCAGAAATATAATAAGGAGAATTTCATCATGAAAAAAATCACAGCACTTCTTCTTTGCGCACTTATTGCGGTTTCCTCTTTCGTTCTCGTAAGCTGCGGTGGCGGTAACAATGAAGATGCAAAACTCAAACTCGGTCTTGGCGTTTACAGCGTTGCGGAAAAAGCAACAGATGCCGACGGCGACACAAACGGTGCAGGTCAAGCTGTTATCACAGCTGCGGCAGTTCTCATTGATGCAGATGGCAAAATCGTTAAATGCGTTATCGACACGGCAGACAACACTGTTTCTTACACATCTGCAGGCAAGGCAGTAGCAAACACATCCTTCAAAACAAAATATGAACTCGGCGCCGATTACGGTATGAAATCCCCCTACGGTTCTACAAAAGAATGGTATGAACATGTAGATGCTTTCTGTGCACTTGTTAAGGGTAAAACAGTAAGCGAGGTTAAAGCGTATATCGCAGAAGGCGGCAACGGCGACGTTATCGCGGCAGGCTGCACAATATCGATTGCAGATTTCGTATACGCTATCGAAAAAGCAGTAGCTAACGCAAAGGATTCCAATGCTACGGCAAACAGCGCGCTCAAGCTCGGCGTAAGCACGGCTCAGGAAACAAAAGACGCTACAGGCGACGCAACGGGCTCCAACAAGCTCACAACAGATATTTTTGCGGCGGCAGTTGACGCGGAAGGCAAAATCGTTGCTGCTATAAACGAAACAGTAGAAGTTGACTTCACATTCGATGCAACGGGTAAATCTACTTTCGATAAGACAAAAGCTATCAAGGGTAAGAGAGAGCTCGGCGATGATTACGGTATGAAATCCCCCTATGGCTCTGCTAAAGAATGGTATGAGCATGCAGATGCTTTCGTTGCTGCTTGCATTGGCAAGAAAGCAAGCGAGATCACAGGAGACTTCACAGCTGCAGGTTGCACAATCGCAGTTGACGGTTTCGTTGCCGCTGTTGCTAAGATCGGTTAATTTATAATTTGATTTAATAGAAAAAACGGGAGGGAAACCTCCCTTTTTTCGAGTTTTTGAGGTATCTATGGTGAAAAAGATATTTTCGGCGATTATCGCCGTATTTATCTCGGCACAGTGCCTGTGCCTTTTTGCTTGCGGCAAAACAAAAACAAAATATTCCGAATATTCCTTCGATTTTTTCGATACTGTCACAACAGTTACGGGGTATGCCGAAAATAAAGAGGAATTCGAAAAAGTAAGCGAGCTTGTGCTTGGCGAGCTCGGGGAATACCACAGGCTTTTTGATATATACAAGCGATACGATGGCATGGAAAACCTTTGCACGATAAACGAGCTTGTAGGCGGCGCACACCGCACGGTGAAGGCTGACGCGCGCATTATCGATATGCTTATTTATGCAAAGGAAATGTATGAAAAGACGGGCGGCAAGGTCAACGTTGCTATGGGAAGCGTGCTTTCCATCTGGCACGATTACCGCAGCGAGGGTATGAACAATCCCTGGGAAGCGGAGCTTCCGCCTATGGATAAGCTGGAAAAAGCAGCAGAGCATACTGATATAAGTGCTCTTGTTATAGACAAAGAAAACGGCACGGTTACGATAACGGACCCGGAGGTAAGGCTCGATGTGGGCGCTATAGCCAAGGGTTATGCCGTGGAAATGGTGGCGCAAGAGCTGGAGAAGCAGGGGATTTCCGGTTACGTTCTTAACGTCGGCGGAAACGTGCGCACTATTGGTGCGAAAGCAGATGGCGAACCTTGGACCGTGGGCGTGGAAAACCCACAGGATGACGAAAGCGTACCGTACATTGCATACCTTAAGCTTGCGGGGCAATCACTCGTTACGAGCGGTTCGTACCAGCGATATTATATTGTGGACGGCAAAAGATACCACCATATAATAGACCCCGAAACGCTTATGCCGAGCGAAGGCTTTGTGTCTGTTTCCGTGCTTTGCAAAAGCTCTGCTATGGGAGATGCGCTTTCCACGGCGCTTTTCTGTATGGATTTTGAAAGCGGTTTTGCGCTTATCGAATCTATAGATGAGGCAGAGGCTATGTGGGTTATGCCGGATGGAAGCATAAAGCGCACGGAAGGCTTTCCCGGATAAAAAGAAAAAGAACATCGCCTCTGCAACTTTAGCGGAGAAAACACGAACACCACCACGGAATTTTCTTTGGTGGTGTTTTTTTATCGGCAGGAACTCATGAAAGGCTCCCTCCGGGAGGGAGCTGGCGCCGTAGGCGACTGAGGGAGAGCGCGTTACAATAAAATTAGCATAAACTTAAAGTCCCGCGGGCTCCTTCCACCACTTCGTGGTCCCCCTTCCTCCCAGAGGAAGGCTTTGCGCATCGTTTCAATGCGGATAGTGGGTTCGGGCTTCTACCCGATCGTGCGTGGATTGCCACGCGCTATGCTTGCCACAGACGCAAGCGTCGGGAAAGCAGAAAATATAACACTAATTGACAATTTTTCTCTCGCAATGCGTTATTGAAATTTTGATAAATTTACAGTATACTATATGTGTCGACAAAAGAAGTGTTTTGCAAAGCAATCACCTACACAAGGAGGAAAAATGAAACTTGCAATTGGGGAAAATATACGTAATTTCCGAAAGAAAAACGATTTAACGCAAGAAGCACTTGCCGATCGCTTGGGTGTAACATATCAATCGATCAGCCGTTGGGAAAATGGAACAACCTATCCAGATCTTGAACTGATTCCTGCCATCGCCGAGGTGCTTACAGTTACGGTTGACGAGCTTCTCGGGATGCCTCAAATTGAAAAAGAAAAACGCGCTGTGGATACATTTGACGAGCTTCGTCGTGAGTGTATGAAAAGAGATTACGATGCTGATAAAATCGTAAACATTCTTCGTGATATTCGCAGAAATTATCTCAACAGTGATTCTGCATGGCGTCCTTGGAGTGAAGGAAACGAACGTGCTTTTCGTGATCCTAAAATTCTTCCCGATGTGCGTTTGCTGGCAGAAGCATATCTTGAACGTCATCCTATGCATCCGCATACGATCCAAACAATGGCAGAGATTGAGGAAGAAGAAAACATTGAAAGCTTTCTTAAACAATATACCACCTCATTTGATTGCTCTGCGCGTGCATTGCTTTTCAGGCGATATCTATATCGCGGTGATGCAGAACGATTCGAGCCGGAAAGAAGATACCAATTATATCACGCTTTCAACAATTTGCTTTATCCTCGACATTTGTTAAAATGGGGGGAAGATAAAAGTAATAACGATTATGCGGATGATTTTATGGAAGCAATGCTTTCGTTGATACGACGAGATGCCGTGGACGATAGACCTGATATGTGGATATCAGATCGTATGGAACTGGGATTGAAATCAGCCTTGCGTTTAATATCATTGGGAAATCAAGAGCAAGCACTTTTACAGATTGAGAAGGTAGTTAAACTGTTAGAGGATGTTATGCTGATTACAGATGAGGTGTTGCTGCCTACATCATGCCGTTTCCTTAACGGAATGGAATGGCGAGCAAAAGAAGATTGGCAAAGTCCTTATAACGATCCCGATGCGCTTGAAGAACGAATGATATTTATTCACACGTATATGAATGGAGTAACCACATGTTACTGCGTATATCCGAGTAACATATTAAGAGATTTACAAGGAAAAGATTTTGATCCACTTAAGGTAAATTCGGAATTCGAACAACTTTGCGAACGTGTAAAAGCGTTAATTGTTACTAAACAAAAAGAATCGTAATCCTCGCCCTGCCTCGCGCGGGGCTTTTCTTTGCTTTCTGCATATCAAAAAGCCACCACAAAAATGTGGTGGCTAATTTCATTTTACCGCTAATTTTGCAGACTCTCGTACGATGTTCTTTTTTTATAACATAGGAAATTGCGCGCGAAGCGGTGCAATTTTGCTTGTTCAAAAAAAGTTTTCCTTATGTAAAAATGCCCGAAAATCGGGCATTTTGTAGTTACCGAAGGCAACTTTTTTATTACAGACGGTAAAATATCCGAATTTTAGATTATTGCTTTACATACGTTCCGAAAACCCATACAGAGTCGTCAATTTCGGTGGGGCTAAACGAATGGTGATACAAATCGTTAATAACAAGGCTGTTATCGTTGGTGTCAAAGTTTCCTCTTAAATAAAAATCAGGGGGATAATTTAGGCCGAATGTGGTATCGTAATTATTTTTGTCGGAGTTTCTTATCTTTTGGTATATATCATGCTCGATATACAGATATATGGTTTGTTTGTCTTCGGCGATATTGAACATGCCCTCTACAACGGTTTCTCCGTTGGTGTAGGTGAATAGCAAATAGTTCCTGTTTATCAGTGGCAATATCGTGAAGCTTTGGCCGCTTTCGCTGATGTAAGTTCCCTCGGGAATACGATATTTTCCATCATCAAAACCGTTTTTGTCAAATGGTGCATACTCCTCACCTTCCAAAACGTACGTTCCGATTTTGTAAGGCATTTCGCTTATTCGATATATATGGGTATATACAGTTCCGTCGGTAACACCAAGATCTTCTTCTGTGCAAATGATACTGAACTGTGTAAAGCTTTCCCCAAGGTTTTCTGTGTAGCAGTTGATCCAGTCCTCGTTTTTCTTATCGCTTCTGGTTATAATGAAAGTTAGAGGGGTATTTGCATCGGGCGAGCTTCTGGATACAGACCTGAAGCTTCCATTGTATTTTAATGCGCCGTTCTCGTAGTAGCTGAAGGTCATTACGCCCTCGGAACCGTCAAAAATAAAATAGGTATCCTCCTCGTCAAGGAGCAACCATTTTCCCGTAGATGCCTCAAAGCTTTTGGTATGACGCGTAACGTCCGAATCTTTTCCGAAAATCGAGCCGCAACCTGCAAGCATTAGCGATATAAAAGCCATGAACAATAAAAGTGCAATGGATTTTATTTTTATTTTTTTCATCGTGAGCAATCCTCCGTTTATACTGTTTAAGTATATTGTATCATAAGAAGAAAAGAACCGCAAGCCCTTTGTATCGGAATTGCGGTTTTTGTTTGATAAATAAGGAGAGAATTGCCGTATAGATGGAGTTCAAATATGCACCTATACTAAGGCAAAACAAAACGGACATCGTGTGATGTCCGTTTTGTTTTGGCTAATAACCCTAATTTTGATACATTATCACCACAATTTACCTATTGCTTATTATTTTATACAATTTTTTTGTTGCAAAATAATTGATAATTGCAAATCCCGTACCCTTGTCAATAAAAATCCTTGGAACTGAAAAATAAATGGTATCATTTGAATTGATGAGTTTAATCATTGTTCCTAGCCCATTCATTTTGTATAATTCTACGCTTTTAATGTTATCAAGCTTATATATTCCGCCGTCAAACTCAATTCTCTGATTTGGTTCATCAACGTAGATATATCCTTTTTTTACGATGGTCTGAGCAGTGATACTGTCGCCAATGTGATATATAATTTTGTTTTTCATATCATTTTCCTTTCATAGATACAATTCTGTTGATTGATATTATATCATAAAAACACAAAAACCGCAATCCCTTTGTATCAAAATTGCGGTTTTTATTTGGCGGAGAAGGAGAGATTTGCCGTATAGATGGAGTTTAAATATGCACCTATACTAAAACAAAACGGACATCACACGATGTCCGTTTTGTTTTGGCTAATAACTGTAGTTTTGATACAAAAGCCCCATTTTTTGAGCAAGTGGCAAATTCATTTCAATGGGGGCTTTTTTACTGCTGAGAGGCGCATTTCAATAAATCTGCAATTTCCGTGTGACCATCTTCAACGGCATAATCATAAGCTGTTTTTCCGAATGAATCCTTTGCCGTAGAATCAACGCCATGGTCTATCAAATATTGAATATACTCCTTTGTGGGATCAGCACAACCGCTCAAGCACGCAAAATGCAATGCTGTACGTCCGTCCGAATCACGGACGTACGCCGGAATCTTTTTATCTTCAATTAGGAATTTTGTCACTTCAATATCCGATAGCAGTGCCGAGTAGCACAATAAAGGCTGGTCCTCAAAGCTTGGATGAACGGCACTCATGCCATGTTGCTCCAATAAAGCATATCCAGCCTTGTAGGATTCTAATGATATGCTTTCATTCATGTGCCGCCTCGCATCTTTGGTTAATAGAATTAAAGCGTTGTGACCATATAATTCCACATCTGCACCATTTTCGATTAGCACAGTCATAATATCAACATTGCCGTTAGATGCAGCGATTTGGATAGGAGCATACCAAGACAACTGAAACGGCGGTTTTTTATTCGGGTCAGCTCCATTTTTAAGCAAGATTGTTACTGCTTCAATATCGTTGTTAATACAAGCCGTTTGCAAGGGAGTCCATACATTAATTTCGCCAAGAGCATTGGCAATAAGCGAAACATTTGGTATTTTGTCGATAAAAAGAGCAGTTTCACACGCATCTTCCAAGCCTTCGTAGTTTTTCTCATTTATTAATCTGACAATATTTTTTGCTTGATTTACGGAAATCAGGAAAATAGTAAAAAAACATAAAGTCAAAAATATAAGAACGCCGGATATTATAATTGGGATTTTCTTTCTCATTATACCACTACCTCCTGCATTTATTATATCATCATTATACCATAAAAAACAAAAAACGCAATCCCTTTGTATCAAAATTGCGGTTTATGTTTGGTGGAGAAGGAGAGATTCGTTGCCCACCTCAGTCGCATAGCATTTTTGTGCGCAAATCATAGATTTGCTTCAAAAAAGCTTGCTTTGGGAGGTATCGCTTCGTGAAAACAACCGTTTAGGTTGTTTTCGCTCGCTCACCCGCGCCGGAATTATCCGCCGCGATGGAGTTCAAATATGCACCTACATTAAACAAAACAAAACGGACATCATAAGATGTCCGTTTTGTTTTGGCTATAAGCTGTAATTTTGATACAAGATTAAGGAAATGTTTTTTTCAATACTGAATTAAATATACTCTTTTCCAATTGATACGAAAAAATTGCCGAATGGTATGGCGAGCCGGTAAACCGCAACAATCCATCGGAGTATACAAAATAACATCCGTAGAATTCGGTAATTTTATCAGCCGACGGGTA
>JAFTLJ010000049.1 GCA_017456005.1 Clostridia bacterium | reverse complement strand
TAAGGGATTGTTTAAATTCTCCGTTCATGGTATGTTCCCTCTCTTGTTGTATTTACCATAATTATACCATAAATTTGTAAACATTTCAACCCTTTCGCTGGTTCGAATCTGTCTACAGACCCGAAATGCATCTACAAAATTCATCCGTTGGACTCGCTTTTCTGCGGAAAAGCCACGGCGGTTGAAAAGCCCGTTCAGGGCTTTTCTAAGAGCCGCCTTTCGAGTCCTTCCATCAATAAGCCAAAACAAAAGACCACCGTAGGGGTGGTCTTTTGTTTTGGCAGGGATAGTTGGACTCGAACCAACGAAATGCAAGAGTCAAAGTCTTGTGCCTTAACCGACTTGGCTATATCCCTGTGTGAAATTGTGAACATTCACATTATACACACTTTTTTTGCGCTTGTCAAGTAAAACACAAAAAAAGTGTTCGCCCTTTTTTTGATATTTGAACCCAAAAAAGAAGCAGCGGCGAGGAATATTGCCGTACAGTGTAAAAGAATGTTTAAAAATGGGATTTTTGTGAGTATGAATTTTACCAAAAACAGAATTATTTTAACAAATTGTTAATTGCTTATTGACAAATCCGTAATAAAATGATACAATAGATAACGTAAAAAAGGGAGTAGCCGGCGGCATTCGCCCGTTTCTTTTGGCATCATCTCGGGTGCATCTGCATCTTGCCAAAGAATTAAACGGCAAGACTTTTGTGCACAAAGCCGTGTTCAAAGGTCTTTTTTTGTTGCTTGCTTGCCCACAAAACATAAAGAACAGGAGTGAGTTTTTTTGAATTTTTTAACTGAGTTTTTGAAAGATTTGTTTTCGTCCTTTACAGATCTCACCTGGCAGCAGGTTGTAATGTGGATTATAGGCGGCGTGCTTATTTTCCTTGCAATCAAAAAGGAAATGGAACCCACGCTTCTTCTCCCCATGGGCTTTGGCGCTATTCTTGTTAACCTTCCGTTATCCGGCGCTGTTGAGCAAGTGATAGACGGAGTTGTGGAACACGGTCCCCTTACCACACTTTTTAACGCAGGTATTTCCAACGAGCTTTTCCCGCTTATCCTCTTTATAGGTATAGGTGCGATGATCGACTTCGGTCCGCTTCTTTCCAACCCTAAGCTTATGTTCTTCGGTGCGGCGGCACAGTTTGGTATCTTTATTACAGTATTCTTTGCATCCTTCTTCTTCGATATCAAAGACGCGGCTTCCATAGGTATTATCGGTGCGGCAGACGGCCCCACAGCCATCGTCGTTTCCCAGAAGCTCGGCTCTAACTTCGTTCCCGCGATAATGGTTGCGGCATACTCCTACATGGCGCTCGTGCCGATCATCCAGCCCCCCGTTATCAAAGCGCTCACAACAAAGAAAGAACGCCGGATCCGTATGCCCTACGAGCCCAAAGAGGTTACAAAGCTTACAAGAATCCTTTTCCCCATCGTTATTACGGTTATCGCAGGCCTTGTTGCGCCCTCTTCCGTGGCACTTGTTGGTTTCCTTATGTTCGGTAACCTTATCCGCGAATGCGGCGTGCTCAACAGCCTTTCCGACACAGCGCAGAATGTGCTCGCAAACCTTATCACCATCTTCCTCGGCATCACTATAGCTTCCCAGATGACGGCGGAAAAATTCCTTGTTCCTTCCACACTCCTTATCATAGGCCTCGGCCTCTTCGCGTTCATCTTCGATACGGCGGGCGGCGTATTGTTTGCAAAGCTCGTAAACCTCTTCGCAAAGAAGAAGATAAACCCGATGATCGGCGCGGCAGGTATTTCCGCGTTCCCGATGTCTGCTCGTGTTATTCATAAAATGGGCCTTGAGGAAGACCCCCAGAACTTCCTTCTTATGCACACGATAGGTGTAAACGTTTCCGGTCAGATTGCTTCTGTTATTGCAGGCGGTTTGATACTTAATATGTTTATGTAATTTTAAAAAGGAGCTTTTTGAATTATGGAAACAACAAACACAACAGTTGTTACAAACGATATTTCCACAACGAAAAACACAGAACTCGTTACCACAGTTGGCACGGACGATGCGCTCGGCAATCTTCAGTTCCGCACCGACCAAATAGGCGAAAGCCTCGGCGCTATGGGCAAAGGTATGCTCGGCATATTCATAGTTATTGCCGCTATCGTTCTCGTTTCGGCTCTTCTTAACAAGGTTACAAGCACAAAGAAAGACGGCGACGAAGAATAATTTTTGAATTCTGATAAAAAACAAGAGGGTTTGACCCTCTTGTTTTGTTTTTTGCCGATTTTTTGCACTTATATTTTTTATTTTGCTTGACTTGAAATGTTTACTATGATAATATTATCTTTATAAGGGAAAAAATCATCAAACGGCAGATATTGCCGAATTCATATACAAAGGAGATAAATGAAAATGAAAGTTGTACTTTTGGCTGACGTTAAAAGTCAGGGTAAAAAGGGTCAGGTTATAAACGTATCCGACGGATATGCAAACAATTTCCTCTTTCCGAAGAAGCTTGCTGTCCCCGCAGACAACCAGGTTCTGACGGAAATGAAGGGCAAGGAGGAAGCAAGACTCCACAATATAGAGCTTGAAAAGCAGGCGGCAAAGGATATCGCTGAAAAGCTTAAAAACGCTACGGTTAAAATCAAGGCGCAGGGCGGCGCAGACGGCAGAACGTACGGTTCCGTAACGGCAAAGGACGTTGCCGAGGCGCTTGAAGCTCAGCACAAAATAAAGGTTGACCGCCGCAAGATAACATTGAACGAGCCTATACGCACATTCGGCACGTATATTTTGGACGTTAAACTTTACGCCGACATCAGCGGTAAAATCACAGTTGCCGTAACGGAATAATAAATGCAGAATTAAGAGTGCAGAGCGCAGAATGAGGCTTGATAGCCTAGAAAGAACTGCACAGAAATAAAAACTTTTTTGAAGAAAGTTCTTTGCCGAGCTTTCTTACAAGAAAGCTCGTGAAAGGAGAAAAACATGGCAGAAACAGAAAGAAATATGCCCTTTGCCCTGGAAGCGGAGCAATCCGTGCTGGGCTCTATACTCATAGACCCCGAAAGGTTCACGGAGGTTACGGACATAATAAATGCCGACGATTTCTACCTTTCGGAGCATACGGAAATATTTTCCGCTATGCGCGATCTTTTTGCGGAAAACAGGGAAATAGACCTTGTAACTCTTATAGATATGCTCGTTAAACGCGGCGTGTATAACGAGGAAGAAAGCAAAAAATATATAAAAATAATAGCGCAGATCGTGCCCAGCGCCGCAAACGTGCGCGATTATGCAAAAATAGTAAAAGACAAAAGCACGCTCCGCAAGCTTATAGGCGCCGCAGAGGAAATACGCGAGGACGCGTTTTCCGAGCAGGGCGATATACAGTTCCTGGTTGACAGCGCGGAGCAGAAGATATTCGATGTGGCACACGGCAACGAGGTCCGCTCCTTCGTGCCGCTTTCGGAGGCTATCCAGCAGACCTATGCGCGACTCGACCTTATAACGAAGAATAAAAAAGCCGCTATGGGTACGCCCACGGGCTACGAAGGGCTGGACAAGACCATAGTAGGTATGGGCCCCGGCGACCTTATAATCCTGGGCGCACGCCCCGGTATGGGTAAAACGAGCTTTGCGCTCAACATAGCCACAAACGTGGCAAAGGCAGAAAACAAAACGGTTTGCGTTTTCTCGCTTGAAATGTCGGCAGAGCAGCTTGCCACGCGTGTGCTTTCCAGCGAAGCGATGGTAAACAGCTACTCTCTGCGCTCGGGCAACCTGCAAAACGACGATTGGGCGAAGCTTGCAGGTGCGGCGGCGCGACTTTCCAAATGCAACGTGCTTATCGACGACACCAGCGGTATTACCGTTACGGGTATGAAATCCAAGCTGCGCAGGGTGAAAAACCTCGGGCTTATCGTGGTGGACTACCTCCAGCTTATGAAAAGCGATAAGAAAACAGACAGCCGTGTAAACGAAGTAAGCGAAATTTCGCGCGGACTGAAGCTTATGGCAAAGGACTTCGGCGTGCCCTGCATATGCGCGGCACAGCTTTCCCGAGGTCCTGAAAAGGAGCTTCGCCGCCCCGCGCTTTCCGACCTTCGTGAATCCGGCTCTATAGAGCAGGACGCAGACCTTGTTATGTTCCTGTTTAGCGAAAGCTATTACGACCCGCAGAACCCCGAAAAGAAGGGTAAAGCGGAATGTATCATCGCCAAAAACCGCCACGGTGAGGTTAAAACGGTGCCTCTGCGCTGGATAGGCGAATATACGAAATTCATAACCACCGACGTGGAGCACGAAGAATGAGCTTTACGGAAATTCTTCTCGCCCGCGCACGGGAAGCAAACGAAAAATTCGCGCTGTTTTCGGAAAACGAGCGCGTGCTCGTGGGCTTTTCGGGCGGCGCAGATTCGCTCGCGCTGCTCTGCGTAATGTACACGCTTCTCGGCGGAAACGTTTGTGCGCTTCACGTAAACCATATGCTAAGGGGCAAGGAAGCGGACGCAGACGAGCTTTTTTGCAGAAGTTTCTGCGAAAAGCATGGTATACCGTTTTCGAGCGTTCGTGTGGACGTGGCGGCGCTTTCCCGTGCGCTTCACGGCGGCGGAGCAATAGAGGAAACGGCGAGAGAGGCGCGATATGCAGAGCTACATAAAGAAGCCGAGCGCACTGGCGCTTCCAAAATAGCTCTCGCGCATACGGCGAGCGATAATACGGAAACGGTGCTCTTTAACCTCGCACGCGGCACGGCGCTTTCGGGCTTGCGCGGTATTCCCCCAAAACGCCCGTACGGCGAAGCGGAAATCATACGCCCGCTTATTCTTTGCACGCGCGAGGAAATAGAGGGTTTTTGCCGCGAAAACGGTCTTCGCTACCGCACCGACGCCACAAACGCAGACGTGCACTATCGCCGCAATTTTATCCGCCACAAAATAGTGCCGAAAATGTGCGAAGTAAACCCTGCGCTCCACAAACGCGTGGGCGCTATGTGTGAAAGTTTGCGTTGCGACGAGGATTTTATAAAAAAAGAGGCTTATCGCTTTCTCGATGAGCACGCTTGCGGCGACCGCAGAGGTGTGGAAAAAGAAAAACTGCTCGCCCTGCACAAAGCGGTGCGCACGCGCGTTTTAGCGGCTATGTACGCTCGCGAAACCGCAGAAAGCCTTGAAGAAAAGCATTTTTGCGATATAGAAAAGCTGATTTCAGGCGGCAAAGACGGCGCTATGCTCATTTTGCCGGGGAAAATAGCGGCGGTTTTGCAAAAGGGAGAACTTTTCTTTGTTTCTGAGGCGAAATTTGCCGAAGAAAATAAAAAAATCGAATTTTTTAAGCGGGTTCCGCCAGGTGCTTGCGATTTCGGCGGTATGTTTGCCACGGTACTTTACAAAAAAGGCTGTGAAACAGAGGAGCTTTTAGAGGCAATAAATGAATTTGAAAAAAATGCCGTGCTTGCGAAAAAAGCAGAGCTTGCCGAAAGCACCGTAAAGACATTGCGTGTAAGAAACCGTGAAAACGGCGACAAATACGTTTTCGGCGGTATGACGCGCACGCTGAAAAAACTGCTTTCGGGCAGTACGGAAACGGCAAAGAAAATACGCCCCGTTTTCTGCGATGAAAACGGAATATTCTGGTTTCCGGGTTTCCGTCTGCGCGACGACGTTTACAATATAGAAGAAAAACCATATATTTTGCATTATTTTGAATATTGATTTTAGGAAAGGACAGAAAATAATGGCATATAATATGAAGAAAGACATAGCAGAGGTGCTTCTTTCCGAAGAGCAGATCGCAGATATAGTGAAAAGAATAGGCAAGCAGATCTCCGAGGATTACTGCGAAAGCGAGCATCTCGTTCTTCTTTGCATACTCAAAGGCTCGGCACCGTTTTTCGGCGACCTTGTAAAATCGCTTGATGTGCCTTGTGAATTTGAGTTTATGCGCGTTTCCTCCTACAAGGGCGACAAATCCACGGGCGAGCTTAATATAATTCTCGATATGAACCGCGAGGATATTGATAAGTGTGATGTAGTTGTCATAGAGGATATTATAGACAGCGGAAACACGCTATATAAGCTGAAAAAATATATACTCGACAAGGGCGCAAAGAGCGTAAGGCTCTGCACTCTGCTCGACAAGCCCGACCGTCGCGCCGAGCATATAAAGGGCAAGATAGCAATAGATTATTGCGGCGCAGTTATCCCCGATGAATTTGTAGTGGGATACGGGCTTGATTACAACGAAAAATATCGTAACCTTCCTTACGTCGGCATACTCAAAAGGGAAGTTTACGAAAAATAAAAAACGGAGCAAAAACAGAATATGAAAATAAACGTAAAAACCTTAATACTGTACGCGGTGCTTATTGCTGTGGTAATTTTCGCGGCGACCTCTCTTTTGCAGGGCTTTAACGAAGCAAATAAGCTTTCGTACAGCGAAATAATCGACCTTTTCTATAACGACCAGGTAAAGTCCTTCGAAGTTGCCGCAAACGGCAAGCTCACCGTGGAAACGATAGACGGAAAGAAAATATCCCGTGTGCTGCTCGTCTTTTCCACGTTCCGCGAGGATATAGACGATTACCTGAAGGGCGTTAAAGACGGCACGTACAAAAACCTTACGGAAGGCTACGATTACGCAGAGCCCTCCAACAACGAATGGATCTGGAACTTCCTGCCCATCGTGCTTATGACGGTGCTGATGATAGTTTTCTGGATATTCATAATGAAGAAAACGGGCGCAGGCGGCGGAGTGGCAAACTTCGGCAAAAGCCGCGCGCGCCTTCTCGACCAGGATAAAAAGCGAGT
>JAFTLJ010000048.1 GCA_017456005.1 Clostridia bacterium | reverse complement strand
TTTTCAAAAAAATGGAATATTTATTTTTTGGAGTTCATTTTGAAAGAGCGTTAGGCTGTTTTGACCGTTGAAAAGACGTCGGGGATAGGCATTGATGTAATCCTGGATATCCTGGATGCGTTCCGTTGAATACGCCCTGATGGGTGTGCCTTTGGGCACGAAACGTCGAATAAAGGCGTTCTGGTTCTCATTGGAACCACGTTCAGAAGAACAGTACGGGTGGCAATAATATACGGTTGTGCGGCGGCGGCGCGTATACGGTGAAATCTCCATACCAAGGGTATTGGAGAATTCGGTACCATTGTCACAGGTCATTGTTTTGAATAATCTGCGGAAATTGGTACTACCGATTCGACGTTCAAGACGGTTCAGCATCGTTACGGTGCTGGCGGCGGTTTTATCGGGTGACTTGAATATCAATTCCATACGGGTGAGCCTTTCTGTCATTGTCAGAAGGGTCTCGCCCTTTTTACTTGTACCAATAACCGAATCAAGCTCCCAATGCCCGAAGGAGGTGCGCGCTGCGACCTCTTTCGGGCGTTTTTCGATATTGTTCTCTTTCGGGAGCTGCTTCACCGTTTTTACCTTTTTATGTTTTTTCTTCCGTTTTCCTTTACGGAGAAGATTTTTATTTGTGACGTGGAGAAATACGCCTTTATCAATATAGTTATAAAGGGTAACACGGCATATTTTTGTATTAAACTCAAGATGATTTTGCTCAATATAATCCAGGATAGCCGCAGGAGAATATCCGTGGTTCAATATCATCTCTTCTATGAACGCCGCAAACCTATGGTCATTTCCGATTTTAATGGGGGCACCTTTTGCCGTTGCATTAAGTTCTGCGCTCAGCTGCGCTTTGTCTGCGCTGTATTTCCTTGTTTCTTTCCAGGTGTCGCCGTCAAGATGCATATAAAATCCGCGCTTCAATTCACGATAGATTGATTGAAACGTAAAGCCGAGCTCCTCGGCTATTTTTTTTACGGGAACACCTGCATTATACAAAGCCTCCAATTTATCGCGCGTGTTTTTACGAAATATACGATATGTTTTTTCTGTTCTTGGCATATGGATAAACTCCTTTCTGGTCTATACGACATTATAAATGTTAGTTGGGGCGAAGCAGACGGCGGAGGCACGCTATACCGCTTTGTGCCTTCCGCCGTCTTTTTTGCTTCGCAGCTTCCCCCTTCCCGTTCCCCCAAGGGAAGCGTTTTGCTCCTTTGGGTTTATTTTCACGTGAGCCGAATCATACCGCATACCCGTTGCCAAGAAGAAGGAGGAAAGCCTACCACAGTCCGTGTCTGTGTCAATGTCAAAGAACCGCCGCGCCTTGCGATATAAATTAATATATCGCAAGATTATATGCACGGCTCAAAAAAATGAAAAAACTTTTTCTTACACACGGGGAAAAACTTTTTTTATTTTTTTGTCTTTTCGTTGACACAGCCACTTGGACGGTGGTTGGCTTTTTACGAGGCAACGGGAATACGGTATGATTTTCTTCGGCTCCCTATAAAACAAACCCAACCGCAAAACAAGGCACGATGCCTCTGGCGGGAGGGCGGGAGCCGGTATAATCTGTGGGCGGTAAGCCCAAGGCGAAAGGGGTGGTTAAAATCAAAGTTTGCGTGGTTGGTGGGCGCGTAAGTTCCCCAACAGCGACCGGGAACGGCTGAACATTCCCGGGGTGTAAAGCCGACAGCACAGAAAGGCAGGCGGAAAGGAATGGGTGAAATAGATATGACTTTCGCAGAGCATTTGCTTCGCGCTATCCTGGAGCTAATCGAGAAATGCCAGACCCTTGACGAGCTTCGAGAATCCGTAGCAAGAATACTTAAAGAAGAATAAAAAAACTTGCGGCGCACATCACTACACCGCAAGCAAATATCACGAGCGAGGGCGAGCCTGCCCGCCCTTGCTCATCGCATTCGTATTATATCACATACAAAAAAATTTGTCAACCCCCCTGCTTTTGCAGGGGGAGAAGGAGGTAAAATGAAAATTTTAATAGCTTGCGAAGAAAGCCAAACAGATTGCAAAGCATTTCGAGAAAGAGGACATGAAGCGTTTTCGTGCGATATTCAAGAATGTTCGGGTGGACGCCCTGAGTGGCACATACAAGGCGATGTATTGCCTCTATTAAAAGAAAAGTGGGATTTGATAATCGCTCACCCCCCTTGTACATATCTAACCACTACCGGTAATCGGTGGTTTAATGTAGAGCGCTACGGCGAGAAGGCGATTAAACGAGCCGAAGACCGAGAAAAAGCGATTGCGTTCTTTATGGCAATAGCAAACGCCAGATGCGACAAAATCGCTATTGAAAATCCGGTCGGCATTATGAGTACTGTATACAGAAAACCAGACCAGATAATTCAGCCGTATATGTTTGGTGACGCTTTTGAAAAAAGAACTTGCTTATGGCTTAAAGGACTTCCATTGCTTGTGCCAACTAATGAGGTTTTGCCCCCTAAAAAAGTAAGGTTTGATAGTGGAAAGTCAATGTCAAGATGGTATGCAGAACTATGGAATCTGCCAGCAAAAGAAAGAAGCAGGTTGCGTTCAAAAACTTTCCTTGGTTTTGCCAAAGCAATGGCTGAACAA
>JAFTLJ010000005.1 GCA_017456005.1 Clostridia bacterium | reverse complement strand
GCATCTGCCGCAAAGGATACATTCGTCATCTATAATATGAGCTTGGTTGCCCGAAATGCGGATAGCTTTTACAGGGCAATGAGATATGCATTTATAGCAGTTTCTGCAGCTTGATTTTTTAAATGTCAAACCCTTGAGCATTTCTTCCACTTCCCTTCTTGATTTTATATAAGTTTCAAAATTTTATCTTCAAAAAACTCCTTGAAATTTGCAGGTGTGATGCCTACGTAGATTTCGTCGTCAACCTGAACGGTAACGCCCGCGCGGTTGCATTTGCCAATGCAAAAGCTGCCGTAAAGCATAATTTCGTCTTCGAGATTTTTTTCTTCAATTGTCTTTTGGAAAAGGTCTACTATCTCTTGCGAACCATTGAGATGGCAAGCACTTCCCACACATACCTGAACTATTACCATGATTTAAATTTTTGCCATAACCTCTTTTTCAAAGAAGTCTACTACTGTTTCGGGGGAAACGGAATAAAAATCGTCATCAACCGTTACGCAAACGCCTTCCTGGCATCTGCCCATGCAGAATGTGCCGCAAAGGTTTACTTTATCCTCTGCTTTGTTCTGCGCGATAAGCTCCTGGAGCTTTTCTACTACCTGACGTGAGCCTTTGATATGGCAAGAGCTGCCGATACATACCGTTACTTTTATCATTGTTGCAATCCTCTCATTATTATAAAATTTTGTCTTTATTTTATAGGGGCTTACACTTTTGCTCAAAAGCACAGTAAACCCAATTTTACTTTTTAATTATATCACGAAAACTCGCTTATGTCAAGATAACATTCAATGCAAGAGAGCGCAAAAGCGTTTGCTTTTTAATGATACATCTTCTTTATAAAGCCTCCTCCCGCTGTGTTAGGAACAGCGCTTCGCTTTCCTTACCGATTTCAAAGCAAAAAAATAGAGCATATCCGCTTTGCCCTTTTCGGGCATGGTTCGGATATGCTCTTTTTTACGGTTTAGTTTTACGGCTTTGCGCCGAGTTGCTTACGCCTTGGGGCCTGCTTCAACGAGAGCTTTGCCTGCATCGTTGCCCGTGTACTTTTTGAAGTTCTTCACGAAGCGAGAAGCGAGGTCTTTTGCTTTTGCATCCCATTCAGCAGCGTCTGCGTATGTGTCGCGAGGATCGAGGATACCTGTGTCAACACCGGGAAGTTCTGTGGGAACAGCGAGGTTGAAGTAAGGAATTGTCTTTGTATCAGCTTTGAGGATAGAGCCGTCGAGGATAGCGTCGATAATGCCGCGTGTATCTTTAATGGAGATACGTTTGCCTGTGCCGTTCCAGCCTGTGTTTACAAGGTAAGCTTTAGCGCCTACTTTTTCCATCTTCTTAACAAGTTCTTCTGCATATTTTGTGGGGTGGAGTTCGAGGAACGCCTGACCGAAGCAAGCAGAGAATGTAGGTGTGGGTTCTGTGATACCGCGTTCTGTACCTGCGAGCTTGGATGTGAAGCCGGAGAGGAAGTAGTACTGAGCCTGTTCGGGTGTAAGAACGGAAACAGGGGGAAGAACGCCGAATGCGTCTGCAGAAAGGAAGATTACGTTCTTAGCATCGGGAGCAGCGGAAACAGGGCGAACGATCTTTTCGATGTGGTTGATGGGGTAGGAAACACGTGTGTTTTCTGTTACAGAACCGTCTGCGAAATCGCATACGCCGTTTTCGTCAACAGTAACGTTTTCGAGAAGTGCGTTGCGTTTGATAGCAGCGTAGATATCGGGTTCGGATTCTTTGTCGAGGTTGATAACTTTAGCGTAGCAACCGCCCTCGAAGTTGAAGATACCGTTATCGTCCCAGCCGTGTTCGTCGTCACCGATAAGAAGACGTTTGGGGTCTGTGGAAAGTGTTGTTTTACCTGTACCGGAAAGACCGAAGAAGAGCGCTGTATTTTCGCCGTTCATATCTGTGTTTGCGGAGCAGTGCATGGAAGCCATACCTGCGAGAGGGAGGTAGTAGTTCATCATAGAGAACATACCCTTTTTCATTTCGCCGCCGTACCATGTGTTAAGGATAACCTGTTCGCGGGATGTGATGTTGAATACAACTGCTGTTTCGGAGTTGAGGCCGAGCTCTGCATAGTTTTCAACTTTTGCTTTGGATGCGTTGTAGCAAACGAAGTCGGGTTCGAAGTTTTCAAGCTCTTCTGCTGTGGGGTTGATGAACATGTTCTTTACGAAATGTGCCTGCCAAGCCACTTCCATGATGAAGCGGATAGCCATACGGGAGTCTGCGTTAGCGCCGCAGAAAACGTCCATAACGTAGAGCTTTTTGTTGGAAAGCTCGCCGATAGCGAGATCTTTTACAGCCTTCCAAGTAGCTTCGCTGCAGGGATGGTTGTCATTCTTGAATTCGTCAGATGTCCACCAAACTGTGTTTTTGGAGTTTTCGTCCATAACGATGAATTTGTCTTTAGGGGAACGACCTGTGTAGATACCCGTCATTACGTTAACAGCGCCGAGCTCTGTTTCCTGGCCTACTTCAAAGCCTTCGAGATCTTTCGCTGTTTCAGCAACGAAAAGTTCTTCATAAGTGGGGTTGTGAATGATCTCTACGGCACCTGTTATGCCGTATTTGGTCAAATCGAGTGTTTTCATGATACATTACCTCTTTTCTAAAATATATTTATAAAAAATTTTTGTGGAAATGGGGTTGTAAGGGGGAAGGGATAAGCTCCCCCTTACATATTATGGTTTTGAAATTTTTATTTAGAACAAAATTACAATAACTTGCGAAACAAGCACTACTGCGATGAGCGCTATGGGGTAAGTTGCCGCGTATGCAGAAGCAACGTCATCTGTTTTAGCTACACCGATAAGCGTACCGAGAGCAGGTGTACTTGTCATAGCTCCTGTAAGAGAGCCAAGGTTGTTGAGAAGGTTGAGCTTGAGAACGTATTTTGCAAAGAAGAAGCCAATTATCATAGGAGCGATAGTCATGATCATACCGTAAATAAAGTATTCCGGTTTGAAGAGCTCTATGAATTTAGCACCGCCTGCATTGCCCGCGCCTGTAAGGAACAGGATAAGACCGAGCTCTTTGAAAATTTTGAGCGTATTTTCTTTAGGCATTATGCTAACGGGACCAATATGGCTGAAATGACCGAAAACAAGTGATGTAAGCAAGCAACCGCCTGTTGTCGTGAGAGAGAAGCAAGTACCGGAAAGTCCTGCGGATGTAAGCGGAATCTTTATCATGCCGATAAACGCGCCTACGATGGCTGCGAGAGCAAACGCCGCAAAACCGTGGCCATCTATTTCAAAAAATTTGCGTGCTGTATTATTCTTTTTTTCAGCTTTCTCTGCGGGAGCGGAGGAAGCGAGGAGCTTTTCGCGTTCTACATCCATATTTGCACGAGTGATCTTGGGTACGAGCTGAACAAAAAGTACAACACCGATAACGCCAAAAATGTACGCAATGCCGTAACCTGTAGCCACCGTATCTTCAAAAGCCGCACCCACAGCTTCTTTGGAAGCAGAGAATGCAGGGGTAGATGTAAGAGCGCCTGCAAGAATACCTACTATCATAGCTGTAAGTTCATCGGGGTTATCAACGCCTACAACTGTTCTGTCGAATAAAATGCATCCTGCAGCGGTAAGACCGCCTGCGAGAATAACTACGAGAGCAAGAACAACAAAGGATTTGAAGTTTTTCTTGAAGTTGCCGAAGAATTTGGGACCTGCAATAAAGCCAACGGAAGTAACAAACAAAATAAGACCGAGATTTTCAACTATCTTAAGTGCTTCTTTTGTGTAACTTACAGTGACCAAACCAAGCTTTACAGTAAGTTGTGCGTCAAGATATTTGTAGAAAAGGCAACCGAACACAAGCGCCATGATAAATACGCCTGCATCACCGAGAGAAATGCCTTTTATCGTTATACGGCCCAAAGCAAAGCCGACTGCAATAATTGCAAAAATGGAAAACATTAAAAATGTTATACCTGTTATCGGAATAACACCGCCAAAAAGAGTCATCGCTTAAAATCTCCTTCAGATATTCTTCTGATTTGTGTAATTGGGAAGAAGCTTGGGGGAAACTGTTTCTGTTTCGATACCTGCTTCTTTGATCTGAGCTTCAAACTTTTCGATGTGAGCAAGTGTGAGCTCGCCAACTGTTGTGTCTTTGGCAACTTTTGCTGCGTTCTGACCTGCACTTCTGCCGAATACTATGATGTCGAGCAAGGAGTTGCCCATAAGACGGTTTTTACCGTGGATACCGCCGACAGCTTCGCCTGCTACGAAGAGGTTTTCAACGTTTGTTGTCATACCGTCTGCCGTAATGTCAAGACCGCCGTTCTGGTAGTGGAGTGTGGGGTAAACGAGTATGGGCTCTTTGCGAATATCGATACCATATTTATCGAACATTCTCCACATTGCGGGAATTCTCTTCATGATCGTGCCTTCGCCGCCGATCTTTTCGATCATAGGTGTGTCGAGCCATACGCCTCTGCCGTTGCCTGTTTCCACACCGTTATCTCTTTCGGAGCATTCGCGGATGATAGAAGCCGCGGAAACGTCGCGTGTTTCAAGCGGATGCATAAATACTTCGCCGTTTACGTTTACGAGCTTCGCGCCGAGGGAGCGAACCTTTTCTGTTACGAGTGCACCGAAGATCTGCTCGGGGTAAGCAACGCCTGTGGGGTGGTACTGAAGTGTTTCCGCATAAAGGAGCTTTGCACCTGCGCGGTAGCCGAGAACAAGGCCGTCTGCCGTTGCGCCGTAGTGGTTGGAGGTAGGGAAGCCCTGGTAGTGCATTCTGCCTGCACCACCCGTTGCAATGATAACTGTTTTAGCCTTTGCAACGAGAAGCTCTTTTGTTTCCATATTCATAAGAACAGCGCCTGCTGCTTTGCCGTTTTCATCGAGTATAAGCTCGATAGCGGCTGTGAAGTCAACAACAGGAATGTTTCTGTTGAGAACTTCGTCGCGAAGTGTTCTCATGATCTCTGCGCCGGAATAGTCCTTTGCCGCATGCATACGCTTGCGGGAAGTACCGCCGCCGTGTGTTGTAACCATTGTGCCGTCTGCGTCTTTATCGAATTCAACGCCGAGCTCGCTGAGCCATTTGATAGCTTCGGGAGCATCGCAAACGAGCTTGGAAAGAAGCTCTCTCTTAGCCGCGAAGTGACCGCCGCCGAAAGCATCTACAAAGTGGATCGCGGGGGAGTCGTTGGGCTTATCTGCAGCCTGGATACCGCCCTCTGCCATCATTGTATTAGCGTCGCCGATGCGGAGCTTTGTAACGATCATAACGTCTGCGCCTGCTTCGTTTGCTTCGATAGCAGCAGAAGCACCGGCACCGCCGCCGCCGATTATAAGCACGTCTGTTTCATAATCGGGCTTTGTAAGGTCAACGCTCTCTGCCGTAATACGGCTGTGAGCCTGAAGGATCTCCGCAAGTTCCTTCGGAACTTTTTCGCCCTTGTTGGGGCCTATTTTGAGAACGTCGAATTCATCCTGCTTGTAGTCAGGGTGGAAAGCCGCGAGAAGGTCTTCCTTCTGTTTAGCTGTCATACGAGCGGGCTCGTATGCAATATTCTTTTCTCTTGCTGCTTCAACAGCAGCGATAGATGCCTGAAATTTTTCAGAATACATAGTTATGCCTCCCCATTATTTCTCGATTTCGCGGTTGTTATAGAGCTCTTTCATTTCTTCGATGGGTTTCTGCATAAGAGCTTCGATAAGGTCGTTGAAATCGCCGTTTTTGATTTCTTTTACGCGGTCTTCAAGGTGTCCGCAGCCGGGCGCGAGGTATTTGCCGTTGATTCTTCTTGCGAGCATAGCAACCTGGGGGTGAGAAATGCCTGCGGGGCATCTGGAGGAGCATACGCCGCACATTACGCAGTCGAAGGATTCTTCTGCGCATTTTTCAAAATCGCCGCGCTGAGCATAAGCGATGTACTGCATTACGTTAAGACCCTGTGTGCAAGCCTTTGTGCAGGCGTTGCAGCCGATGCAAGCGTAGATTTCGGGGTAAAGCTGCATCATAACGGTTTCGTTTACGGGAACCTTTTCAATATCATAAACCTGTTTAACAAGGGGGAAGAAAGGCAATGTGGCAATATACATATTGTCTTCTACCTTTGTCTGGCAAGCGAGGCAAGCGTGGAGCTCGCGGTCGCCTTTAATGCGGTAGATTGTTGCACAAGCACCGCAGAAGCCGTTACGGCAGCCACAGCCTCTTACGAGCTGATAGCCGGCATATTCCATAGCGGTCATAATAGTCAAGTTTTCCGGTACTTCATATTTTTTACCGAAAAGGAATATATTTACCATCTTTTCCATTGTTACATCTCCTTTAATACTCAGACGGAAGCTCATCAAGCTCGTCGCAGCGGAATACGGGGCCGTCTTTGCAAACGTATTTAGAGCCTACGTTACATCTGCCGCATTTGCCGACACCGCATTTCATTCTGAGCTCGAGCGTTGTATAAATCTGCGTTTTATCAAATCCGAGGCCGCAAAGACCTTCGAGAGTAAATTTAATCATAATAGGCGGGCCGCAAAGGATAGCCGTTTTGTTTGTATCGAAGCCGAGCTCTTTAACGTAGTTCGGTACGAAGCCAACGTGGCCGTCCCAGCCTTCCTGCGGGTTGTCTATTGTGAGGTGTACGTTTACACCTGCATCTGTTGCCCATTCATCGATTATCTCCTTATAGTCAAGCAAATCGTCTTTGCTTCTGGAACCGTAAACTATATCGATGTCGCCGTAGCGGTCGCGATAGTGTCTGCAGTAGTTGATAACGGAACGAAGGGGGGCAAGACCAACACCGCCCGCGATGAAGAGGAGGTTTTTACCTACGAAAACGTCGTCTACAGGGAAGGGGTTGCCATAGGGACCTCTTATTGTGATCTGCTGACCAACCTCTGCCTGGTGGAGCCACTCTGTAACGCAACCACATTTCTTTATGGAAAATTCCATGAATTCTTCGTTCGTGGGGGAAGATGTTATAGAGAACATCGCCTCACCTACGCCGGGGATAGAGAGCATTGCGCACTGACCGGGCTTATGGCCGAAAGCTTTTTTACCGTCTGTAGTAACAACACGGAAGGTTTTAATATCGGGTGTATCTATACGCACGTCGGTAATGACGCCGACTTTGGGGATCAAGGTTTCTGCACGATTGTTCATTCGTTGCTTCCTCCTATCTTTTTCATTACTTTTACTATGTTCATAGATATGGGGCATTTTGCAAGGCATCTGCCGCAGCCTACACAGCTGAACAAACCATCGTTATTTTCGGGGTAGTAAACGAGCTTGTGCATAAAACGCTGGCGGAAACGCTCTTTCTGCGTAAGTCTGTTGTTACCGTGAGCCATTCTTGTGAACTCGGAGTACATACAGGAATCCCAGCATCTGTATCTTATAACGCCTTTGCCCGTGTTAAAGTCTTTTATATCATAGCACTGGCAAGTGGGGCACACGAACGTGCACGTGCCGCAGCCAAGGCAAGTCTGGGAAAGCTCTTCCCAAGCGGGGTTATCGAAAAGTTCTTTCGTTTTGCCGCCGCCAAAGCCTTCTGTTGTAAGGTTTGCAAGGGGAAGCTTTTTCATAACAGCGGAAATTTTTTCTTTCTGCGCGTCGACAGCTTCTTCCGTGCATTCTTCGGTAAGTGCTTCAAGCTTCTGCATAAGAGCAACACCTTTTTCTGTATTGCTCTTGAAGAAAACTTCAGTTTCTGTCTTCCATACGGAAATATCGCCCGCGGGCTCTGCCGGGTTGATGCCGAAAGTCTGGCAGAAGCAAGTTTCGGAAGGTCTTGTGCAAGCCATGGAAACGATAACGCCGTGTGCGCGGCGTGCAGCATAATAGCTGTCCACAGGCTCGGAAAGGAACACTCTGTCGAGAATTTCGAAGCTCTTTACGTCGCATGCGCGTACGCCGAATACAACGAAATCTTCTGTTTCGCTTCTTGTATCGATAATTTCGATTGTTTTTCCCTGAGTTTTAAATTCCATCAGATTTTCCATCTGAGGGAAGAAGAAATCCTTGGGGCTTCTTACCGTATTGAGAGCGTTGCTGTAAACAACGCCTTCTTCCCACTTCGTGTAAACGGCAGAGCCGTCTGTTCTGTCTGCGGGAATGTAGAGAGTAGCCGCTTTCGCAATTTCCGCGAAAACGGAATTCAAAGATTCAAGAGAACATTTACGCATTTGTATCCCTCCTGTCAAAAACCTCGCCGGGTTCGATGTCGCCCGTAGTGTAATCTACGAGAGGAGCTCTGGAGCCAACCTCTGCGCCTGCCTGATATTCGCCGTAGAATTCGTTAATATCTTTTATGAATTTACGGTTGAGGAGGTGGAGCGGTATGTTCTGGGGGCAAACTCTGGAGCATTCACCGCAGTCTGTGCAACGGCCTGCAACGTGGAAAGCTCTGATGATGTGGAACATCTTTTCTTCAAAGCTGTTTGCGGGAGCTTTGTTTTCAACGCCGGAGTTGGGGTTGTCAAATACGCATTTTTCGCAAGTGCAAGCAGGGCAAGCGTCGCGGCAAGCGTTGCAACGGATGCAGCGAGAAAGCTCGTTCTGCCAGAATGCGAATCTTTCATCGGGCGTCATAGCCTCGATTTTAGCTACTTCATCGAAGCGTGCGGAGTCTACAACTTCGCCTTCTTCACCGAGAAGCTCGTCATATGCAACGTGCTTTTTGCTCTTGCAGTTTACGCATCTTTCGGCAAGCACGTCTTTTGCGTCTACCATAATGGGTTCGTCATCGTAGAGCGTTGTAACGGCGATTTTTTCGCCATCGCAGTTTATAGCGGAGATACCTTCGCCGCAAACTGCTTTAACTTTTGCAATATCAGCCATACCTTCGCAGGGGATGCCCACAGCGTAAACCTTTTCGCGGTCGAAACGGTGCTCTGTGAGGAGCTGGTTGAAGCTGTATGTATCGCAGGGTTTAAGGAAAACGAGTATTTTGCCCTCTATTTTGCCCGTTTTTGCAACGAGGTATCTAGAGAAGTTTGCTCCGCAGAAATCGTTCCAAACAAAGCCTGCGTTTATTTCGTCTGCCGTTTTGAAAACCGTGGGAGTAACGTCATAGTCGAACTCACCTTTGCCCCAGCCGAGAACTGCTTCCACAGTGCCGTTTTCGAGCAAGGAAACGGCTTTATCTATAAGTTGTTCACGAGTTATTTTTTGCATCTCAGATCCTCCAATCTCTTGTTTTCTCCGAGTGCGGCTACTTTCTCGGCAAAATCATTCATTGTAGCGGCAAATTTTGCGCCTTCTGCTGCAGAGACCCACTCAACGCGTGTGCGTTCTTTTTCTATGCCGAGGTAATCGAGCATAGAGAAGAGAGCAGCCATTCTGCGGCGTGTATAGTAGTTACCGGATGTATAGTGGCAGTCGCCGGGGTGGCAACCGCAAATTATAACACCGTCTGCACCGCGCTGGAAAGCGCGGAGCACGAACATAGGATTAACGCGGCAAGAGCAAGGCACGCGGATGATCTTTACATCCGCAGGGTATGCCAAGCGGTTGTTGCCCGCAAGGTCAGCGCCCGCATAAGAGCACCAGTTGCAGCAAAATGCAACTATCAAAGGTTTATATTCTTTTACTTGCATATAGCATCTACCTCCGCTATAATCTGTGCGCTTGCAAAGCCTTTAAGGTCCATAGCGCCGGACGGGCAAGCAACCGTACAAGCACCGCAACCCTGGCAAACCGCCGGGTTAACCACAGCAACTCTTCTTATCTTCGTGGTTCTGTCGGGCATACGGAATTCCTTATCTTCATAAGAAATAGCGCCGTAAGGACATACTCTTTCGCAAGAAGAGCAACCGTTACACATAAGTTCATTGGAATGAGCCACGCAGGGGTTGCCTGTGAGCTTATCTTTAGCGAGAAGGCCGATAACCTTGGAAGCGGCGGCGCCTGCCTGAGAAACCGTTTCGGGGATATCCTTCGGGCCCTGGCACGCACCGGACAGGAACACGCCTGCCGTGGGGCTTTCTACGGGGCGAAGCTTCGGGTGAGCCTCTGTAAAGAAGTCGTTTGTATCCATACTTGCCGTGAGCATTGTGGCAAGGGGACGAGCGGATTTATCGGGTTCGATAGCAGCCGCGAGAACTACGAGGTCTGCATCGATATGGAGCTGTTTGTTGGCAATAAGATCGGAAGCCTGAACCTTGAGCTTGTCGCCTTCGGGTGTTACCTTGCCAACCATACCCTTTATGTAGTTTACGCCGAATTCTTCTACAGCGCGGCGGTAGAACTCGTCGAAGTTCTTACCGGGTGTTCTTACGTCTATGTAGAATACGTAAACTTCCGTATCCGGGTATTTATCTCTTGTAAGCATAGCGTGCTTAGCCGTGTACATACAGCAGATCTTAGAGCAATATTCTTTGCCTTTTTCTGCGCAAGCAGAGCAACGGGAGCCCACACACTGAACGAAAACGATCGTATGGGGGTGTTTGCCGTCGGAGGGGCGAACGAGCTTGCCTGCTGTGGGGCCTGCCGCGTTTGTAAGACGTTCGAATTCGAGAGATGTGATAACGTCCTTGGACTGGTTGTACGCAAATTCATCGAATTTATCCATGCTGATGGGATTGAAGCCCGTGGCAACTACGATAGCGCCGTATTTTTCGCTGATATATTCGTCTTTCTGCGTGTAGTCGATAGCGCCTGCCGCACAAACCTTTGCGCACAAGCCGCATTTGCCTTTCTTAAGCATATTGCAGTAGTTGGGGTCGATCGTGGCAACCTTCGGAACTGCCTGAGCGAAAGGAATGTATATAGCACTACGGTTATCCATACCAAGGTTGAATTCGTTGGGAACCTTCTTCATGGGGCATTTTTCGGTGCAAGCGCCGCAACCTGTGCAAATGTCCTCTTTTACAAAGCGCGCATGCTTTTTGATAGTGACATCGAAGTTACCTACGAAGCCTTTAACTTCCGTAACTTCACTGTAGGAGAATATGCGGATATTTTCGTTCTGCGCGACGTCAACCATTTTCGGCGTGAGGATACAAGCCGCACAGTCGAGCGTAGGGAACGTTTTATCGAGCTGAGCCATCTTACCGCCTATCGTGGGCTTCTTTTCCACGATATCTACGGGGAAGCCTGCGTCTGCGATATCGAGAGCTGTCTGGATACCTGCAATGCCGCCGCCGATAACGAGAGCTCTCTTCGTAACAGGGGATTCTCCCGCCGTAAGAGGCGTATTGAGGTTTACTTTTGCAACAGCCGCTTTGCCGAGAATGATAGCTTTTTCTGTGCCCGTAAGCATATCTTTATGTACCCAAGAGCACTGTTCTCTGATATTGGCGATCTCTACCATGTAGGGGTTAAGACCTGCCGCAGCAGCTGTTTTGCGGAACGTAGCTTCGTGCATTCTGGGGGAGCACGAGCAAACTACGATGCCTGTGAGCTTGTGTTCTGCAATAGCGTCTTTTATGATATTCTGACCTGCCTGGGAACACATATATTGGTAGTTGGTGGAAAATACGACACCGGGTTCGTTTTTAAGGGCTTCGGAAACCGCCTGAACGTCTACCGTGCCTGCGATGTTACTGCCGCACCAACATACAAAAACACCAATTCTTTGCATTTTGTTCTCTCCTCCTTACTTGCTGTATTTTCTGAATGCGCTGACAATAGCCTGCTGGGGTATATCCTCGTCGAGCATAGTGGGAACTTTGTCTGCCGTCAGGTGGTTAGCACCCTGCTGTCTGATAGCGGCAAGACGAACTGCCTCCACGAGCTTCGCAGGTTCAACGCCTCTGGGGCATCTGTCTATACAAGCAAAGCAAGATAAGCATCTGTATAATGATTTGGAAGCCAAAAGCGGTTCGATATCGCCGCTTTCCACCATGTTTACAAACTGGTGGGGGTGGTATTCCATTTCATCGTATGCAGGGCAAGTTGCAGAGCATTTGCCGCAACGCATACATTTTTTGGGGTTAACGCCGCTCATGCGAATGAGCTCTTCCTGAAGATACTTGTTGTTATGCATTTGTATCCTCCTTTACACCGAGTGCCTCTGCGAGAAGCTCCGTGAAGTATACCACGGGGATATCTGCACCGTTTTTGATAAGATTGTAACGGCAAAGAGGGCACGCAGTTATGATCATTTCTGCGCCTGCAGCTTTTGCGTTTTCTATAACGGCGTTGCTGCTCTTTTTAGCAAGCTCGGGGCTTTCCATAGCGATATAGCCGCCGCAGCATTCGTTGCGTTTGGCATATACCACGGGTGTGGCGCCGATAGCGCTTATAAAATCCTCCATAATAGAGGGATTTTCGGGGTCGTCCATCTTCATAACGCTGTTGGGTCTTAAAAGAAGGCAACCGTAGTAAGCTGCGATCTTTTTGCCCTTGAAGGAGTTTACGACCTTTTTCTTGAGTTCATCGTAGCCTACAACGTCGCGGAGCATTTCAAGGTAGTGGTAAACCTCTGTTTCGCCCTCGTAAACGCCGTCTGCAATATAATTATTGACCTTGCTTGCAAACTCTTTGTCTGTCTGCATAGCGTGATTTGTCTGCTTTATAACATTGTGGCAGGCCGAGCACACTGTAACGAGCGGCTGGTCTTTGCTTGCCGCTTCTTTGAGTGCGCGTACAGAGGAAAGCTTTGTGGCAACCTCATCTCTTGCGGTGGAGAATACGCCGCCGCAGCACTGCCAATTTTCGATTTCTTCCAGAGTAACACCCAAAGCCTCGGCAGACTTGCGCGCGTAAACGTCAAGGTCCTTTGCCTTGTTTTTAAGGGTGCACCCGGGGAAATAACTAACTTTCATTATTTTACCTCCGAATTTTCAAATAAACACTCGCAAATCCCACCGCGCATGGCGCGGCAGGTTTGCTGAAATCATTTTTGCAAAACGGGAATATGCTTATGCCATCTGTTCGGGATGGAAAACTTCGTCGAATTTTTCTGCTGTGAGGAAGCCGAGTTCAACACAAGCTTCTTTAAGCGAAATATTATCTTTAAAAGCCTTCTTTGCTGTTTTTGCGGCGTTTTCGTAACCGATGTAGGGGTTAAGTGCCGTAACGAGCATCAAAGAATTGTGAAGGTTGTGGTGCATTTTTTCCTTGTTAGCTTTAATGCCCACAGCGCAGTTCTTATTGAAGGAAACTATCGCTTCTGCGAGAAGTCTTGCAGACTGGAGGAAGTTGTAGATGCAAACGGGCATAAACACGTTAAGCTCGAAGTTGCCCTGGGAAGCAGCCATAGAAACTGCAACGTCGTTGCCCATTACCTGAACGGCAACCATTGTTACAGCTTCGCACTGTGTGGGGTTAACCTTGCCGGGCATAATGGAGGAACCGGGTTCGTTTTCGGGAATGAATATTTCACCAAGACCGTCGCGAGGGCCGGAAGCAAGCCAACGGATATCGTTTGCTATCTTCATCATATCGCAAGCGAGAGCTTTGATAGCACCGTGTGCAAAAACGAGCTCATCCTTGGATGTAAGAGCATGGAATTTGTTAGCCGCTGTTACGAAAGGCTTGCCTGTAAGCTTTGCAACCTCTGCCGCAACGCCTGTATCGAAGCCTTTGGGAGCGTTAAGACCTGTACCTACCGCTGTGCCGCCGAGAGCGAGCTCGTAAAGGGGTTTAACAGCGAAACGGATAAGCTCAACGTCTTTTTCAAGGCTGCTTCTCCAACCGCTTATTTCCTGGCTGAACTTGATGGGTGTTGCATCCTGCAGGTGTGTTCTGCCGCTCTTAACGATGCCTTCGTTTTCTGCTTCCAATCTCTTGAATGTGCAGATAAGCTCTTCTACTGCGGGAATGAGCTTGTTTTCAAGAGCGATAACAGCTGCGATGTGCATAGCTGTGGGGAAAGTATCGTTGGAGGACTGGCTCATATTAACGTCATCGTTGGGGTGGAGGAGCTTTTTGCCCAAAATCTGGTTGCCGCGGTTAGCGATAACTTCGTTGGAGTTCATATTGGACTGTGTGCCGGAGCCTGTCTGCCAAACAACGAGAGGGAAATGGTCGTTGAGCTTGCCTGCGATAACCTCGTCGCAAGCTTCTTTTATGGCACCGAGCTTTTCGTCTGTCATTTTTTCGGGGCGAAGCGCGTTGTTTGCTATAGCCGCAGCTTTTTTAAGAATGCCGAAAGCGTGAATTATCTCGCGGGGCATTGTTTCAATACCAACGCCTATTTCAAAGTTTTCGTGGCTTCTCTGTGTCTGTGCCGCCCAAAGACGGTCTGCAGGCACTTTCATTTCGCCCATAGAATCGTGTTCAATGCGATATTCCATTATTATATAAAAACCTTTCTTAAAATAATTTACATGAGAATCAGAACTGGATGCTCTTGATAACGTCCTTCAAACTATCGGAGCTGCGGTGAAGAGCAATGCGTTCTTCCTCGTTAAGGGGAAGAAGGATCTTACCTTTAACCTTGTTGTTACCAACTATTGTAAGAAGGCTGAGGCAAACATCGTCGATCTCGTATTCGCCGTGAAGCATTGTGGAAACCGTAAGAGTTGTATCCATGCTGCCGAGCAAGCATTTGCAGAGGTGGCAAACAGACATGGAAACAGCATAGAATGTAGCGCCTTTGCGCTGGATTACGCGACCGCCGGATTTGCGCATGTATTCCTCTACATCCTGTTTGTTGAACTGAAGGAAGTTGCTTGTTGCTGTTGTAAGTGCTTTGTTGTAATCTTCAACAGGGATGTTGGAGATGTTAGCCAAGGACCACGGAACGAAGGAAGAGTCGCCGTGTTCGCCGAGAACGTATGCGTGTACGTTGTGCTGGTTTACAGAGTAGTATTCTGCGATTCTAGCACGGAGGCGGGCTGTATCCAGGATAGTACCGGAACCGATGATTCTTTCTTCGGGAATGCCGGAGTATTTGTTGAATGCGTATGTGAGTACGTCAACGGGGTTACTTACTATAACATAAGTTGCATCGGGAGCGTATTTTACAACCTGATCTGTAACGGATTTCAAAATGTTTACGTTGATCTGCGCAAGGTCAAGTCTGGACTGGCCGGGCTTTCTTGCAACGCCGGATGTAATGATAACTATATCAGAGCCTTTTGCATCCATATAAGAACCTGCGTAAACAGATGTGGGATTGCAGAAGGGAACGCCCTGTCTGATGTCAAGCGCTTCACCAAGAGATTTTTCCTGGTTGATGTCGATCATTACGATCTCAGATACAAGACCCATAACGGTGAGAGTGTAGGCGATTGTAGAGCCTACGCTACCGGAGCCGATTACAGTGATTTTGTTCATAAGTGTTTATTCCTCTTTCTCAAGTTTATTTCAATACAGCGACTGCATCGCTGATGGTTTTCTCAAGTGCTTCGCGTCCGTATTTATCGACCTCAGCTTTGTTCTTTTCGCCGTGTGTAAGGCATCCCGCACCGTTGATGCATCCGCCAACACAAGCCATACCTTCTATGAAGTTTCCGCCGAGGAGCTTTTCGCTCTTGCTGAGCTTGAGAAGCGCTATTCGGCAAGCTTCTATACCGTCGCAAACAACGGGCTTGATTTCGAAGTCTATGTTCTGTTCCTTCATTGCCTGAGCCGCTGCATCTGTAAGACCGCCGCTGCGTGCAAAGATACGTCCGAAATAGGAAGCGTTATCGAGCACACCTTCCTCAAACGTGGAAAGGTCGAAATCGCGGCTGTCGAAGAGAGCCTGGAGCTCTTCAAATGTAAGTACGGAATCTACGTAGGGTTTTACTTCCTCGAGCTGTGCTTCTGCTTTTTTAGCTGTGCAAGGTCCGATGAAGATTACTTTTGCACCGGGGGTTGTTTCTTTAATATATTTTGCAAGCACTGCCATGGGGGACATATTGTGAGAAATATAATCCACAAGCTTAGGGAAGTTGGATTTGATGAATTTTACGAATGCAGGGCAGCAGGAGCTTGTAAGCAAGCCTTTTTCGGAAAGCTCTTTTGCTTCTGCCATAGCTACCATATCTGCGCCGAGGGCGGCTTCTATAACGTCGTGGAAGCCGAGCTTTTTAAGGCCTGTTATAACCTGACCGAGCTTCGCATAAGAGAACTGGCTGGAAATGGAGGGAGCAACGATGGCGTATACCTTGCAATCGCTTTCGCTGTTGTTGCGCTGGCTCTGTTTGAGAAGCTCAACTGTTTCGAGCATGAAGGATTTATCGGAAATAGCGCCGAAGGGGCACTGATATACGCAAGCGCCGCACTGTATGCACTTGGAGTTATCGATAGTTGCCGCTTTATCCTCGTTCATGGAAATAGCTTTTACCTTGCAAGCATTCTGGCAGGGACGTGTACGGCTTACGATTGCTGTATAAGGGCATACCTTGGAGCAAGCGCCGCATTCTTTGCATTTGGATTTATCGATATGCGCTACGTGGTTCTGGTCGAAGGAGATGGCACCGAATTTGCAAACGTCCTCGCAACGGTGTGCAAGACAGCCGCGGCAAGCGTTTGTAACCTCGTAACCGCCTGTAGGGCATTCATCGCAAGCGATCTCGATTACTTCGATAACGTTGGGGTTGCTCTTGTCGCCGCCCATAGCTATCTTGACTCTTTCGCCGAGAATAGCTCTTTCTTTATAAACGCAGCAACGCATCGTCGCTTCTTTGCCGGGTACGAGTTTTTCGGGGATGCTCATAACGTTCTCGAGAAGCTTGTCTTCCCAAGCGAGGCGAGCTACCTCTCTTAAAACCTTGTATTTCAAATGTTGTACTTTTGTGTCGAATTTACGCATTTTTTCCTCCTTAGAAATAGCTTACTTTTATGCGTTTTCCCATCTTTTTGAGGCAGGCTGAAAGTTCTTCAACAAGACTCATCTTTATATTGAAATTGATAGGAAGGTCGGGGTTTTGGTGAGCCGGGTTTACGGCTCTTCCCACATAGAAGTTAATATCTGTGGCTTCTTCAAACAAGAGCCTGCTTATAAGCGAAGCGGCGTCTTTTTTGAAGTTCCAATCCTCATAAAGCTCATTGTCGCCCGTGTAGTCTTTGGCGTACTGTATGACCTTGTTCATCGTTATAACGCCTTCGGTAACGAGATCAACGCCCTCTATATGCGCTATGGGCGGAATATCGCTGCGTTCAAACGTAAGGCTTACCTGTACGGGCTTGCCGAGATATTTTGCGGCAATGGACGAAGTCGTGCCGCCGCAAATAATATGCTTGCCTTCTTTAGAGAAGAAGAGCGACATCATTCTGTTTGCATCATCTCTGTTGGCGGGGGGGCCGAAGAGAATATTCATAGGCTCTCTTTTGCGGATCTTAACAACGCAAGCCGTGGTGTCGTCTCCCGGTTTGTGCTCATAAAGCTTGTCGCATTCGTCGACAAGCATGGTGGAAAGATTTTTTGCGGTGAAACCGCCTGCTACGCAAGTTACCATATACTCCGCAATATCTTTGCGCTGCCAACCGAAGTTGTATTTTATACCCATGCCTGCGTGGGGGCACCCATCGCTCATAGCGATGAAAACGTCGTCTTCCTGCAGTTTTATAGTGGATTTGTATATTTTTTTGCCGCAGATATTCATTTCGGTCTTCGGGTAATCGTAGATCTCGTAGTTTCTTATCACGATCACGTGCGGGTTATCGTACTGAATTATCTCGGCTGTTTCATTATTCAAAAGATGAATAATGGTGAACGTGGAATACGCCACGCCGCGCACCGAACATACGGGAAGCGCACCTGCTATGGTAGATACACATTCCTCTATGGGAAGTCCTGCCGCCATCATCGTGGAGATTATCTTTGACGTGAGCGTAGAGAGTATACTCGCCTTAACGCCGGAGCCAAGACCGTCTGCAAGCACGATGACGGTGGAGTTTTCGTTTTCCTCTACGATGTCTACGTGGTCACCGCAAAGCTCTTCGCCTATATGATTGATGCTTTTATATCCTATATCTGCACACAAATCATTCATCGCTGATAGACTCCTTTAGTTTTGTAAGAGCTATTTTCGTTTCTGCGGCTGTTTCACCGAGCAGAGAAGCGATCTCTTGAACTATTCTCATCTGTTTTTCAACGACTGTGTCGGCAACTTCAACTGTTTGCTTGTTGAGTTGCGCTTTTTTCTCTTTGTCGGCTTCTTCTTCCGTAATGTCGCGCATAATACCTATAAGCATTCTGCAATCGGAATCGTAAACGACTGTTTGTTCTATATATTTTTTGTATTCGGCAAGATAGGTGCGTTGGTCGCGTACCGTTCTGCCGCTGTTCTTTACTCTGGCAAAAATTGCCGGGTCGAGAATACGTACTACGGGTTCTCCGAGTACGTCGGAGGACGAACGGATATTCATGATTTTGCGCGCCGCACGGTTTATCTGCTGTACTTCGAGGTCTTCGTTAAGAACTATAAGACCGTAAGGGGTGTTTTTAACTATGGTATCCGAGAAGCTTTCCGCCTTGTCTTTAAGGAAGGGGAGGCACATGGATATTTCTGCTTTTCCCTGAATTACCGCTATTGCTTTTTCTCTGCAGGTATCGTATCCGCAAGAGCCGCAGTCAAGCTCGTCTTCGGGCTTGAATTTACCCATTTGGCGCATAACTGCAGTAATTTCGCTTTCGGTGGGCATCGGGAGCTTCTGTTCTATTATAGAAAATTCTTTTCTGAGGTTTATAGGCTCGGGCTGTTCCACTTCGAAATCGCGCGTGCCTGCGTATTTCGCG
>JAFTLJ010000047.1 GCA_017456005.1 Clostridia bacterium | reverse complement strand
TCCTTCGGATAGCGCAGGTTAAAATCTGCCGTTTCAAAGCTCAAATTCCCTTTATAGCCTATTTTTCGGAGCCCCAGCACAAATCTATCCCAGTTTGCACAACCGAGATAAGGAATAATATGTTCGTCGTGCACGCCGTCGTTATCGTGCGTATGGAGCGTTTCCAGCCTTTCTCCGAGGCGTTCTATCCAATAGCAAGGGTCTTGCCCCACAAGTAACAGATGACCTATATCGAGGCAGAAACCAAAGCATCTTTCGCCTGCGATAGCGTTGAGCTCGTCGATGTATCTGATAGTTTCGTTTATGTCGGAGCAAACGGCAGTATATATCTTTTTGCTTTTCCAATCCTGCCCCCACATATTTTCAAGACAGCAAACTACCTTGTGCTTTTTTAGCAGAGGTATGATAGAAGTATAAAAACGCATATTTGCTTCGTATTCCTGCTCCTTTGTCATGCTTGGGTAGCGCGTGCCGCCATCGAAAAGCGGATGCACCACCAAGCGTGGGCAACCTACATATTCGCAAACCTCTATGCACTTTCGCACATCATCCTGTACGTTTTTGCTTCCTTCGGGGGAGTTTTTTATGTATAACGGAGCAGGCGCGTGTGCCTGACCGAATTCAAGACCGTATTTTTCAGCGGCATTTTTCATTTCGTCTGCATACGCATAAATATTGGCATCGTCGTAATAATCCGATTTTTTGCCACTCTCAAGGTCTTCCCATTTATAAGCATGTGAAAGGTCTAAATCAACCGTGTCAAAGCCGGCGGCTTTTATCGCGGCAAAACCCTCATCAACGCCAATAACGTCTGTGGCACCGTGTGTTTGAATGCTGAGTTTCATTTTATCCACCTTATCTATATTCATCCATAGGGTCTGTTTCCGCTTCTATTCTTCCAATAAAGTATTTACCTATATCCGCCGTAAATTTAAGCGCCGCAGGAACAAGCTCTTTGGGGAATTTTTGGTTGAAGCCAAATGTTTCAAAATTCAGTATGCTGTTATACCCCATTTTACGAAGACCGAGAATAAATCTTTCCCAGTTGCAAACACCGATGTAGGGAGAATTATGATTATCGTTAATACCGTCGTTATCGTGAATGTGCAAAGTCAGAAGCCTGTCGCCGAGCATCTCTATCCAATAGCACGGGTCCTGCCCCAGTAGCAGAAGGTGCCCCACGTCAAGGCAGAAGCCGAAGCATCTCTCTCCCGCTATAGCGTTTAGCTCGTCTATATAGCGTATCGTTTCACTGAGCTCGGAGCAGACTGCCGTGTATATCTTCTTGGATTTCCAATCCTGCATCCACATATTTTCAAGACAGCAAACAACGCGGTACTCCTTGAGCAGCGGAATAATGGATGTATAATAATCTATATTCATCTTGTATTCCTGTTCCTTCGTCATCGAAGGGTAACGCGCGCTGCCGTCATAGCCGGGGTGGATGATTATATATGGGCAACCGAGCTCACCTGTGACTTTAATGCACTTTTTAACGTCTTCCTGTACATTTTTGCTTCCCTCGGGACTTCTGGGAACAAATATTGGAAACGGCGCGTGTGCCTGACCAAATGAAATACCGTATTTCTCTGCCGCCGTTTTAATTTCGTTTACATACGGCAAAAATTTTTCGTCATCATAAAAATCGTTTTTTTTGCCGCTTGTAAGGTCTTCCCATTTATAGGCACAGTCCAAACCCAGATCAACTGTGTCAAACCCTGCCGCCTTTATAGCCGCAAAGCCCGCATCTATGCCGAGTGCTTCGAATGTGCCGCCTGTCTGAACGCTTAATTTCATAATATACTCCCCCCTTTTTGATTTATCTGTATTCATCCATGGGGTCTGTTTCCGCTTCTATTCTTCCAATAAAGTATTTACCTATATCCGCCGTAAATTTAAGCGCTGCAGGAACAAGTTCTTTGGGGAATTTTCTGTTAAAGCTGCTTACCTCAAAACTAAAGTTTCCGGAATAACCGATTTTGCGAAGACCGAGTACGAATCTATCCCAATTTGCACAGCCCATATAAGGAACTATGTGTTCGTCGGCCACGCCGTTGTTATCGTGCGTATGGAGCGTTTCCAGCCTTTCTCCGAGGCGTTCTATCCAATAACAGGGGTCTTGCCCTAACAGGAGCAAATGACCGATATCGAGGCAGAAACCGAAGCATCTTTCGCCTGCGATAGAGTTGAGCTCGTCGATATATTTGATAGTTTCGTTTATATCAGAGCAAGCCGCCGTATATATCTTCTTTGTTCTCCAATCCTGCCCCCACATATTTTCAAGACAGCAAACTACCTTGTGCTTTTTTAGCAGAGGTATAATGGATGTATAGTACTCCATATTAGCTTTTATTTCTTCTTCCTTCGTCATGCTCGGGTAACGTGCACTGCCATCGAAAATCGGATGAATAACTATTCTGGGGCACCCCACACGTTCGCAAAGCTCTATACATTTTGCAACGTCCGCCTTAACGTTTTCAGAGCCTTTGGGGCTTTTGGGCACGAACAGCGGAAACGGCGCGTGCATCTGACCCATTACAATACCGTATTTATCCGCTTCGGATTTAACAGCATCTACGTATTTATAAAGATTTTCTTCCTCGAAAAAAGCACATTTTTTTCCGCTTGTAAGCTCTTCCCATTTATAGAAGCCGTCAAGACCGAAATCAAGCGCATCAAATCCGGCGTCTGCAATAGCTTTCATTCCCGCTTCTATACCTATGATTTCCAATGTACCGCAAGTCTGAACACTGAGTTTCATAATTAAATACCTCTTTCTATAAAATAATTTTGTTTAAATGCGCGTTTTGCGCAAAAATCATCTAACAATATTTTATATTCTGTTTAAATTATACTCCTTTTCCGCCATCCAGTCAACATTCATATTTCCCCTTTTGTATGCTTTTAAAACACAAAAAAATATTTTTAATTTTTTT
>JAFTLJ010000046.1 GCA_017456005.1 Clostridia bacterium | reverse complement strand
TTTTTTGTGTAAATTTTAAAGCCTTCGGAAGCCTTGGTATTTTCAAAATCTAACTCGTTTTCAAACTATGCAGCTGTATAATATTTTACATTTTCTTCGCCAGAGTCTATGCCTATATATACGTCTTTCGGCACCTTAAAGCTTATTTCCGCACCGCCCTCGTATACTATTGTGACCTGAACGGTTTCATCGAGTGTGGGAAGCCCTGCAAAAAGAGCCGCATTTTCTTCTCTCGTTTTGAAATATTCAAATTTTCTTTCGCAAATCTTTTCTGTGGTGCCATCGGAGTGTTCCACACTGTATTCCACGTTAATGTAAAAATCCGTGTCCTCCATAAGAACGTACGTGGAAATAATTTTGTCCGTTTCGGAAATACCAAAGCCGTAAAGCTCCGCCGCCATAAGGGGAGTAACCTTTACGTAATAGGAAACTTCCCTGCCCGCTTCCAAACTTTTAGAATATCTCTGGAATTTTTCGCCTGCATCGAGAAGGTGAGCTCGCTCGCCGTAGGGTTCCACGTATTCAAGGTAAGCGCTGCCGTCCGCTTGAATAATAGCGTACGTTTTGCCGCCCGTAACGGCATAAAGCTCCTGCTCGTAGCCGTAGAAGGTATAGCCCTCGTAGCTTTCGCACACGTTGTAATAATAAGTGTCCTTCGATTCTATAGAGCCTTTGTCCATATAGACAGAATATTCAAAATCTACCGCACCGTCCTTGTAGTAGGTTACGGTTTCTTTCACGCCGTCGTAAACGTCGAAAACGTTTATGATGTAATTGTCCATCGCCAGAATGTAATAAGGCACGGAAGCGCCGTTACCGCACGAAACTACCATAAACGAGCACATAACGAGCACCAAAGCTAAAGATATTATTTTTTTCATATTTTTTCTCTTTTCAAAAAAATCGTTATTTATATTATAACAAAAATATCTTGCCCGTGTCAAGCAATTATAATTTTGTTTATATTTATTTTACAAAATTCCCCTGCATCTGCAGGGGAAAAGTTCAGTTTTGTTTCTGAACGCTCTTGTATTCGTCGTAAAATTTAAAATACGGACATTCCGCCGTTCTTCCCTGCATAAAACGAGCATATTCGTCTTCGTCGAGCGACATGGTGCAGCCATAGCTTTCCGTGTACTCGTCGTAATCGTAATATTCGCAGGATTCGCATTTAGATTGCATGGCGACACCTCGTTCAGATAAATTCGCGCAGGCGGAATTCCACGCCGATATCCTCGGCAAGCCCGCGGCACATCTCTATATCCTCTGGCGGTACGGTAGTATCTACCACAGAGAGGATGACGCGCGGAACGTAATTTTTCACGTTCAAAGCAAAATCTATTATAGCCATATGGGCGCGTCCGCCAAACTTCGGGCGGCACATTTCCTTGTACACCGCAGGGTCGGAGGTATTTAGGCTTATGGAAACAACGTCGAAAAGCCCCTCGAAATCCTGTGCGGTATCTCTGCCGTTTATAAGGTCGCTGTGCCCGTTGGTGTTTATGCGTATTTGAATATCGGAACGCTCGCGTATTGCCTTGCATATCTCGCGAATATCCGCAAGGCGTTCTGTAGGCTCGCCGTAGCCACAAAAAACTATTTCCGAATACGCGGAAAGATCGCGCGCAAAAATGCTTTCCTTTATTTCCTCTACAGTAGGCTCGCGTTCCAGCCACAGGTTGCCGTAAATCGTGTTGCCGTAGGAACGCACACAAAAATCGCAAGCATTTGAGCAACGGTTTGTAAGGTTTACGTAAAGCCCCGTTCCCGTTTCGTATGTAATTATCATAATTTTTCTCCTAAATTATATTATTTATGCAATCCTTTTTTGCGCAAAAGGGCGAGTATTTCATCAGGATTGTTGCAGGTAACGGCGCAAGCACCGTTTGCTATAGCCTTATCGAGCGTTACTTCGTCCTTCACGCCCGCGCCTACCCAGGGCTGTACCCCGCGAGAGCGCAGATAATCGTAGGGCTCCGGGTTATTTGTGAAAAGGCACGCGCAATAAGCGTATGAATACGGGTCAACGGTACATTTGCCGAGGTATTCCTCGGGGTAGTAAACGTGCTGGCGGTATTTTTTGCCGTATTTTTCGTGCACATATTCGTTAAGCTTGCCGTTCCACGAGTTTATAACACATCTTTCGGTGAATCCGTATTCGTCGAGCATAGCAAGCGCTCTGTCACACACATCGTAAGCAAGCGCTTCTCTGCCCTCGGTAGGGTATTCCTTCAGCTCTATATCGAGCGTAAGATTCGGGTGGTCCTTTACAAGCTCCATCAGCTCGCGCAGAGTGGGTATGCGTTCTCCTGCAAACTCTGCACCCTTTTTCACGCCGGCATCGAGTTTTTTAAGTTCTTCCAGCGTCATTTCGCAAATTTTCCCCGTACCGTCTGTTGTACGGTCTGCCATTTCATCGTGAATAAGCACGAGCTCGCCGTCTGCAGTTACTCTTACGTCGGTTTCTATTTCGTCAACGCCGGCTTCAATCGCCGCACGGAAAGCCGCCATCGTGTTTTCGGGGTATTTTTCCGAAAAGCCCCTGTGCGCGGCTACACGCATAGTTTTTGTTATTTCCATATTAAATGCAACAACCTCCAAAATATCATCTCTTAGATCGAGCACAAAATGTCGTGCCATCTTTGTAAAATCATCGGTTTTGTCTATGATGTTTTTACGGAGTCCGCGTATCCATTTCGAATCGTTATCTTCCAAAATGTATCGCGCATACACTCCGTTTTTAAAGCATTCTCTGCAAGAAACAAGTTCTTTCTTGCAAAAGCAATCTGCCGTGGTACACTTGAACGACTGAACCGGCGAAAAAACCGCCTTGCACCGCCTGAAAAATTCATCGTCAAATTCCACGGTAAGCGTGGTGCCGTCATACGACATTCCAGGCAAAGGAGTATTATTTATTATCAAATCACTATAAGCAATTTTCAGCATAAATCGGCTCCTTTTAAGTGATTTATTTCTGTTCGTGATTATTCTACCACAGATTTTCGCGCTTGGCAATAAGAAATATCGAAGATTTTTGCGTATTGCCCAAATATGGCTGTATTTTTTCTACCTTGTAAATTATTTACTTTTTTGCGCGCTTATGGTAAAATATGTTGTAAGTTTTTTATTATCAGGAGAAATATAAAATTATGGATATTATCGCAAAGCTTTCAGAAGAGCTTTCTATAAAACAATCGCAGATAGAAGCCGCCGTAGGGCTTCTTGACGAAGGAAACACCATTCCTTTTATCGCTCGCTACCGTAAGGAAGTTACGGGCTCGCTCGACGACGAGCAGTTGCGCGCACTAAGCGAACGCTTGAACTATTTAAGAGGACTTGAAAAACGCAAGGAAGAAGTTCGTGCCGCCATAACCGAACAAGGCAAAATGACAGAAGAAATAGACGCTGCGCTCGCTGCTGCAGAAATCCTCGCCGAAGTAGAGGATATTTACCGTCCGTTCAAGCAAAAGCGAAAAACACGCGCTTCCCAAGCGCGCGAACGCGGCCTTGCCCCCCTTGCCGAGCTTATAATGGAACAGAGAGACTCCTACGCTCCGTCTATAGAAGAAACGGCAGAGGAATATATAAATGAAGAAAAGGGCGTGAAGGACGCAAAATCCGCCATAGCGGGTGCGCTCGACATCATCGCCGAGGATATTTCCGACAACGCCGATTTTCGCAAGGAAATACGTGCGCTCACATACGAATACGGCTTCCTTTCTTCCAAAGCGGCAACGGAAGAAAGCACCGTTTACGATATGTACTACGATTATAACGAAAAACTGAAAACAGTTCCCTCACATCGCGTGCTGGCGATAAACCGCGGCGAAAAGGAAGAGTTTCTTAAAGCGAGCGTGGATATTTCTGCGGATATTATTCTTAATTACCTCGCACGCGCGGTTATAACCAATGTAAAAAGCCCTGCATACGGCAAAGTGCTCTTTGCTGTTTCCGACAGCTATTTCCGCCTTATAGCGCCGTCTATAGAGCGAGAAATACGCTCCGATCTTTTCGATGTGGCGAGCGAAGGCGCCATAAAGCTGTTTTCGCAGAATCTTAAGGGCTTGCTTATGCAGGCACCTATCAAAAACAAGACAGTGCTCGGCCTTGACCCCGGCTACAGAACGGGCTGTAAGCTCGCTGTGGTAGACAAAACAGGCAAAGTGCTCGATACAGCAGTTATCTACCCCACAAAACCGCAGGAGCGTAAGGAAGAAGCTGCAAAAATAGTTAAAAGGCTCATTACAAAATACGGTGTAGACGTTGTTTCCATAGGCAACGGCACAGCATCCAAGGAAAGCGAGATCTTTATTGCCGACGTGCTGCGTGAGCTCGGCGGTGATACGAAATATATCGTCACGAGCGAAGCCGGTGCTTCCGTATACTCCGCTTCCAAGCTCGGCGCAGAGGAATTCCCGGATTTCGACGTTACGCAGCGAAGCGCGGTCTCTATCGCTCGCAGAATACAGGATGCGCTGGCTGAGCTTGTAAAAATCGACCCCAAATCCATCGGCGTAGGTCAGTATCAGCACGATATGAAGGAAGCGCGCCTGGACGAAGCACTTTCGGGCGTTGTGGAAGACTGCGTTAACTCCGTAGGCGTAGACGTAAACACGGCTTCCTATTCGCTTTTGGAGCACATAGCGGGCATAAACGCCACCGCCGCCAAAAACATTGTAAAATACCGCGAAGAAAACGGCGAATTCACAAGCCGTGCGCAAATTTTGAAAGTACCTAAAATAGGCGCAAAGGCATACCAGCAGTGCGCAGGCTTCCTTCGCGTTTCGGGTTCTGCAGAAATACTCGATAACACTGGCATACACCCCGAATCCTACACGGTAGCAAAGAAAATAATCGCAAAATTCGGCTATACCGCAGAAGACGTTAAAAACTTCCGCCTCAAAGGGCTCGAAAAGACGGTAGAGCTCTACGGCTTTGCAAAAACGGCAGAAGAGGTGGAGGCGGGCGAGCCCACCGTGCGCGACATTGTAAAAGAGCTGGAAAAGCCCGGCAGGGATATACGCGAAAGCCTGCCCATGCCAGAGCTGCGCAGCGATATACTCGATATGAACGACCTTGAGGTCGGCATGGTCTTAGACGGCGTGGTGCGCAACGTAATAGACTTCGGAGCGTTCGTGGACATCGGCGTGCACCAGGATGGGCTTGTGCACGTTTCCGAAATATGCAAGAAGTTCATAAAGCACCCCAGCGAAGCCCTTGCGGTAGGCGACAAGGTTCGCGTTAAAATCAAATCAATCGACAAAAAGAAAGGCAGAATCGGCCTTACAATGAAGGATATTTGATTCTAATAAATTAGAAAATCGACTTTTATTCCATAAGGAAAATTAAATAACTTCGTTTATTGTGCATTATATCCAAATAAAATTTTAAAAAATTGGGTAATAAACATCTTTAAAAATTTGCAATTCTTTGTTATAATATTAAAGAAGAATAAATGTGCAATTTTATGATATTGCACTTTTGTAAATAATCACCAAATTTGCGGGAACGGCTTCCCGTATATATCCCTCTCATCGGCGGCTGGGAGGTCTTAAAAATTAAATTTCTTATTGTCGCCGAGAATGGAGTCTTTATTTATGGCAAGCTTATCTCTCAGACACATCTACAAAAAATACCCCGGCGGTGTTACAGCCGTATCCGACTTCTGCCTTGAAATCAAGGATACAGAATTCATCGTATTCGTTGGTCCTTCCGGTTGCGGTAAATCCACAACACTTCGAATGGTTGCAGGCCTTGAAGAAATTTCCGAAGGCGAACTTTACATCGGCGACCGTCTTGTAAACGACGTTGCCCCCAAAGACCGCGATATCGCGATGGTTTTCCAGAACTACGCTCTTTATCCCCATATGACAGTTTTCGACAACATGGCATTCGGTCTTAAACTCCGCAAAGTTCCGAAAGAAACAATCAAACGTAAAGTTGAAGAAGCAGCTCGCATCCTCGACATCTCTCACCTTCTCGACAGATACCCCAAGGCTATGTCCGGTGGTCAGAAACAGCGTGTTGCGCTCGGCCGTGCTATCGTACGTGACCCGAAAGTGTTCCTTCTCGACGAACCGCTTTCCAACCTTGACGCTAAGCTCCGTGCAGCGATGAGAACTGAAATCACAAAGCTTCACAATACACTCGGCACAACGTTTATCTACGTTACACACGACCAGGTAGAAGCTATGACAATGGCTACTCGTATCGTTGTTATGAAAGACGGTATCATTCAGCAGGTTGATACACCTCAGAACCTCTACGATTATCCTTGCAATGTATTCGTTGCAGGCTTTATCGGCACACCTCAGATGAACTTCATCAACTGCAAGCTTGAAAAACTCGGCGACGGCACATACCTCACATTCGGTGAATGCAAGGTTAAACTCAACGAAGGCAAAGCTAACCTTCCCGAGCTCAAGGATTACATCGGCAAAGAAGTTATCGCAGGCGTTCGTCCCGAAGCTATTCTCGATACACCCGCTCAGATCGCAGCTCTCAAAGATTCCACGATCGATGTTCACGTTGACGTTACAGAGCTTATGGGTTCCGAAATCCTTCTCTACCTCGTTGCTAACAAAGTTATCATCGACGAAGCTGAAAAGAAGAAGAAAAACATCGTTATCGACCGTTCCGGCGAAGTTAACCTCGTTGCTCGTGTATCTCCTCGTTCCACAGCACGCGGCGGCGACGTTATCACAGTTGCTATCGATACAGAACGTGTTCACCTCTTCGATAAAGACACAGAAAAGTGCATCTGCCACTAATCTTAAATACATAAGTAAAACAAAAAATCCTCCGAAATTCGGAGGATTTTTTAGCACAGGAATTTGCGCGCGAAGCGGTGCAATTTTGCTTGTTCAAAAAAGTAATTTTATAGGCTCCCTTGTGCACAAGGGAGCCTTTTTATTTCATTTATTCAACATTCCATTTACCTGCGTATTCCGCAAGACGTTCTTTTATTTTTATAAACTCTTCCCTTTCCCTAATTTTATCAAAAACAGGGCTCTCTATTTTCTTTAACAGATTTTTTGCTTCGTTATCCGAACCTCCCGTTGCCCAGCTACCGCGCATCATGCCGCAATCAAAGCTTCAAAATAATCTATAATTGCGCACGCATCTTGAAAACGCGTGTTTTTTTCGTCTGCACCGAAAACACCTGCAATATATTCCCTTCCGCCTTCGAGCTCAAACGAAAATACGAGCGAATATTCGCCGCTTATAGAGCCTGTTTTAAGCCCTGTGGCGCACGGGGAGTAATACTTGCTGTTTCTGTCGAGCAAAAGATTCGTGTTCACCCAGGCGTTCGTTTGCCCGCTTTCGTACACCACGCTCGCCTCTGACATAGCGGCATAGCGAGAAATGATTTCGTTTTCGCTCGCCAGCTTTGCGATAATCGCCATATCCTCCGTTGTGGTGAAATGCTCCGCTTCGCCATAGCCGTCGGGCACGGTTATATTAGTGCCGCACAAGCCTATTTCTTTCGCAAAATCGTTTACGCCGTTTATAAACACCTCTACGGCTTCTAAAGCGCCCAACCCATCGTTTTCCTTAAGTGCACGCCCAACCGCCGCAGAAAGCGCGTAAGCCGCATCATTTCCGGATGGAAGCAACATCGCCTGCACAAGCATCTCCACCGTAAGTCGGTGACCTTTTTTTATATAAGCTACAGAGGAGCCGCTTTTCACAAAATCAAGCTCGTCGCCTGCCGTCACAACCATATCAGCAGGCAAAACGGAAAGCGCAAAAAGTGCGGTTATCAGCTTTGTTGTACTGCCGGGGTAAACGACCTTTTCCTCTCCCTTTGAAAAAACAAAAACGTCGTTTTTTACGTCATATACAAAGCCCTGTGGCGATTTTATACTTATTTTTTGAAGCGAATCGCTGTATGCAATAGCGTAGATGCTGTCTTTTTCGTGCAAAACAGCATTCGCGTGAGAATCGCCGCAAGACGGCAAAATAACTGTCAGTATTGCTATAAATGCACACAGAAACGCAATATTTCTTATTTTTTTCAAATCATTCGCTCCTTAATTCCATTATATGTCAATATTATATCATACAACAGGTGAAAATACAAGGAGGCAGATATTAAGATTTTCTTAAATCGTTCGACATGATCTCCCAAGTGTGCAGTTGCTCAGCGGCACTGACCTCAAATATTTCGGGATAATTCTTATCTGCCAATTCTGCCAGACGCTCTGCCTCATTTCTGTAAAAATCAAATTTTTCATAATCTTTTTCCGCAAAATAAATCTTTGCACGGTGTGCATACACCTCCCAAAGCCTGTATTCGCAAGAAAATAGGTTCAAAAGCTTTTCGGCAAGCTCTAAAGCTTCCACAGTATTATAATCATAAAGTTCAAACAAAAATGCGTTAAATTTTTTATTCAAAACCTTGCGTTTGTGCTTTTCAAGTGCCTCGTCCTCGAGAATTTTCTTCAATAATTGGTCGTTTTCCTTACATTCATATGCCAAAACAAATGATTCGTCTTTCTTTCCCTGCACAAAAAGCAGCTCTGCCAAGCCGGATTTATAAATATCTTTACCGGTAAATTTTCTGCATAATTCACGATAATGTATTGTGGCAGGATGAAGATAAAATTCCTTTTTTTCTTCCACTGCCAAAATATATTCATCGTGCGCACGGCGAAAAAGCCATTGCTCATCATCGGGAAAATCTTTCAGCGCCTCCTCCGCAACGCGTAGCGTAGCTTCTTCTCCGTAACGAATAGCCTTCTGAAACTGGTCTTCAAGGTCTTTTTTTCTATTTCCACCCAAAAGCGCATCCGCACCGGTTCCAAGCGCATTGCAAAGCGGCAAAATCAAAGAAATATCAGGAGCAGACACCCCCGTTTCCCATTTACTTACAGCTTGTGCCGAAACTCCCAGCTTTTCGGCAAGCTCTTCTTGCGTAAGATTTTTTATTTTTCTCAAATCACGTATTTTTTCACCAATTTTTTGCATTGTATTTTCTCCAATTTTTACTTATATATCTATTTTACCATACGAAACAGGATAAAACAACATAACGTTTTTACAGCAAAAAACAACTGTCGGTTGAAAAAAGAAAAAGGCTTGAAATTTCTTTCAAGCCTTAAATGTTAGCATCGACCTATCTTCCCGGACCGCTTCCAGTCGAGTATTTTCGGCACTGCATAGCTTAACTTCCGTGTTCGGAATGGGAACGGGTGGACCCTATGCGTTAAAAACACTAACTAACCAAACGTTTTTACGCGTTTGTTGGTGCACCTTCGGGGACTCGAACCCCGGACCCACTGATTAAGAGTCAGTTGCTCTACCAGCTGAGCTAAAGGTGCGTGTTCACCGTTTTTGGTGCTTTTCTTTTTCAGTGAATGATCACTGAAAACCGAATAAAGAGTAGAAACTCAAAGTAGAATGAACTATAGAAGTTCAAGCGCTCGGTCTATTAGTATCGGTCAGCTGAACACATTACTGTGCTTACACCTCCGACCTATCAAACTTGTGGTCTACAAGTGACCTTACCACCTTGCGGTGGGGGAAATCTTATCTTGAAGCCTGCTTCACGCTTAGATGCTTTCAGCGTTTATCAGAACCGCACGCGGCTACCCAGCTATGCCCCTGGCGGAACAACTGGTACACCGGAGGTGCGTCCATCCCTGTACTCTCGTACTAAGGACAGCCCTTCTCAAATTTCCTACGCCCACGACAGATAGG
>JAFTLJ010000045.1 GCA_017456005.1 Clostridia bacterium | reverse complement strand
TTTATCGGCTTCCGCTTTAACCTTGTCTACGTAAGCATAAAGGTTATCGTCTTCGAAGAAAGCGCTTTTTTTACCCTTTGTAAGTTCTTCCCACTTGTAAAAACCGTCAAGCCCGAAATCAAGCGCGTCAAATCCGGCATCGGCAATAGCCTTCATGCCCGCTTCGATACCTATCATCTCCAGAGTACCCATTGTCTGAACACTGAGTTTCATAATAAAATACCTCTCCAATAATTTTACTTTTCAAGTTTTTGCGGCAGACAACGCCGCAAAAATCTGCTTTTACATACACATTATACTACTTTTTCACCCTTCCGTCAACATCGTCATTTTTCCTTTTGTATTCTTTTTTAACATGAAAAATATTTTTCAAAAATCTTTGATTTTTTTCAAAAAAAGTATTGACATTTGGTAAAACCTGTGTTAGAATGTATAAGCCGATGGAGAGATGGCTGAGTTGGTCTAAGGCGCACGACTGGAAATCGTGTTTGGGCTAATACCCCAACAAGAGTTCGAATCTCTTTCTCTCCGCCACAAAACCCACTGCTTTTGCAGTGGGTTTCTTGTTTTTATCCCCTTTTCATTCTTGACAAGGATGTACACATTATAGTATAATTTTTATATATATTCAATGCAAAGGGGAATGTATTATGGATTTTGAAAAACGAATTTGCGAATATTGCCATGCTCATGTCAGACTCTTAACCGGGCGAAAAAAATGCATTTGCTCGTATTGCGGCAGGGTTTCCTACCCCGCTCCCAAAAATTTTTTTAATATGAGGGAAAGCGATGCCGTTGATTATTGCAATAGCATAATAAAAGAAGATTCCGAGCGCGGTTTCCGCTTGCTCGAATCATATGCCAAAGCAAAAAACACCATAGACGCTTGGTATCATATATATTACATAGCTCGAAAGCAAAACGTAAAATATGCAGTACGATCCCTGGAAAATATATTGCTCATAAGCCACGACACATCAAACAAATACGTTCGCACGGCATTTCTAAGGCTTTATGAAGCATATTACTTTGAAAAATTCGGCTGCAAAAAAAACGCCGGCAAAGCTTTTGCATATCTTCTTCCCTTGGCACAAAGCAAATACGCTACCGACGAACAACTTTACAATATCGGATATATGTATTATCACGGCGAAGGAACTGAATCAAACACAGACCAAGCCCTATATTATATGCGCGCCGCTGCGGCAAAAGGTCATTCCGGTGCAAAAAGATTTATCGAGGAATACGAACTCAAACGCCAAGCATATCTGCATTCTCTTTCCGCCGCATATATACCCACCCATACGTCCACCTATACATATTCCGATGAATACAATCCACCCGACACCACGGAATACACGGGATATACAGGGGATTTCAAAAAGAAGAACGAAGAGCTGGATGACCTTTCGGGAAGCTTTTACGGAACCAAAACATAAAAAAGGAGTCGGATATGAGCAACATTACGGAACAACAATTAAAAAAAGCATATTCTTTCCTATCTGAAGGAAGAGCCGACACCGCAGAAGCCTTTTTCACCAACATAATAAAGCAGGATTTTTCCTGTGCATCCGCATATTGGGGGCTTTTGCTTTGCGAATTTGAATGCCTCAACGAAAAAGAATTGGAAGCTCTCGGGCTCCCAATCGAAAAATCGGAGAATTATAAATCTGCATACCTCTATGCTTCCGAAGAAGAGCGCAAAAAGTACAAAAAAACAATAAACAAAATTGCTTCATCTGCACTTGATAAAACATTTTTGTGTTGCCGCGACAGCAATTTCAGCATAGCAGAGCTCTGGCTGGAAAGATGTGCGCCAAATAAAGCTCTGTTCCCCGCAAAATATGAATTGGCAAAAATAACGGTCGCAACAAAAAATTTCACCGAACTTTCATTCACTTCGTTATCATTCGCAGCGGCAAAAAGAATTATTGAATCTTCCGACGATGAAGAAGTAAAAAACAAATGGCAAGACGGCAATGAGCGCCTTTATGCCAAAGCACTCTTAAGAATAGCTTCCTACGGAGACATAAAAACATATAATCTTGCCACAGAGGTTTTAGCTCCGCACGATTACCTCACTCATTTTAATATGGCAAAATATTTGGCTAAATCCCCTTCTGAAAATAATTATTCCGCATTTCAAAAATATATTGCTCAAGCTTTGAATCTTGCCCCAAGCGACATTACAAAAGCCTACGTTCAAGAATTAAAAACGAAATTCGAAGGCGATTTTTACGAACAAAAATACATTAGGGCGCTCGCTTTTTTGCAAAGTGATGTTCCCAACTACGAGAGCGCCAAAAAGCTCTTCCAAGAGCTTGGAAACTATAAAGACTCTGCCGAGCAGTGTGAGTTTTGCAACAAAAAAATAAAAGACGCACTTGAATCAGAGGCAACAAAACAAAGCACTTATCTCCCCCACAGTGCAGGAACGCCGCAAGAATACAGCCAATCCGCAAAAAAAGTAAAAAAGCCAAAAACGAGAAAAACAATTTATGTGGATACGGATTTGATAAAGAAAATTGCATCCACGGTCGTCGTATTGGCGGTTGTTACGGGGATAATTTATTTTATAGTTAATTTCTTCACCGTAATAAAACCTGCTAACGATTATACAGCGGCATTTGAAAACTATTCCGCAGGAAATTATGAAAAAGCTGCAAGACAGTTCGGGAAACTAGGCAGCTACAAGGATAGTGAATTATATACAAAAAAATCAACTTACGCTTTCGCTGAAAAGCTGTTTGAAAACAAAGAGTTTGAAAAAGCAGCTGCACAATTTGAATCGCTTGGCGAATACAACGACAGCAAGGAAAAAGCAATAGAAAGCAGAAAAGCTCATTTACTTTCGCTCGGTCAATATAAGGAGCTTGTATTTCAATATAACGTAACGGAAATAACCGTGCCTCAGGGCACCACGGTAATTGCAGGTTACGCTATGTCCGGTCTTACGGAAATAACCACTGTCAATCTGCCGAACAGTATTCAAAAAATAGATTGGGGCGCTTTTCAAGGTTGCTCTGCCCTCGTGACAATAAACTACGACGGCACAATGGCGAAATGGTATTCCGTATCTAAAAACTGGTATTGGGATTACGGTACGGGAAGCTACACCGTCTACTGCACAGACGGGCAAATACAAAAATCCAACTAATATATTGCACAGACATTCCCTTTTTCTTCTTGACAAAGAAAGTATTATCAAATATAATATTAGTATAAAATGAATTTCAGATAATATGGAGAAAAAAATGAAAAAGATTATTTGCGTATTTCTTTCCGCTTTGCTTATTTGTACAAGCTTTGCAATAAGTACTTTTGCACTTACAACATACCCCTCTGCTGTCGGCGGAAACACATTTAAGTTAAATACAGATTCCGAAAGCGATATAGTTTTCGAAATGACAGATGCCAACCTCGAAGATATTACTATCGATTATTTTAACAAAATTGCTTTCGATACAAACAAATATGATGCTACATACTACGGCGCATACAGAGCAAGCCTTACGGTAGACGGCGAGGCAGGCGATTTTACAGATGAAATGACGATTTCTTTCGGCATGAACGAAAACTGCGCAGATAAAGAAATTTTTGTTTTCTACGTAACACCCGAAATCACTATTTCGGAAAAGGTTCCCTTCACACGTGAGGGCACTACAATAACAATTAACGGCAACGATTTTGAAAAAATGGCAGACAGGATCATCGTGGTTATGACAGGTGAAGAAATAGCCCCCCCTGCTTCCCCGCTCATCCCCGCGCTCATATGCGTTTGCGTGGCGCTCGTTGCAATAGCGGTTTCCATCATCGTTGTGAAAAAGAAAAAAGCCAACGCCGGCATAGTTGAACAAGAATAAGTTTATTTTTAACAAAAACAGCACCCCGCGGGGTGCTGTTTTTTCAATACCTACCTTATAAAATTTTTACAAAAATTCTTATTTACGCTATTGCAACAGTCATTTTCATATGTTATAATCATATAAAAATAAAATTTTCAATAATTTCAAAGAGGATGTAAGACTATGAAAAAATTTTTATCCGTTTTTCTAACAATATGCTTGCTCTGCGTAATTAGTACAATGCTGGTTTCCTGCATACACATATGTGAATTTTCCGGAAATCACGTATGGGATGAAGGTGTTATTACAAAGAAAGCAACTCAGGATGCCGATGGTGTTAAAACGTTCACTTGCACAGAATGTAAGCAAACCAAAACAGAAGCTGTGGAATTTACGGGATATACTTTGGATGAGTGGAATGCGATCATCAATTCCTATATGTTTGAAAATTTCCAATATACAGAAGTTTCAAAAACATCCGGAAACGGTATAACCATATCCAGCGAAACAAACTATAAATTCACAAAAAATTATGCTTATGTCAAAGTTACAATAGGCAATCAATCCAGTTCAAGACCGATATCGAATATTACAGATATCAACACGGCAAGAAGAGAGCTGATAAATTCAATAATAGAGATCACTCATTACGGAAGTTTCGAATATGACCCCGAAACAAAAACATATAAAGCAAAAAGCCCCATCGAGATCTCATCTTTAAATACGTCAACCTCCAAGATCACTCTTAAATTTTCCGAAGATAAATTAACCGAAATATTCTATGGTGTTGCATTCAAACAAAACGGTGTAACCATTGTATCCGAATCCACAATCACCCTTTCCGATTACGGAACGGTAGTTCTTCCTTAAACATGAATAATAAATTTATATAGAAATTCAAAACAGCAC
>JAFTLJ010000044.1 GCA_017456005.1 Clostridia bacterium | reverse complement strand
TTGCGTCTCGGGCAAGCATAGCGCGTGGCAGTCCACGCACCATCGGGCAGAAGCCCGAACCCACTATCCGCAGAGGTATGATGCACGAAGGCTCCCTCTGGGAGGGAGCTGGCGCCGAAGGCAACTGAGGGAAAGCACGTTACAATAAAGCTTATCAAAACTCCAAAGTCACGCAGGCTCCTTCCACCGCTATCGCGGTCCCCCTCCCTCTCGGAGGGAGGCTTTGGGAAGCTACCGCCAACGGAAAAACACCACCAAAGAAAAATTCTTGGTGGTGTTCGTGTTTTCTTCGCTAAAGTTGCAGAGGCGACCGAGCTGTTTTTTGCTTTATGTGAGTTTTTCAATTTGTATATTACAATGCGAAAGTATTATCTTTTTCGCCTTTTCGGCGTTTCGGTTTTTCATTTTAAAACACAGACTTTTACCATCTGCAAAAAACATTCGTATACATTCGCCATTTTTCGAAAATAAATATTCCTGTTTTACACTTTTCAGTGCCTTCCACTCAAAAACACTGGTGAAAAAGAAGCATTTTTTACATATTTTTTCGGATGAAAATGAAATTTTCCAAGTTTCGTAATATATCCATATAATAAGCGAAGGAACAAGAAAAATGCTGCACAAAAGCTCAATATACCCTGCATTTTGCTTTATTTCAAGCGTAATAATCAGACAAACGGCAACAAAAACAAGCGAAAAAAACCTTACTGCATACAGATGATTTTTATTTTTCCTAACAATTACTGTTTTTTGCATAGTGCACCGCCTTTTAAAATGATAAAATTATTATATCAAAAAGCGATTATGTTTTCAACAGTAAAATCAAATACACTTTTGGCAACAATCACTCAGTTTCGCTAACGCTCAACCGCTCCCTTTGCACAAGGGAGCCTATTTTCTGCATTCTTCACTCTCCCTTCCTCTCCTTCCGTTATACATACTCGTTCCCGCCATTTCGCGGAAAAGTTTTACGTGGTGTTCCTCATCTTTGATAATGCGCTTCAAAATCTCGCGGATATAGCGGTCGTCTATGGCGCGTATAAGCTCGTTATAAAGCCGCACAGACGCGTTTTCGCCCGCCAGAGCATTTCGTATTATCTGCGCAGGGTCGCTCGCGTAGCCGAGCATAGCCGTGTTTATGCCAACTCTGCCGCGAGGGTCCGCGGAAAATCGCGGGTCGCCGCCCAGCAGCGTTATAAGCTCGCCCAAAATATTAAGGTGCCGCATCTCCACGGCGGCTATATGCCGCAAAGCCTCCGAAAGCATCTCGGGCTTTCTGCCACGCGCGACTTGGTGCCCGTAAACGTACAAAAGTATCGACGTAAGCTCGCTGTCCTGCCCTGCGTAAGCAAGGGAAAGTAAACGCGCGCAGTTCGGGTTTCTGCGCTCCACACGGATTTCGGGGTACGGCAAATTCGCCTCGCAAAGCGATTTTATTTTGGAATTCATAAAAATCTCCTTATAAATTTATTTTTTCAATATATTATAATATTATGCAAGCCAAAATAAATTGACAAAACGCCATTATATAATGTATAATGTTATATAAGAATAACTTTATCGGGTGTAAATAATGATAGCATTAAGTGTAAACGACATCAGCCTGGAATACGGCACGGATGTGATTTTAGATAAAATAAACTTTTCCATTAACGAGGGCGACAGGCTCGGCATTGTGGGCGTAAACGGCGCAGGCAAATCCACCCTGCTCAAAATCATCTGCGGCAGTATCGCCGCAAGCGGTGGCAACGTGTTCGTGGGCAGGGGAAAAAGCGTGGCTATGCTGGAGCAGAACGCTATGCTTTTTTCCGAATGCTCCGTTTTCGAGGAAATGCTCCACGCATTTCCCGAGCAGCTTCGCCTCGAAAGCCGCCTCTCCGAGCTGGAGGCGGAAATCGCACACGGCGGCGACAAAGCAATAGCGGAGTTCACCTCGCTTTCCGAGCGCTTCCGCGACATAGGCGGCTACGAATTCCGCGGCAGAATAAAATCTATGCTCGCGCGCTTCGGCTTTCCGGAGGCTATGCACAGCACCTGTGTGGGCAATCTTTCCGGTGGCGAACGCACGCGTCTTTCGCTCGTGCGTCTGCTGCTCGTAGAGCCGGATATACTGATACTCGACGAACCGACGAACCACCTGGACACAGACACGCTCGAGTGGCTCGAAAACCACCTGCGCTCCTACCCCAAAACGCTTATTATAGTTTCGCACGACCGCTATTTTCTGGACGTCGTGGCGACAAAAATGCTTGAAATAGAGCATTGCCGTGCAGAGCTGTACACAGGCAACTATTCTGCCTTCGCAGAAAAAAAAGCGGCTGCACGCAAGGCGCTGGAGCACAGATATATCGAACAGCAAAAAGAAATAGCGCGCCAGGAGGCTTATATAGAACAGCAACGGCGCTGGAACAGAGAAAAGAACATTATCGCGGCAGAAAGCCGAGAAAAAGCTCTGGCACGCATGGAAAAAATAGAAGCCCCCAAAAAAGCGCCGAAAAACATACGCCTTTCCTTCGGCTATTCGGGCGAAAGCGGAAACGATGTGCTTATAGCCGAAAACCTTTCCGCTTCATACGCTGAAAAAAAGATTTTTTCGGATATTTCCTTTCTCATAAAGAAAAACGACCGCGTGCTCATAGTAGGCCCCAACGGCTGCGGCAAATCTACCTTGCTTAAAATATTGGGCGAAAAGAAGCTTCAGGACGCGGGCGAGCTCTACTTCGGCAGCAACGTCACCCCCGCATACTACGACCAGGAAATACAGAACCTTACGGAAAGCAACACCGTAATGGATGAAATTATAAACGCGCACGATAAGCTCACGTATACACAAGTGCGTTCGGCACTCGCCTCGTTCCTCTTTTTTGCAGAGGATATGGAAAAGACGGTTTCCGTGCTTTCGGGCGGCGAACGCGCGCGCCTCGCGCTATGCAAAATAATACTTTCCAAGGTTAACCTGCTTATACTCGACGAACCCACGAACCATCTGGACATAGGCTCGCGCGAGGCGCTGGAGGAAGCTCTGCTTGCCTTCGACGGCACGATAATAGCTGTTTCGCACGACCGTTATTTTATAAAGAAGCTTGCCACGCGCATTTTCGATATGGGCGGCGGCTTTACGGATTGGAAGGACGATTACCCCTCCTACCTTGCATATAAGGCAAGACAAAAAGAAGAAGCCGCGGCTGTGGCACTTGCCGCGCCGAAAGCAGAAACGGAAAACAAGGCAAAATACCTGGAAAATAAAAAGCTTCAATCCGAAATACGCAAAAACGAACGTATTTTAGAAAAATCCGAAGCGGAAATAGAAAAATTAGATGAAGAAAAAGCGATGCTGGAAGAAGAGGCAGCGGGCGACGCGGCTACAAACTACGTTCGCCTTTCGGAAATTTCGGCGCGCATTGCAGAAATAGATGAACGCACGGAAGAGCTTTTCACAGCGATGATGGAAGCAGAAGAATTTTTGGCTTCCGTAAAAGAATAAGGAGGTGCAGGATATGAAAATAGCTGTTATCGGCGGCGGCCCCGCCGGCATGTGCGCCGCAGGCAAAGCCGCGCAAATGGGCGCGGAAGTCACGCTTTTCGAAAAGAACAAGCTGCTCGGCATGAAGCTCGGCATAACGGGCAAGGGCAGATGCAACGTAACCAACAATTGCACCCCCGACGATTTTATAAAAAATATGACAAAGAACGGAAAATTTATGTTTTCCGCAATCAATTCCTTTTCCTCTGCCGACACAATGGAGCTTTTCGAGGAGCTCGGCGTGCCGCTTAAAACAGAACGCGGCAACCGTGTTTTCCCCGTTTCCGATAAAGCGCGCGATATAGTGTTGGCGCTGAAAAAATACGTGCTGGAAAACGGAGCAAAAATCGTGAACGAGAAGGTAACCGCCCTTGTTCCTGCCAAAACAGAGGAGCGAAAAATCGCAGAGGTGGTAACGGAAAGGGGCAAATACACCTTCGATGCCGTTATACTCTGCACAGGCGGCGTTTCCTACCCCACCACAGGCTCCGACGGCGATGGACTTCGCTTTGCGGAAGCGCTCGGGCATAAAATAACCGCCCCGACACCCTCGCTCATCGGGCTTACCTCCCCAGATAAATGTTGCGCGGAAATGCAGGGTCTGGCGCTCAAAAACGTGGCCGTAAGCGTTACGGACACGGCAAAAAACAAGAAAATATACGAGGATTTCGGCGAAATGCTCTTTACGCACTTCGGCGTAAGCGGTCCTACAATACTTTCCGCCTCCGCGCATATGCGCCCCATGGAAAGAGACAGATATGAGGTGCACATAGACCTAAAGCCCGCGCTCGACGAAGAAAAGCTCGACAGGCGCATACTTTCCGATTTTGAAAAGTACAAAAATAAGGAGCTGGCAAACGCGCTTTGCGACCTTTTGCCCTCCTCCATGATAAAACCAGTTATAGCGCGTGCGGGGCTTTCAGAAACGAAAAAGGCGAACTCCGTAACGCAGAAGGAGCGCCGCGCTCTGCTCGAAACACTCAAAAATTTCAGCGTTAAAATAAGCGGCACTCGCCCCATAGCGGAAGCTATTGTGACAAGCGGAGGGGTCGCCGTTTCGGAAATCTCCCCCGCCACGATGTGCTCCAAAAAGTGGGCAAACCTCTATTTTGCGGGCGAGGTCATAGACGTGGACGCATACACGGGCGGCTTCAATCTGCAAATCGCATACTCCACCGCTATGAAAGCGGCGGAAAGCGCCGTGTACAAGCTTTGGGAGGAGATGTGATATGTTTTCATTTTTCAAAAAATCCGTTGCCGAATACAACGCGCCGCTTGATTTTTCTTATGAAAATATTTCTCCCAAACTAAAGAGCAAAGAATATTTTAAAATTTGGAAAAATGCCGATGATACGGAAGGCATACCCGTGTTCGTTCTGTTCGATAAATCGCTTGAAGATATGTTGCGCGAGAATTTTTACGAACACAAAGAAATCGATATAGAAAAATTTTTTGAAGAAAAACGCAAAGAAAATATTCAGCCTCCTTTTTGGGGTGAAGAAGATGATGTCGGTATAAGCGATACGACACCGACTTCCTTTCCCGTCATCTTAGAAGAAAAAATCGTTCTTGCCAAGGTTCCCGTAAAAAAGCCTTGGGAAATATTTGAAAAAATACCGTTCGGCGGTTTTAACGAATGCCCTCCTGCAAATGTCATTTCCGCGTTCTGCAAAATGGCTCACGAAAAATTCGGCGCTGTGCCATTTGCAATAAGCTCGGACACTCTTGAGTTCTCTCTATCGCGCCGTTTGACCAAATCGGAAGCATTGGAATTTGCTGAAAAATTATATTATTTCTGCCCAAATGTTTTTGAAGACGATGAAACATTATATGAGATCGCAAACGGTATTTCCAAATCCGACTTTTGTTTTCTTTGGTGGTAACCAGGTTTATCAAAAAAATATAAAAACAGCGAGGTATAAAAAATGATAAGCATAGCACTTGACGGCCCCTCCGGTGCGGGCAAAAGCACCGTGGCAAAAGCCATTGCAAAAGAGCTCGGCTACATCTACGTAGACACGGGCGCGATGTACCGCACAATAGCACTCTTTACGCTGCAAAACGGCGCAGACCCCACAGACGAAGCCGCGGTAAGCGCGCTTCTGCCCTCTCTCGTGTTGGAGGTAAAATACATAGACGGTGCACAGCGCATGTTCCTGTGCGGCGAAGACGTTTCCGATAAGATACGCACAAACGAAATTTCCATGTGCGCATCCAAGGTTTCCGCGCTTCCCGCCGTGCGCGCATTCCTGCTCGATCTGCAGCGCGATATGGCAAAGAAAAACAACGTGATAATGGACGGGCGCGATATAGGTACGGTCATTCTGCCCAACGCCACGGTTAAATTCTTTATGAACGCCAGCGACGAAGCAAAAGCAAAGCGCAGGCACGAGGAGCTTCTTGCCAAAGGCGAAAACATTACCCTCGAAGAAGTGAAAAAAACTATGGCAGAGCGCGACAAGAGCGACTCCACGCGCAAAATCGCACCCGCCGTACCCGCCCCCGATGCAATAATGCTCGATAATTCCGAATCCCTTGAAAAAACGCTGGAAACAGCAATAAATATTATTAAGGAGAAAATCCAATGAGCAAGAATAAGAACACGAAAAAGACAAAACAGCACCCCCTTTATGCGGTAGTCCTTTTCCTTATCAAGATAGCCTACACGGTAATCTACCGCCCGCACTTCCACGGCACGGAAAATATCCCCGCCAAAGGCAAATCTTACATAGTATGCTCCAACCACCTCAGCGCAAACGACGTCATCTTCATGGCTTGGAAGCTCCCTTGCCAGCCGCACTACGTCGCTAAAGAGGAGCTTATGAAAAACCCCTTCCTGCGCTTCTTTGCCAACCTTTTCGGCGTTATTCCGATAAAGCGCGGCGGCGCTGATATAGGCGCTATACGCAAAGCAATAGATGCTGTTCGCGATGGCGGCGTTCTAGGTATTTTTCCGCAGGGCACACGCCGCAAGGGCGCAAAACCCGAGGTTTCTCAGTTCCGCAGCGGTGTTGGTATGATGGCAGCGCACGCAGAAGCAGATGTGCTTCCCATGTACATAAAAACAAAGGGCTACAGAATACGCCCTTTCCGCAGAGTAGACGTTTACTTTGGCGAGCTTATAAAATACGAAGAGCTCGGCTTTAACGAAAAGAAGTTTGCAGAATTCAACGCCGCTTCCAAATACGTGGCAGAAAAAATAGTTGCGCTCTGCCCCGAAGAGGATAAATAATATCTTATGGAAATAACAGTTGCAAAATATGCAGGCTTTTGTTTCGGCGTGGAACGCGCCGTGAACACGGTCTACGATATTATAAAAGAACACAAAGGCAAAAAAATTTACACGCTCGGCTTGCTTATCCATAACCCCGTTATAACGGAAAGCCTGCGCCAAAACGGCGTAGAAGCTATAGAGGAAGACAGGCTGGAAGAGCTTCTCGCGCAGAACCCCGAAAACTCCGTTTTCGTCATCCGCGCGCACGGCATCAAAAAGGAGATTGCAGAAAAGATAAAGGCGCACGAAAACGCTACCGTAAAGCTTGTGGACTGCACTTGCCCCTTTGTTGCCAAAATACATAAAATAATGGATGCGCATACAGACGAAAATTCCTTCACTTTGCTTTTCGGCACGGAGGACCACCCCGAAATTATCGGCATCGCAAGCCATATTAAAGGCGAGTACTTCATTTTCGACTCGCTAGAGATGTTAAAATCGGCTTACGAAAACGGTCTTTCAGAGAAAATTGTATCGAAACAAGTCATAATGGCTTCGCAAACCACGCAAAATCTCGCCGAATATAAAAAATGTCAAGAATTTTTAAAAAAACTCTGTACAAATCCACTTATTTTTGATACAATATGTTGTGTTACGGAAAATCGTCAGTTAGAAGTGGATAAACTCTCACAAAAATGCGATGCAATTTTGGTCATCGGCGGCAAAAACAGCTCCAATACAAAGAAGCTTTACGAAATCAGCCGACGCCACAACGCGAACACATTCTTTGTCGAACATTTCTCAGACATTCCGAAAAATATAACACTAATGCCCCACGTGGGTATCGCAGCCGGAGCGTCTACGCCCGGTTACATGATTGAGGAGGTAAAAAAAATCATGAGCGAACAGGAAAATTTCGCACAGCTTCTTGATGAATCTTTCAAAACTTTAAATACAGGAGATAAAGTGTCCGGCATCGTTACATCCGTATCTGGTACAGAAGTACACGTTGACATCGGTTCCAAAGTTACAGGCGTTCTTACACTCGAAAACGTAACAGACGACAGCACAGCTAAACTTGAGAACCTTTTCAAAGTTGGCGACACAGTTGAAGCTATCGCTATCAGAGTAAGCGACCTCGACGGCATCGCAATGCTCTCCAAAAAGAAAGTTGACGCACAGAAAGACTGGCTCAAAGTTGTTGAAGCTGCAGAAAAAGAAGAAATTCTCGAAGGCAAAATCACAGATGCTGTTAAAGGCGGCGTAATCGCATACGCTCTTTCCAACAGAATCTTCATCCCCGCATCCCAGACAATGGTTGCACGCGGCGGCGACCTTGCTTCTATCGTAGGCACGGTTCAGAAATTCAAACTTATCGAAGTTACACCCGAAAAGAAACACGCAGTTGGTTCTATCCGCAAAGTTGTTATGGAAGAACGCAAAGCTGCTGAAGAAGCTTTCTGGGCAGCGATCGAAGAAGGCAAACACTACGTTGGTAAGGTTAAGAGCCTTACCAATTACGGCGCATTCGTTGACCTTGGCGGCGTAGACGGTATGGTACATACCTCCGAGCTCTCTTGGACAAGAATCGCAAGCCCCAAAGACGTTGTTTCCGTTGGCGACGAAATCGAAGTATTCGTTAAAGCATTCGACCGCGAAAAAGGCAGAATCTCTCTCGGCTACAAGACAGATGCTACAAACCCCTGGACAGTATTCACAAACACATACGCTGTTGGCGACGTTGCAGACGTAACAGTTGTTTCCATCATGCCCTTCGGCGCATTTGCACAGATCCTTCCCGGTGTTGACGGTCTTATCCACATTTCTCAGATCGCAAACAAGAAGCTCGGCTCCCCTGCTGAAGTTCTCAACAAAGGCGACGTTGTAAAAGCTAAAATTCTTGAAATCGACACAGAAAACAAGAAAGTAAGCCTTTCCGTTCGCGCTCTTCTCACAGAAGAAGAAGCTGCTCCCGCAGAAGAAGCTGCAGACGCTGAATAATTTTATTTAAGCTAAAAAACTGTGATGCACACGCATCACAGTTTTTTTCTTTCTTCATTCTGCACTCTTCATTCTGCATTCCGCAAGCGCTTTTAAAAGCGCTTGCTTATTTCTCTCCCCCATCTCGCACAGCGGCAGACGAAACGTGCCGACCGCACCAACACCATCTATGCAAAGCGCGTTCATTGCCGTCTTTATCGGTATAGGGTTCGGCTCGCTGAAAAGCGCGGCTATTAGAGCAGAATAGCGGTGTTGTATGGCGCGTGCCTCCGCCACCTCACCCTTTTCCATATGCTCGCACATACGCGCGCATTCGCGCGGAAAAACGTTCGCAAGCACAGAAACAAGCCCGCTTGCACCTGCGGCAAGCGCAGGTACGTTCATCTCGTCGCAGCCACAGTAAACGGCAAAGCTTTCGTCGGCAAGCGCACAAACTCTGGCAAAAAAGCCCATGTTTCCGCTCGCCTCCTTTATGCCCACTATGTTCGGGCATTTTTTAAGCTCTTCTATTTCGGAAAGTGTGAGCGAACAGCCCGTGCGCCCCGGCACATTATATATTATAATCGGCAAATGCACGCTTTCCGCACACGTGCGAAAATGTGCCACCATACCGCGCGTATTCGCCTTGTTATAATACGGAGTAAGCAAAAGTACCGCATCTGCGCCGAGCCGTTCGGCATCTGCACAACGCTCTCTTGCGTGTGCAGTATCACCGCCGCTGCAGCCGACGATAACGGGCAATCGCCCCGCCGCGTGCCGCACGGCAAAAGAAACGAGCGCTTCCCTTTCATCCTCTTTTATCGCAGGCGCTTCGCCCGTTGTGCCAAGCACCACTATTCCTGATGTGCCGTTTACCGCATGAAAATCTATAATTCTGCCGTAGCACGCAAAATCTATTTCCCCATCCGGCAAAAACGGGGTAACAAGCGCGGCTATTGAGCCTTTTAGCATAAAAACCTCCTTGTGGCAAAAATGCGTGGCTGTTGCCACGCATTTTTATTTTACACCGTTCAGCAGCCGCAACCGCAACCGCCACAGCCGCCGCAACCGTTGTTTGCTGTGCCATAGCCGCATCCGCCCGTGCCGTAGCAAGAAAGAAGGAGCGCCGCGATGATGATTATCCAAATAAGGCTTTCGTTATTGAAAAGATTGCAAATGCAGTTCATAAAATTTCCTCCCGTATATATTAAAAAGTAAAATTCATTTAAATAGGCTTTTGCCTATCTGTTAGTATTCTATGAAACTGCAAGCAAAATGTGACAAATTTTTCAAAAGAAAAAATAGCCGCTCGGCATCACGCTCCGATAAGAGCATGTCGCCAAGCGGCTACGCAGTTTTTATGCACCGATCTTTTTTGTTTTGCCCATTGTAAAGCCAACCACAAACGTGAATACGATAAATACGAGGTCAACGTACAAGCCAAAGTAGCCTATCTGCGGGAAAAAGCTGAAAATAACCGTGTCTATATAGGAGAAAAGGCCCATGCCGAGAGCGGCAAGAATACCTGTATCCGCAAGAGATGCCGCACCGAACAGTGCGCCTACGATGCAAACGGTGTACACAGCTGCGCACAGGAGAGGAAAAGCGTTTGCCGCAAGCACTGCTGTAAGCATTTTTGCGCGGAAATAGCCGAAAAGAAAGCCGCACGCGCCCCAAACCGCTATAGCCAAAATAAATACGAACGTGCCCACCGCATTGACTTCCTCAAAGTTTACCGGTATAAAATCACCGAGCATAAGCACGAAAAGCACGGTGGAAAGCACGGGCACCAGAGAGAGAAACCACAGCCATACGGGGGCTTTTTTGTTTTTTGTAATGGATGTTTTGTTGGACATTTTTTTGTTCCTTTCATATTTCAATAATTTTATTTAATGCGAATGAATAGATGTACGCGTGTGCGCAAGGCACACCGAAAAGCTCGCGGCAGGCATATTTATAGTAGCCTATCTGGCGGCTGTGCCGATCGCGAAGCACCTTTTCCGCCTCCTCCTCGGGCACACCGAAGAAGCTGTCGGTCTTATAGTCCACAAGTATAAGCTCTCCGCGCTCATTGAAGAAAGCGCAGTCTATAATGCCCTGTACCAGCAACTTTTCGCCGCGCAGGCTTTCGCGCATTTCCTCGTTTTCGGAAAAGTTTTCCGCAGGGTAGTTTATAATAAACCTTTTTTCGCGATAAACGCGTTCGCTTTTTTTCATTTCGCGCGCGAGCTCTCCCGAAAAGAAGCGCCGCAAAGCATATCTGTTTATCAGCGCCGCATCGCTCGGGAAAATGAACTTTTCACGCGTAAGACGCTCTATTTCGCCCTCTATACCCAGCCTTTCCACCGAATCAAAATCGAAAAACTGCATAAAAAGGTGTGTGGCGTTGCCCTTTTGTGCGCCGCTTGCCTTTTCGGCCTCGGCCAGCATAAATTTAGGCTTTTGAACTTCCGTTTTTTCCTCGCCAGCGGGCTCAAGCTCTGCCGACGTGTCCTCTTCGTCGAGCACGTCCGGGTAAAGTCGGGAAACGGAAAGCTTGGATGGCACCGAGCAAAGCGCCTCTGCAGGATAACGGAACGAAAAGCGTTTTTCTATAAGCTTTTTGGCGGCATAGAACGTCGCTCCGTTCGTTTCCTCATCCGCCGGCAAAGCTTTCTCTGTTTCCTGCGATTTCGGCGCATCGCCGCAGGTATACACCTCTGCCGTGCAAAGGTCGCTCCTGCCGGCCGCCGCAGGAAGTATCATCTCCAAAAAGCTTTTGGAGTTTGCCGCCGCATAGGGCGAGAAAAATTCACCCTCGTATTCAAAATATCCCCTGCCGTGTTCGGGCATGATATTATATTTTTCTCTGTTTTTTTCCACATCGCCTCGTACCTCTCCCGTTATATAGAGCTTTTCCCTAGCACGGGTGAGCGCAACGTACAGCACGCGCATTTCTTCGCTGCACGCGCTCTTTTCTATGGCGAGTGATGCCGCCGCACGCTGTGGGGTATTAACACGCTCCAAACCGTAGGAAGCGGCGATTTTTGGTATTATACCCAGCTCCTTTTCCACAACGGTGTCTGCGGAAGCATCGCGCTTGTTAAGCTCCGCGCCGCAGGCGCTCACAAAGCACACGGGGTATTCCAGACCCTTGGAAGCGTGCGCGGTTATTATGCGAACACAGGAGGCATCGCCACCGGAACCGGGTATGTCTATTTTCGTGCCGTTTTCGATAACGTCGGAAATAAACGCAAGAAAATCGTAAAGCCCACGGAATGCGCCGCCCGAAAACGTACGGGCATAATTATATAGCGCTATAAGGTTTGCCCTCGCCGCCTCTCTTGCGCCGGCGCCGTCATCTTCGTTCACGGTAACGAGCGAAAGTATCTCTTTTTCAAGGTATATCTGCCATATGAGCTCGTCACACGGCTTTGCCCTCGCCGCCTCTCGGTAGCGTTCGTAGTCGGCGAGAAAGCGTTCGCCCTTGGCAAAGCCCGTTTCCGCCGTAAACGCACGCAGGGCATCGAAAAGCGTACCGTTTTCACGTCCTCGGCGTATATACATAAGCTCGGCAAGCGTCACACCGTATAGTGGGCTTTTCAGCGCCGCCGCAAGATAAATATCTCGCTCTGGGTTGTCTATCACGTTTAGCAGCGACACCACGAGCAAAACCTCGGGGCTTTCGAAAAATCTTTCACGCACAGCCTCTTCGCAGGGTATGCCGCGCGCCGCGAGAGCGCCGCGGAAAGCCTCGCCCTTGTTTGCGGAGCGCAGTATTATCACAATATCGGCGGGGGTTATGCGCGAACCGTCACTTTTCTTTCCCGTGGCGATAAGCTCCTCTATTTTTTCCGCCACGTACTCTACCTCCGGTTCGGTATCGTCGGAAATTTCGCGCAGGCACACGGCAACATGCACCTTATCGCCGTGCTTGCCCGTGCCGTAGAGGCGCTCGTCCGCACCGTAAGCCATAACGCCGCCGCACGCCATCTGCATTTCAAAAACAGCGTTTGAAAACTCCAAAATTTCATCGGTGGAACGGAAATTTTGCGAAAGGAATATCTTTCGCTCCTTCGCCGCACTTTCCGCGGCGTATTTTTCGCTTCTGCCTATAAGAGCCTCAAAAATAGATGGGTCTGCGCTTCTAAAAGCGTAAATGCACTGCTTTATATCGCCCACGACAAAGCGGTTATCCCCTTTTGAAAGCGAGGTGAATATTTTGTCCTGCACCTCGTTCGTGTCCTGATATTCGTCTATATATATCTCGTCGAAATCCTCGCGCATAGAAAGCGCAAGCTCTGTAGGTTCGCCGTTCTTCTTCGCCACAAGCGCGAGCGCCTTGTGCTCTATATCTGCAAAGGAAATTGCGTGGCGGCGGCGCTTTTCGGCATCCAAACGGCGTTTGTAAAGCTTCATGAATTCATATAGGTCGGAAATCGCCCTGTGAAGCAGCTCTGCCCCCTTTCGGCACGGTTCCGCGCCGAAAATGAATATATCGCCGCAAAGCTCAGTGTGCTCTTTCTTAAGCTCGTCTCTGGCCTCGCGGTAGAAGGCAACCTCGGGCGTGGGCGAATAGCCGCGCTTAACACCGCTCAGACGGGAAAACGTATGGGATGTAAACGCTTCCCGTATATTTTCCCAAGCTTCTCCGCGCTCTATTTTAGCTTTTACGGCGGCGAGGAACGCGCTGTCCTCCGCAAAAGCGCTCGCATAGCCCGATACCTCATCGTGCTCTGCAAAATACGCAAGCGCAGAATCGAATATTGTGCCGAAATGCACACAAACCTTTTTTACATATTCCAAAACACTTTTGCCGAACTTGGTATATGCAAAATCATCGCCGCTTTCCGCCAGCTCACGCGCATAGAGCGAAAGAGTTTCTTCGAAAAGTGCTGTGCTGGAAAGCTTATCGTATATGCCTGAAACCGCTTCCGCAAGCGCTTCATCGTTGCCGGGCTTGCCGAATGTGTCTGCAAACGCGGCAAAATCGGGTATATTTGCTTCTTCCTGCGGCACTCTGCCGTAGAAGAAGTCGGAAACAAGCTCGTCTGCTATGTTTTTGCGCAAAAGCAGGTCTTGCGTTTCGGAAAGCACGCCGAAATCAGAGGGCAAGCCGGCCGCGCGGTAGTTCGCCTTTACGAGCGAAAGGCAAAAGCTGCTTATTGTGCTTATCTTCGCGCCCGAAAGCTTTATAAGCTGGCGCGACATATGGCGGGAATCGGGGCTTTCCACCATGGCTTTCGAGAGGGCTGCACGAATCTTCTCGCGCAGGTCTGCCGCGGCATCGTTAGTAAAAGTAACCACAAGCATACGGGAAATATCCGCCCCTGCCCAAAGCTTCTCTATGATACGCTGTGTAAGCACGGCGGTTTTGCCGGAGCCTGCCGCCGCAGAAACGGCAAGGGCACATCCGCGCGCGTCTATCGCCGCTTTTTGGCTTTCTGTCCAGTTTATTTTAGCCATTTACCGCCCCTCCCGTAAAAATACCGCAAAATGTTACATTTAATTATATTATATTTATTAAATTATGTCAACCGAATTTTACTACAAAAAGAAAAAGAGCGATACACGCTCTTTTTCGGGTCTTATTTATTTTTCCAGAATTTCTTCTATAACAAGCTTCATTTCATCGAGCAGTTCCGCATCGTTATAGGAAATATGGTACGCTTTGTTTTCCTTGCGCACTGCGTAGTGGTATACCCCACTGCTTTCTTTCCATTCACCTATAGAAGCAGAACCTATGTTTACATAGGAATACGAATCATTTTTTGTCTGCTTTGTTATAAATCCGTAATAGTTCTGCGCATCTGCATCTGTTTCAAATTCATATGCACAGAATACGACAGAGCCTACCGTATACGTGCCCGATGCAGCGTAACGCCCATTCTCTTTTACCGCATTAGAAGCAGTCGCCTTTGTTTCTCTTGCGAAAAATTCCCTAAAAAACGTACTTCTTTTATTAACGTACGCGGCGCCGCCGTCCATACCGTAATCCTTTACTCCGCTCATTTCGGAAACATTATCGAACATCGGAATATTGGAATACGATGCATTAACAATCCCTACAACAGCCGCCACCGCGCCGATGATCGCCATTACGACGAAAACAAAGCATATGGAAAGCACCAAAATCATAAGTTTAACGTCGCTTTTCTTTTTTTGCGTTTTTGCGTTCATACTAATCTCCTTAATCTCTTTCTACGTCCCCGTCCCACGGCCTGCGCTCGGGGTTTGCATAGAAAGTTTTTATATTTTCGCTTTCAAGCAAAGCGTAAAGCTCCTCTTTTTCAGGTTTAACTTTTGCAAACTTTTTGCAACATATATCGGATGTTTTGTCCCCTATAAAATTCAGCACCACGTCGAATACGTAAAGCGCCGCAAAAGCAGCCCCCGCAAGCGGCCAGCTTACAAAAATTCCGAGTAGCAAAAGAAGCCCCGCCAAAACTATACCGCCATCGAGAAAAAAATCCATAATCGGTTCTAAAACAAGAGCATCGAAAAGATGTGATTTTCTGTAGTTCTTTTTTATAATATCCGCATCTTCCGCCGTGTAGTTTTTCGCCGTGCACTCCGCGCTCTCGCAGGAAAGCAGCATAGTGTCGTACGACAATGTAGCAGTAACATTCATCTTTTCCCTATCGATGTGGAAAACCGAATTTTCTGCGGCACCAAAAACGTGATATTCCGTTTTTATTATGCAGTCGCGCTTCGCGCGTTTTGCACCGTGAGTGTTTCTTCTCACGGTTACGCAAAAGAAATCTTCCTTCAAATTAAGGCTCAAGCTATTTTTCCCGCCTATTACGTGCGCTTCTCCGCCATTTACGGAGATCTGCGCATCGTGCACGGAATGATTTATAAAACTGATCTTCATTGTTCCTCCTTAACGATCTGCAACCGTAAACCTCTATAAGCAAATTATACCAAACTCGCGCACATATGTCAATGTTCAAGAAATACAAAAAGAGGATGCGTACGCATCCTCTTTGAGGTCAAAATATTTACGTTTACGCTTTGCCGTTGGAGCCGAGAACGTCAACGATCTTGTGTCTAACCATTTCTTTAACTTCTGCACGAGCAACCGTGAGGTAAGTTCTGGGGTCGAACACAGAGGGATCTTTGAACATTACGCGGCGGATACCTGCTGTCATAGCAAGGCGGATATCGGAGTCGATATTGATCTTGCAAACAGCCATGGAAGCAGCCTTGCGGAGCTGTTCTTCGGGAATACCTACAGCGTCGGGAAGTTCGCCGCCGAGAGCGTTGATCTCTTTAACGTGCTCCTGAGAAACGGAAGACGCGCCGTGGAGAACGATCGGGAAGCCGGGAAGTCTCTTTTCGATTTCTGCGAGAATATCGAAACGGAGCGGAGGGGGAACGAGAATGCCCTGTTCATTTCTTGTGCACTGTTTAGCTGTAAATTTGTAAGCACCGTGGGAAGTACCGATGGAGATTGCGAGGGAGTCAACGCCTGTTTTTGTTACGAATTCTTCAACTTCTTCGGGTTTTGTGTAGGAAGAATGTTCTGCAACAACGTCGTCTTCAACGCCTGCGAGAACGCCAAGTTCGCCTTCTACAACAACGCCGTTAGCGTGTGCGTAGTCTACAACCTTCTTTGTGAGAGCGATGTTATCTTCGAATGTGTGGTGAGAACCGTCGATCATTACAGAAGAGAAACCGCCATCGATGCAGGATTTGCAAATTTCGAAATCTGCGCCGTGGTCGAGGTGGAGCGCAAGGTCGATACCTGTATCTGCAACTGCTGCTTTAGCGAGCGCCATAAGGTATTCGTGCTTAGCGTACTTTCTCGCACCTGCGGAAACCTGAAGAATAACGGGGGATTTTTCTTCAGCACAAGCTTCTGTGATAGCCTGAATGATTTCCATATTATTGATGTTGAAAGCACCAACGGCATAGCCGCCTTCATAAGCTTTCTTGAACATCTCTTTTGTTGTTACTATTGCCATTTATTGTTCCTCATTTCCGCATACTCTCGGTATGCAAAATATTTTTAAACTGTCTTTATTTTACACTATAATTGAAATTTTTGCAATATGCTTTTACGATAAAATTCGCTATATTTTAAAAAAAGTGAAAAAAAGCTCAAAAAAGTTTTTATTTTTTTCAAAAAACTCTTTACTTCCTGCTTTGTTTGTGGTATAATTCCATTCGTATGAGCCGAGGCACAGCCCGCGGATACAAGGCCGAATGGCGCTTCACCCACCGCCCGCTTTGCTTTTGGCGCTGCAAAAAATAAATTTTTAAAAATTTTATGAGGTGAAATTATGTTACTCAAAGAAGAAAAACAGGCTATCATCGTAGCTAACCAGGCACACGAAAACGACACAGGTTCTCCCGAAGTTCAGATCGCTATTCTCACAAAGAGAATCACAGAGCTCACAGAGCACCTTAAAAAGAACCCCCAGGACAACCACAGCCGTCGCGGTCTTTTCAAAATGGTTGGTAAGAGAAGAAACCTTCTCGGTTACCTCCAGAAGAAAGATATCAACCGTTACCGTGCTATCATCGAAAAACTCGGTATCAGAAAATAAGTTTGGTACAAAAAAGGGACGGAACGATATACGCTTCGTCCCTTTTAGTAATTCCCTTTCCATTTTTTGAAGCAAAAAATGCACACGTTCGTAATGCCGCAGAGGTTTGTATAGCAGTTAAACGAGCGCCGAAGCGCTTCGGCTTTCATTTAAGTGCTAAACAGCTTCGGGCATTACCCAAAATAAACCTATTTATTAAATTATGGAGGCAGAAATGTTCGAAAATTACAAAGTGTTTAACTACACGTACGCAGGCAGACCTCTTACCGTTGAAACAGGTAAGGTTGCAGGTCTTGCAAACGGCTCTTGCATGATTCGCTACGGCGAAACAACTATTCTCGCTTGCGCTACGGCAAGCGCAAAACCCCGCGACGGCATCGATTTCCTTCCCCT
>JAFTLJ010000043.1 GCA_017456005.1 Clostridia bacterium | reverse complement strand
TTAAAAATTCGCATTTTTTGTTTTTAATATCCTTTTTCATCTAAGGAATTCAAGGAAAAAACGATGTTTTTATAGAACAATTGCTCTTTTCCAAGTTCAAAACCTGTTGGTCAGTAAAATATGCAGTGTTAGTAGCAAATTACCTTCCATCGAAAAACAAGGCTAAAAAACGGAAAAACCCTTGATACACAAGGGTTTTTCGTTAGTAGTCTTTTCGTACTACATAGATGGTTGCGGAGACGGGATTTGAACCACGCGACCTTCGGGTTATGAGCCCGACGAGCTACCAAGCTGCTCCACTCCGCGATATTTAATAAAGCAATGTTTGGTGCCGGAAACCGGGATCGAACCGGTACGGGATGTTAGTCCCACGGGATTTTAAGTCCCGGGCGTCTGCCTGTTCCGCCATTCCGGCCCGCTTCGTTCATTGCTTAATCATGATAACACAAAGAAACGCATTTGTCAATACCTTTTTTGAATTTTTTTAAAAAACTTTCAAAAAGTTTGAAAGCATATTTTAAAAATGCTTGACACATTACAATAATATTGATATACTTTATATATGCATCAAAATAAATAAACGACGAGGATTTATGAAACATTACTTTATAATCAACCCCGCAGCAGGCAAAGGGCACACAACAAACGAGCTCATCGCCAAAGTTGTTTCCGCCGCAAATGCCGAAGACATCAATTTCAGAGTCTACATCACAAAAAAACAGGGCGATGCCACGCGTTACGTTAAATCGAAATGCGAAGCTCACCTGAACGAAGCAGACCCCTTGCGTTTTTACGCTTGCGGAGGCGACGGTACGCTTAACGAAGTTATCAATGCTGCCGCAAATTATGCCAACGCCGAGGTTGCCGTCATCCCTGTCGGCACAGGTAACGATTATATAAAAAACTTTTCCAACACAAGGTTTTTTATGAATATGCGTCGCCAGATCCGCGGTAAAGCTGTAAAAATCGACCTCATTAAATTTAACGGACGTTATTGTGCAAACGTGCTTAACGTAGGATTCGATTGCTCGGTTGTTATAAAAATGTCCGAATTCAGGCGTAACCCCCTTGTCCCCAATAAACTCGCATACGTAGGCGGCATAGTTTCCGCGCTGGCAAATGAATACGGCACGAAATTCCGCCTTACAATAGACGATGACGAAACGAGAGAGGAAGAATTTCTCCTTGCCGCTTTCGGCAAAGGCTCTTTCTACGGCGGCGGATTCAAATCGTTACCGCTCACTATTGCCGACGACGGGTATATCGATACCTGCATAGCAACAAAGATTTCCCGACTCAATTTTATAAAATGCGTTGGAAAATATAAGAAAGGCGAACACCTCGACCTTCCTTTCATTTCATACAAAAAATGCCGCAAAATTCGCCTTGAAAGCGAAAATCCCATCGGCGTTTCCGCAGACGGCGAGGTTTCTATGGAAACCAGTATAGACGTGGAAGTGGTTCCGCGTGCGCTCTCCTTCTCTGTCCCCGAAGGATGTGAGCTCCACGCTCTCTCTCAAGGAGCTCCCTCTTCCGAAACAGCAACATAACTATAATTATCAGGAAGTATAATGCAATGAAAAAAGAACTCGAAAAAACATACGACCCCTCAAAAACAGAAAAAGAAACCTATAAGACCTGGTGCGAACGCGGTTATTTTCTCCCCCGTGAGAAAAGCGCAAAAGGCACCTATACGATAGTTATTCCGCCCCCCAACGTAACAGGTAAGCTTCATATGGGCCACGCGCTCGATGAAACTCTCCAGGATACGCTCATTCGCTTCAAGCGTATGCAGGGCTTCTCTACACTTTGGGTTCCCGGAACAGACCACGCAGGCATAGCAACGCAGATAAAGGTTGAAGAGGTTCTTCGCAAAGAACAGGGGCTTTCCCGCTACGACCTCGGCAGAGAAAAATTCACCGAGCTCGTTTGGGATTGGAAGCGTCAGTACGGCGGCACTATCATCAATCAGCTCAAAACTCTCGGTGCCTCCTGCGATTGGTCGCGCGAAAAATTCACTATGGACGAAACACTTTCCGCCGCTGTAAAAAAAGTTTTCGTTTCCCTTTACAATAAAGGTCTTATCTACCGCGGCTACAGGATCGCAAACTTCTGCCCCAGATGCGCCACGGCTCTTTCCGATGCAGAGGTTGAATATTCCGATAAGGAAGGTTCTTTCTGGCACATTCGCTACCCCGTTAAGGGCGAAAGCGATAAATATATAACCATCGCTACCACACGCCCCGAAACACTTCTCGGCGATACTGCGGTTGCTGTTCACCCCGAAGACGAAAGATATGCAGACCTTGTGGGTAAAACACTCATCCTTCCCCTTGTAAACCGCGAAATACCCGTTATCGCAGACGATTACGTTGAAAAGGATTTCGGCACGGGCTGTGTTAAAATCACACCTTGCCACGACCCCAACGACTTCGAGGTAGGTCAGCGCCATTCTCTTCCCATGATCTCTGTTATCGATAAAAACGGCAAGATCACGGCAGAAGGCGGCAAATATGCAGGGCTTGACAGATATGAGGCGCGCAAAGCACTCGTTGCAGACCTTGAGGAAGGCGGCTTCCTTGTTAAAATCGAAAAATGCTCTCACAATGTCGGCCACTGTTGCCGTTGCGGCACAGACGTAGAGCCCCTTGCTTCCCGCCAGTGGTTCGTAAAAATGGAGCCCCTCGCAAAAGAGGCTATCCGCGTTGTTGAAGAGGGCGAAATCAAATTCGTTCCCGAAAGATTTTCAAAAATCTACCTCAACTGGATGAACGGCATCCACGACTGGTGCATTTCCCGCCAGCTCTGGTGGGGCCATAGAATCCCTGCTTACTACTGCGACGAATGCGGCGAAATCGTTGCTTCCGAAACAGACGTACACGTATGCCCCAAATGCGGCAGCACGAATGTGCGCCAGGATGAAGACGTGCTCGATACATGGTTCTCCTCTGCCCTCTGGCCCTTCTCCACGCTCGGTTGGCCCGATGAAAACGCAGAAGACCTCAAAAAATATTACCCCACAAATACACTCGTTACAGGCTACGACATCATAACATTCTGGGTTTCCCGTATGATCACTATGGGTATGGAGCATATGCAGGAAAAACCCTTCTCCACGGTGTTCATCCACGGTCTTGTGCGCGACGCACAGGGCAGAAAAATGTCAAAATCGCTAGGCAACGGTATAGATCCGCTTGATATTATCAATCAGTACGGTGCAGACGCGCTCCGCTTTGCCCTGCTTTCGGGCAACTCCCCCGGCAACGATATGCGCTTCTCCCCCGAGAAGATCGAATCTGCGCGCAACTTCACAAACAAGATCTGGAACGCTTCCCGTTTCGCTCTTATGAATATTCCCGAAGAGCTTGATGACACGGCGCTCCCCGCAGAGGAAAACTTGCGTATAGAGGATAAATGGATACTTTCCAAGCTCAACACGCTCACACGCGAGGTTACGGACAACCTCGAAAAATATGAGCTCGGTGTTGCACTTGCAAAGCTCTATGACTTTATCTGGAACAACTTCTGCGACTGGTATATCGAAGTTCTCAAGCCCAGATTTGCCACAGACTGCGAAAACGCTTGCCGCGTGCTCGCATACGTTCTTCGCACTTCCATGGAGCTTCTCCATCCGTTTATGCCGTTTATTACGGAAACTATCTGGCAGGCTCTGCCCCACGACGGTGAAAGCATCGTTGTAACAGATTATCCCGAATATAGCGAAGCACACGCTTTCCCTGCGGAAGAGCTCGCTATGGAACGCCTCATTTCCGCTATACGCGCTATTCGTAACCGCCGCGCGGAAATGAATGTTGCCCCCTCCAAGAAGGCAAAGCTCTTTATCGTTACGAAAGACCACGCTACGTTTAACGAAGCGGTAACTCCCTTCTTCCAGAAGCTCGCTTCCGCCTCCGAGGTTGAATATCTCGAAGATTACCACGATGAACGCTCTGTTCAGATCGTTGCAGACCACGCTGTGATCTACATTCCGCTTGCGGAAATGCTCGATTTCGCGGCAGAAATTGCCCGCCTTGAAAAAGAACGCGCAAAAATGCTTTCCGAAATCGAACGTATCGACAAAAAGCTCGGAAACGCAGGCTTTGTGGCAAAAGCCCCTGCCGCCGTTATCGAAGGCGAACGCAAAAAACGCGAAGGCTACGAAAGCAAGCTCCACGCTATAGAAGATTCCATAGCAAAATACAAAGCATAAGATAAAAAATTGCCCCAAATCCCGAAAAGTTTTGGGGCAATTTAAAATTTTTCTCTAAATTAGTAAGGATTTTTGCTTTTTCGCGCGTATAATATTACGAAAAAGCATCTTAAGCAAATCTTAATAAAAATCATATTGTATCTTAATGTAAAATTCGATATAATAGAAAAAACGCAATATTTTTTGAAAGGAATGGTGTTTATGAAAAAAATAACAGCCCTACTGCTCGTCCTTTTTCTCACCCTCACAATGCTCGCCTCCTGCGGCGGCGCAGATATGAACTACGGCAGTGAGCCCGGCGAAAACTCCCCCTCCAAGGGCGAAATGGGCACGACCGGCACAACCACGGGCGATGGCTCCTATGCCCCAGACGCAGAGGAAGATTACGAGCGCAAGATAATAAAAACATACCATCTCTCGCTAGAAGCGAAAAAATACGAAACGGCAAGAAATGATATCTTGTCTGCCGCAAACGCTCTCGGCGGCTATATTTCCGAATCCTCTGAAAAAGACAGCGTTACTTACGATGGCAAAAAGAACCGCCACGCCACATTCACCGTTCGCGTGCCAAGCGAAAAAGCAGATGAATACGTAGCGGCTATCGCCAAAAACGCCTCCGTGCTCTCCAAAAAGCTTTCCACAGAGGATATAACCACGTCTTATTACGACCTCGAGGCTCAGCTTGAAAGTCTGCTCGAACAGCAGGAGCGCATAGAAAAGCTTATGGACGAAACCACAAACTTCACATATCTTTTACAGCTCGAGGATAAGCTCACAAGCATTCGCACGCAGATAAACGTCATAAGCAAGCAGATACAGATATACGATAAGAGCGTTGCCCTCTCCTATGTATATATCACGCTCGACGAGGTTGTGGAATACACGGAAATAGTAGAAGAAGACCCCACATTCGGCGATAGAATAGCAGAAGCCTTTGTAGGCACGTTCCAAAACTTCTGGAACTTCTGCCAAGAGCTCGTTATCGTGGCAGTTTGGCTCTTGCCCGGAATCATCATCGTGGGAGTATCTGTTCCTGTAATAGTATTTTTTGCCCGCCGCTATGATAAAAAGAAACGCGCAAAATACGAAGCGGAAATAAAATCACGCGAAGAAAAGAAATAAATCTCGAGGCTTTGGAATTTTATGAACAAACCCAAAAAAATATTATCAACTTGCATAATAGCTTTTGCATTTATCCTCGCCTCGTCGGTTCTGTTTTTCCTCGCGGGCAGATACGCCTGGAAAATAGGCGGCTTCGGCGCTTGCGATAACGCGAGAATAGAAAACGTTACCGTCGGCGACAGCTCTGTTCATATAACAGGTTCTTCCGCAACTTTTGTGCCGCAGGGCTTTCTCGGGCACGTTTACAAAGAGGAATCCGGCGCGCTTTACGTAGGCGTAAACTTCGATTCGTTTTTCGGAATGTTCGAGCTCGGCAGGTTTGATATAACAGTGCCGACCGACGAAGAAATAACAAAGGTCTACCTTAAAACGGCAGACGGTGAACGGCTCATATGGAGCATAGAAGAATAGCAAAAAACGACAGATTTTTATCTGTCGTTTTTTTGTAAATATAAAACTTAATAGTAGCCTCCCTTGTGCAAAGGGAGGTGGCACGGCAACGCCGTGACGGAGGGATTGTTTTTGCATCAAATTTAATTTTCTGTGTTAAATGTATGATATATAATTTCTATAGTAGCTTTTTCTGCAAACCATTCCCCTTTTTCAAACTGCGTTTGACCATTTATTGAAATTCTAGAAATTTCTCCCTCTTTGCTCAACCATCCTTTTTTTGATTTTTTATGTTCTTCTAAGTTTATTTCAAAAAAACCTTTTTCTTGAAGTTCGGCAACTACTTCTGTATATATTCGTCCAATATATCGTCTGGAAGAATCCGGGATACGTATTTGACCAGGATGAGCCGCAGCAACCTCTTCTTCTGTTTCTGCCTCATAATATTCTATAATAATTTCAGAATCAATCGGATACCATTCACCAATATCAAATCCGTCTTTATCATTTATACGAATATTTAAAACTTGACCTTCTTTAACCAAAGCAGTTTTTTCTGTTAGTTTAAGCAAAGAAATTTTAGAAAAACCAATCCCTTTTATTTTTTCTGAAATTTCGATATAATTTTTACCAATGTAAGATTTCGATGCTTCTGTTACTGGAATTTCGCCCAAATATTCTATAGCGGTAGTTTCATCATCAAAAGCAGCTATATTCAAAAAATCCGCCATTTTTGTAAATCTTTCCTCTTTTGTCCACTCGTTGCATTCGTATGCTCTAACGGCATTTAGTGGATGGTCGGCTTTACTCAACATAAGAAATTCTAAAGTTTTATTCCACGCAGATTCGTCAGTTAGTGCTTTGTATTCCAACGCTTGATTCAAAAAAGTTTCTTTATCAGCACATATGCCTATGTCTTTGTCAAGTCCGGAAAATCTCATACACATTTCAACAATTTTATCGGATGTTCCATCATAGAGTGCTGCTGCTCTATCAGCAGAATACTCACTACAACGCATCCAATAATAAAAAGCAATTTGAATAGGTATAGTAACTAAATCAGTGATTCCCCAAAATGATAATAAAGAGGATGTTCCGTTCAGTAGAATCGAACCCATTGTAGTATATAAACAATGATGGCATGCAATATGACCGCATTCATGTGCTAAAACAGTAGGAATCAATTCCTCGGGTACCGTTTCTATCAAACCCGATGTTATCACTATAAAAGGTTTCGTATCACCATAAGTATATGCATTGGGATTAACATCCAAAGTGAGATAAAGTTCTGGAATCTCTATACCTAATTTTTCACATATAGGAGGGAGCATATCATAATATTTAGACAGTTGTTTTTCATTTATTCGCAAATTACTGGACATATTTTGAATTCTAAATTGTTTTTCATTCCAAACTTTCATAAAAGCCTTGAGTAATTGCGTAAACCCAGGTATTGATTTTAGTGCTTGTAAAGCTATTCTATCAGAATTGTGCATATAATAACGTGAATCTAATGTCATTTCTATTCTCCTTTGTATAAATATATTCAAAATTCCCAAACAGCGCTTTCTCCGCCTGCCATTTCTTTTTCTATAAAACGCTCGCCCACAAGCATTTTCAGCTTTCCGCCAACGCTTGCCGTAACAGCAATGCTTGTGGCTTTTCCGCCCTGCCATTTTGTGCAAACGGTAAAGCCGCCGCGCGCGCAAAGCCCCGTAAAACTGCCCTCGCGCCAGCAATCGGGCAGCGCGGGTAAAACGTGCACGTACCCCTCGTGGCTCTGCAGCAGCATTTCGGCAATACCCGCCGTGCCGCCAAAGTTGCCGTCTATCTGGAACGGCGGGTGGCTATCCCAAAGATTGGGCATTGTGCATTCAGCGAGCAAAATATGCAAAAGGTCGTGCGCTCTGCCGCCGTTTTTTGTGCGTGCCCAAGCGTTGAGCTTGTGCGCTGTAGACCAACCTGTAGAAACATCTCCGCGCTCGTTAAGCGAATACTCCGCCGCGCGGAGCCATGCAGGATTGTTGCGGTTTATGATAGTGCCCGGGTAAAGCCCCACAAGATGGGAAATATGGCGGTGGTGGTATTCGCCTATGTCGCCGTAATGCTCCTCTTCCCGGTATTCCTTTATCTGCCCGGATGCGCCCACCTGCACAGGGTCGAGCTTCTGCACATCCACACGTATTTTTTCTATAAATTCGTCTTCAATACCGAGCTTGTCGGCAAGCATGATTGTGTCTTTGTAGCATTCATAAACCATCTGCTGGTCGAAAGCGCAGCCCTTTGTGTGGTAATATTCCCCACCGTCTATCTGCTGCTCGGGCGATTCGGAGTATTTCACCAAAAGTGTGCCGTCCTCCTGCTCCTCCAATGCTTTGGAAAGGAATACCGCCATCTCTCTGTTAGCGGTGTATGCCACCTCTGCCAGATTCTTTTCATCCTGCGAAAACTCATAATAATCGGTAAAGAGCTTTGCCGTAAACGCTCCCGTGCCGGGGCCCGAATGACCTTTCCCGGGGTCGGGCGCACCCGTTATTTTGTAGAGCCAAGCCGCCGTGCCTATAGAAATTCCGTTTGTGCCCTTTTCCGTGCATTTTTCGGGGAAATTGCGCGCCATATATTGGTCCGCATTTTCCATAGCCAGGGGCTTGTACGCCTTGAAATAGTCTATATACGGCAAGAACAGCTCGTGCAGGTTCGTGTTGAACGCAGGCCAATAGTTCATCTGTATATTTATATTGTGCCAATAACCGGAAGACCAGGGTGAGCTTGCGTATTTGCTCCACGTGCCCTGCAGGTTTGCAGGGTAAGTACCCGGGCGCGAAGAAGCTATAAGCAAATATCTGCCATATGTAAAGTAAAGTTCTTCCAAATAACGCTCGTTTTCGCCGTTTCTGTAGCTTTCTACAAGCTCATTTGTGGGCATATCGGGGCAAATACCGCCCAAATCTACATTTGCACGAGAAATAAGCGCGAAATAATCTTCCTTATGGCGCTCGCGCAATTCTTCATAAGAATATTTCTGTGCATTTGCCAAAATCTCGCTCACGCGAGCGTGCGGATGCGGGTAAGGAGCGAGCTTTTCGCGCGGCTTGCGCTCCATAAACACGCGGCTTTCCATTTTGTAGTTTGTGCCCACCGCCATAAGCAAAACCGCGCTGTCTGCATTTCTGACTTCTATAGTATTCTCTCGGGCAATAACCTCGCCGCCCTCGCAAAGCACGGCTATCTGCCCCTCGTACTGTATGGCGTAATATTCAAGCTCGCCGCCAAACGTGAGTATATTGGCCTCTGCGTGCACTTCGCCCGTTCTGCCCATACCGTCGCCCTCTTTCAGCAAATAAGGCGCTATAAAGGGTATTTCGGGGCGCACGGTAAAGGAAAGCGCGCCCGCCCTGCTCGCAGTAAGCTTCGTGGCAAAAATTTTATCGGGGTAGCTTGTAAAATGTTCTCTCGTATATGTAACACCGCCAAAGTCGTAGGAAGTACGTGCCACAGCATCGCAAAGCGAAAGGCTTCTGCGGTAATTTTGTACGTCTGTATGACCAAAATCGAGGTATACATCGCAAAAGTTCATAAGCCCGCCGTTGCATGTAAGGCGGGTATCGTCTACAGTCCACGGGTTACAAAAGCTGTTCTCCGTAATTTGCAAGCGCTCGCTTTTCGTTCTTCCGAAAACGTTTACGCCCATATATCCGTTGCCGAGCGGCAGCGACCATTTTTCCCAGCCGTCGTTTTTATATTCATCGCTTCTCCACACAGCTTTGTGCGAAAATAAAACGAAATCTTCGCCGTCAAGCGGAGCTTCTTGCTTATACCATAATTCATAATTTTTCATGGAAAATCTCCTAATAGCAAAATTAATTCTCATTTTTTATTATTTTAACACGGACACATACAATATTCAATAATTTAAAGAAAAAACACCGCACACTTCCGGCAAAAGAAGTATGCGATGTTTTGGCTATTTATTTTTCCCATAATCAATACTCATATTTTTCATTCTTTTATATGCTTTAAAAAACATCACAAGAAAAATAATTATAAAACCTATTACAAAAAAAGCAAAGGTCAGTATTTTTAAAAATTGTGTGTTATGAGCATCATACAGTGTTATTTCATTCCCCTCAGCATCTATTTTCACAAGTTGTGAGTATGTCATATTAGTGAGAGGGTTCATAAATACCGACTTGTTTTTTATTTGATACACACAATCCGTCGTCTCAATTTTCAATGTTCTTTTCCAGTCATTCAGTAGTTTGGTATTGTGATAGTTATGGATAACTTCTTTAATAGAAACAAAATCACCATCTTGAGTTATTTCTATCAAGGCTTCGCCCCAATATAGCAATATGTTTTCACCTTTCCAACAAGCGTATGTTTGTTTGTCCCCATCATAAGAAAACTCACGTAAAACTTCCCCATTTGTATCCATTATAACGAGTCTACGATTCTCTAAACACAAAAGTATTTTTCCGCTTTCAGATACATCGAAAGAAGTCAAAACTCCCTTGAAAATTTTATCTTTTGTAATCTCATCTTCTTTTAAAGAGAGATATCTCCTTTTTCTTGAAGCTTCTGCCCCATCGATTACTGTTGTTTCAAAATCTGTATTTATCGCCCAAACATTTGAAACAAATATCATCGATAATAGAAAACAGCAAATTAAGCATAATATTTTTTTAATCATAAAATCACCACCTCATAATATCACTATACTTATCCGTATTGATAGATCTGCGTATCACAGAGTCATATCCTAAAATTTTATGCTTGATATAGCATCCGATTTCTGTGTCATAATTATACCATACCGCAATATCATTGTCAACATTCGCGCTCTTTACGCCGGTGCGAACACATCGAAAGTCCACGCCCTAAAAACACCACGCCCGTGATGTTCTATTCACGGGATTCCGAATCTAGCTTACCCTCGGTTGTCAATGAAGCATTGCCTCCGGCAATGTGAAGCAGCAACGGCAACAAGTTTCCGTTGCTATGAAGTGTTCCGCAAGCGGAACATGAAGCTAAGCGCGCATCCTCATGTGGCGAAGCCACGCTTCATAGCCAAAGGCTGCTTCAATAGCGAAGCGTCTTCATGCGCCACAGGCGCGCTTCATTCAAAAAACGCACCTTTGTCGGTAGACAAAAGTGCGTTTTTTGTTGGTGGGAGCGGGTGGATTCGGACCACCGAAGTCACTGACAACAGATTTACAGTCTGCCCCCTTTGGCCACTCGGGAACGCTCCCCCATATAAAATCCGTAGCCGAAACTACGGATTTGTTTGGAGCTGGTGA
>JAFTLJ010000042.1 GCA_017456005.1 Clostridia bacterium | reverse complement strand
GTTTGCGTATGCGTTGGGGTAATCCTTTATATCAAAGCCGAGATTTTTATATGCCGTGTGCATGGGAAGCGGCTTGTAATGTACGTTGCAAGCAACACCCTGCTCAGCCATTTTGATTATGATCTCGCATCTTTGCTCGTGCGTGATACCGGGAACTCTCGTAAGATAGAGGTGACCCGAGGATTCGTATTCATCGGTATAATGAGGAATCACTTTTACGCCGAGGGGCTTGAGCGCCGCGTCGAATTTGCCGATTATCTCTTTTCTTCTTGCTAGCATTTCGGGGTAACGCTTCATCTGTACAAGACCGATAGCCGCCGCAACGTCCGTCATGTTGCATTTGTACCAAGGTCCTACTATGTCATATTCCCAAGCGCCGAGTTTTGTCTTTGCAAGTGCATCTTTACTTTGTCCGTGCAAGGAAAGGAGCTGTACGCGCTTGTAAATGTCCTCGTTGTCGATGCCTTCAAGCGTTCTCCAAGTAAGAGCGCCGCCTTCCGCTGTTGTAAAGTTTTTAACTGCATGGAAGGAGAAGGAGGAAAAATCCGCAACGCTTCCGAGCATTTTGCCGTGATAGCTTGCCCCAAAGGAATGAGCCGTGTCTGCCATTACCGCTACTCTGCCGAGTGCTTTCTGAACATCGCTTTCAGCTTTGAAAAGATTTTTCTTGCGTTCAACTATTTCAAAAATTCTATCGTAGTCGCAAGGAATGCCAGCGATGTCAACAGGGATTATCGCTTTTGTTTTTTCTGTAATCGCGGCTTCGAGAGCGTCATAATCCATTTCAAGGCTATCTTTCTGTGTGTCCACAAGAACGATCTTTGCTCCAACGTGATAGATTATGGAAGCGGAAGCTGTGTAAGTGTATGCGGAAGTGATAACTTCATCACCCTCACCTACTCCGAGCACGCGCAGAGCCATCTCTGCGCAAGCCGTCTGCGAATTGAGGCAAACGCATTTTTCCGTGCCTACGTACGCAGCGATCTGTCTTTCGAGTTCCTTCGTTCTAGGACCTGTTGTGATCCAACCGGAGCGCAACGCCGCCGCAACTTCTTCTATTTCCGCATCTGTTATGTCGGGAGGTGAAAAAGGAATATTCATTTTAGTGTTCATAGCATTTACCTCTTTAAAATTTATTTATATCTGTCGCTGTTCGCGCCTTTTATGGCGGGCGTAACACGCGAAATAGGTATATTCTTAGTTTTTTCTGTTTCCCAAACAATGCCTATTTTATCGAGTTTGGCAATTTGTTCTGGTTTGATTCTGCCGAGCCTGCGGTTCTCGCGTTGGCGCGAAAGCCATACGCCGAGCTTTTTACCGCTTGGGCTTATATATCTTTTGGGCATATTCAGATGCCCGTTTTCTTTGTAGTAAGCTTTCGCTTCCTCGTACTGCTCTTCCCATGTCAAATCGTTTTTAGAAAGATTTTTGCGTATTCCGAGCGCTTCAAGCCGTTTTTCTTGCGTAGTAGTCAGCTTCTTTTCAGTTTTGGATTTTCCATTAAACCTCGCCACCTGCTCGGAAAGCCACCGCGCAAGCCAAACGCCGTCTACAACGTAGTCTGCGGGGATGTTCACGTCGCCGTGTTCGTCGTAGTACGCTTCAACAAGGCGTATTTTTTCTTCCCAAGGGTCTGCGCTTGCCCACTCCATGCCTATGGCATCGAGCTTTTGCTTCTTCGCTTCGGAAAGCTCGTTCTGCTTATCGCGCTGGCGGCGAAGCCAACGCCCGAGCTTGCAACCGTCTTCATTAACGTAACTAACGGGTATATCAAGATCGCCGTGTGCTTTTTTGTATTCGCAAGCCGCCGCGTAGGAATCTTCCCATGTGTTGTTGCTCCTCGCGCTCCATACAAAGCCGAGCGCGTCAAGGCGGGAAACCTGCTCTGCTGAAAGCTCCGCTTTCGTTTTGCGCAGTGCCGCAAGCCACGCGCCGAGGCGCAAGCCGTCTTCGGTTACGTAGTAGGCTGGCACGTCGAGGCAGCCGTGTTCCCTGTGGTATTCGAGCGCGGCGTGGTAGTTCTTTTCCCAAAGGTAGTCGGGAACGTCCCAGACCATGCCTATTCCGTCGAGCGAGGAAATTCTCTCATCTGTGAGGTAAGCGCTCTGTGCGTTGTTTTTTCTGTATGAGCGAAGCCCTGCGAGCCACCTGCCGAGTGCGACTCCGCGGTATTTCTCGTCGGAGGCAGGCGCAAGCAAGTCGCCGTGTTCTTCGTAATACTCTTTTGCGGCGGCAAAATTTCGTTCCCACGAAAGGTCGCGCACGCTTTCCCACCGCATACCGATGGAGTCGAGTTTTTCTATTTGCTCGCCCGTGAGCAAGCCCATAGCTTTGCCCGAGCGTACAAGTCTTTGTGTATTCAGCCAGGAGCCGAGCGAAAAGCCCTGCTCTGTTACATACCTTTTCGGCACGTCGAGGTCGCCGTTCTCCTCGTAATACCGCTTTGCAGCGGCAAACATAATGTCCCACGAAGCCGTGAGGGTGTCATTTAGCTTATCAAAAAGCTCTATGCAGTCGCGCACCTCGTCAATGACGCGAAAGTTTTCGTTGACTATCTCCTCGCCCATGCCAAGCGAACGGTAATATGAAAGTGCGACCTGCATTTCTTCTTCAATCGCGCCGATACTGTAAAGATTTTCGATGTTTAGAACAATATCGAAAATCACAGCGTTTTTCTTTTTGCTTGCAGAAAGTGTGCGCCCTATCTGCTGCTTGTATATAATAGGAGAAACCGTTGGGCGAAGCAGTATAACGCCGCTTATGTCCTCAACGTGAATTCCCTCGTTGAGCATATCAATGCAGTAAAGCAATTTGAGGTGGTCGCTTGTGTCTGCCTTGAAATCCGCAAACGCTTTGCTCGTTTCGGGGTCGTTTGAATACGCCGTGTAGATGTGAGGCTTCGCGTCAACTTTCGCAAACCATTCGGGCGCAAGCTCGATCATCTCGTGCATATGCTCGTAGTTCGCGCAGAACACGATGTATTTGCCGGTTCTGTCCTCAATGTGCTTTGCGAAGATCTCGTCCATTCCGTCCGCTTTTTCGAGCGCACGGCGCAGAGCTTCGAGGTATTCCTCGCCCGCATCGCGCACAGCCTTGCTCTTCGCAAAGCGCACGCGCTTTTGATATGCCTCCAAATCTTTCTGATAGGAGAAAACCGAAAGCACGTACTTAGGCGGGTTCAGTATTCCACGTACTATCGCTTCGCCGAGAGTCATTTCCGAGGCAACGTTGCCCTCAAAAAGCTCATCTGACATATCTCGCTGATTATCAAGGTAACGCACTGCCGTCGCGGAAAGCCCCAGCACAGGTGCATTCTGATACATAGCAAGGAGGTTTTCTACACCCTTTCCCCACATCTCCGCACCGCAACGGTGAAACTCGTCGAGTACGATGTAGTCGGGAGCAATCTCCGCAAGCTCCGCCTCGCTCATGTTCATAAGTTTGGCGTACGTGAAGAACTTCACGTTTTCGGGGGCATATCCGCCCGAAACGGCTTTGAGGTTTTCTATCTGCGTTTTGAAAATGTATTCGGAAGGCGAAAGCCAGCAAACCACGCTTTCGGGGAAATCCTCGCACAGCTTGAAGCCTATAAACGATTTACCCGTACCCGTGGGGTGAACTATCGCGGCTTTGCCGCAACTATGGAGCATGGAAAGCGCCGCTTCATACGCTTCCCTGTTATGCTTGAACAAAGAAACAGCCATACGCGCCCTCCTTCCACGGAAACTGTAATGAAGTATGTAAATTAAAGACAAAAAGCCGAAAACCCTTGTTTTTTCAGGATTTTCGGCTTTTTTTGACTACAAATTTGACTATGAATAGATATTGAATTTTTAAAAAAATTCTTTCGACTGTAAAAAAGATATTTTCAGTCATTGACTATAAACAGAGGATTTTTAGTCAAAAATTTGCCTTGATTTGGAAATGTTTATTAGAAAATCTTTCAAATTTGCTACTTTGAATCGAAAGATTTTGGAAAACAGGGGCTAAACCTTGACATAAGCGACGGTTTGTGCTATACTATAAAAGTAAAATAAGGCAATAAAATGCCTTTTGACTAAAGTTTTCAGTAATCATAAATTTACATACTTCATTACAGTTTTGACTATAAATAAGCGTAAAAAAGACCTATAACGGAAGCAAAATCCTGTTATAGGCCTTTTTTGTTTTTACAACTTATTGCACAGTAAATCAACTTCGGCATGGAACTCTCGCTCGTTACGTTGCTATGCAATAACAAAACAATATTTTTCTTCAAAAAACAATATAATTTTCTAAAAAGAGTTGCAAATTTTAGTTTGACAATATATAATAAAAGTGTGATTTATAACACAAAAACCGCAATAATAATGTGAGGTTATTCGTATGGAACGATTTATTTTGAAAAAATTAGCGGAATGGAAAAACTCCCCTTACCGAAAACCGCTGATTTTGAAGGGTGTGCGTCAGGTAGGAAAAACTTGGGTTTTGAAAGAGTTCGGCAAGCGCTACTATGAAAATACTGCCTATTTTAACTTTGATGAAAACGAGGAATATAAACAATTTTTTGAAACCACAAAAGATGTAGATCGCATTTTGCAGAACCTTATGCTTGCCAGCGGGCAAAAAATCCTGCCCGAAAAGACACTTATAATTTTTGATGAAGTTCAGGATTGCCCTAAAGTTATAAACTCTATGAAATATTTTTGCGAGAATGCTCCGCAATATCACATTGCTTGTGCAGGCTCTCTCCTCGGACTCGCTTTAGCAAAGCCTTCTTCCTTTCCTGTTGGCAAAGTAAACTTTATGCAAATTGACCCTATGACCTTTGAGGAGTTTTTGCTTGCCAATGGCAATGATAATCTTTTAGAGTTTCTCAAAAGCGTGGATACACTTGAACCCATACCGGATGCTTTCTTCAACCCTCTCTATGAAAAATTGAAAATGTACTATGTTACCGGCGGTATGCCCGAATCGGTATTGATGTGGACAGAAGCACGCGATATTTCCGCAATGCAAGAAGCACTTTCGGGAATTATAGGAGCGTATGAACGTGACTTTGCAAAGCATCCAAACATAAGTGAATTCCCGAAGATTTCTATGATATGGAAGTCTATACCCTCACAGCTGGCAAGGGAGAACAAAAAATTCATTTATAAAGTTGTAAAAGAGGGCGCAAGAGCGCGTGAATATAAGGATGCACTACAGTGGCTGGTAGATGCACGTCTGGTTCATAAGATCTATCGCAGTTCAGCTCCGGGGCTGCCTGTATCAGCCTACGATGATCTTTCTGCATTCAAAATTTATCTGGTAGACGTAGGTCTGCTTCGCCGTTTGGCACAGCTCGCACCTACGGCATTTGGCGAAGGCAATCGATTATTTACCGAGTTCAAAGGAGCGCTAACAGAAAACTTCGTGCTTCAAACTCTCATCACACAGTTTGAAGTTTTGCCGAGATATTGGAGCCAGAATAATCCGCCCTATGAGGTTGATTTCCTTATTCAACGAGAAAACGATATCTTCCCCGTGGAAGTCAAATCCGAAGACAATACTACCAGCAAGAGCCTTAAAAAATTCAAAGAGCTTTTCCCAAATGACGTAAAGCTTCGCGTGCGTTTCTCTTTGGATAATCTTAAACTTGACGACGATATGCTTAATATCCCTTTATTCATGGCAGACCAAGCAGATAGATTGATCGGTTTGGCATTAGAAAAAAGAAACAAATAGAAACTCACCCTGTAACGCTTAATCCAAAATCCCACCGAACAAAAATGTTCGGTGGGATTTGCTTTACTCTATCCCCATATCCTTTTCACTCCCAAACTTTATCCTCCTCTTGAGATAACTTGAGAAAACTCTGCCACCACTCGCCATAGGCTTGGCATATCATCATGACGCAGTCGCGCATATAATCAGCTCCTTGGAGCTGTATCTCATCACTCTGGGGCGTGCATCTCCCTACGGCTTGCCTCAACTTCGTCATTGCAATCCATACAGAAATGTAATATAATATATTTGAAAGTGGGGTACATAACAATGTCTCTATCAATAAAGAAAGACAAAACCGATATTCTTCTCTGCCTTTGGAATGCGGTAGGCATCGTTATTATAATAGGCTTTTTTCTCTATAGTTTTATTATAGGCGGGTCTGCTTCCTTGGGGTATTGTGATGCTAATGCATACTTTGTCGGAAATCACGGCGAATATACGCAGGTTTCCAAATCAATTTATTATGTTAGTTATGTGTGGGAAATTTTATTTTGGATTTTCATCCCTCTTACACCGCTTGGAGGTTTTTTGATTTCGCATATTCAAGAAAAAATAGAATTAAAGAAAAATCGATTAGAGTAGTACAAAGACCAATTCTTTACAAGGGAATTGAGGTTTTTATGTTTTTTATAGTATAGTGATTTCAGGAAGGCAGTGAACGTATGAAAAAAACAATATTTAGTAAAGAACCGGACGTTGAGGTTCTTTTCGAATTTAACGGTGTAAGAACGCACCCTGCCGCCAACGGATACCGTCCCCATCATCTAGTGGCAGAAAATCATTTGACAACAGGTATCCATCACTATTACGACGTACAAGCTGTTCCACCTGACGGCACTGCAAAAGGAACGATCACGTTTATTTCTCCCGAATCCTATCCGAATAGTCTATGGGTGGGCAAAAAGATCAATATCCAAGAAGGTGAACGTATCGTTGGATATGCCACTATACTTAAAGTCTTAAATCCTGTCTTGCTAAAATAATGAATATATCTATAAAATGCATATTACCGCATCACCGGCGGCAATATGCATTTTATTTTACATCACATACCCGAAAAACGAGCTTATATCAAAAACGAAAAACACACCAGTCATTTCGCTTATGAGCATCGCTAAAAATTGCATCCCCGTAAAAACGAGAAGTGCCGCCATACTGCCGCGCGTAAGCTTGCCCAAAATCTGCGCCGAGGCAACCGCAAGCGCCGCGCCTATCAGAGCCATAACTGCGCGCAGAAGAAGCACCTGCCAAAGGCGCAGGCTCCACATAAGCTCGGGCAAAACCGTGCCGACGGCGTATTCCCCGAGCGAGGAAAGACCTATTCTTCTGTGCACGAGCCACAGGTCAAGCGCAAAAAACGCAAGTGCTACAGCCACAGAAAAGCCCAGCATAAGGAGCATTTTTTTCAAGATCAGCTTGCGCGCACCGCGCTTTTTCCCTATAACGGAAGCGCGCACCACAGGCTCAAGCCCGCTTTCTTTATCGAGCAAAGCGTATGGTATCAGCACAAAAGCAAGCAATACCGTGCAAATATAATCGGGAGAAAGCGAAAAAAGTGCATTCCACCCCGTAGCATAGATAAGCTTTGCATCAAGCCCTCTATCTCTTATAACACTAACCTTTGCAAGCTGACTGTTTATATCTATGAGCACATCGTGCTTCAGCTCCTCTGCCCCGATCTCTGCCGAATATTCAAGGAATTTTTCGTGGTCGTCCTCCTTGCCGTCCATATATGCGTTCATATATGTTTCAGCTTCCTCCATTTTCTCTTCGCATTTAAGTATTTCACGCATAACGTATGCATTTTGCGTGCTATATCCCATATCCTCCATTTCGGCAAGATAATATTTATATACGTTTTCGTAATCGCTGTTGGGCTTCTCCACCTGCATATTGAGCGCAACGGCTTTGAACAAAACAAGTATCAGCACGATTATAACCGTTTTGCCGCGGAAAAGCTTTTTAAGCTCGTAAAACCCGAGGCTTTTTCCGCGAGAACTTCCTTTTTGCAAAAATCCGCGTTTTGCACCGATGCTCTTTATGCTCCCGGTTTTGCAAAAAGCAAATACGGAAAGCGCACCGAAGGCAATCGTGCCCGTAGCAAGCACCGCGAGCATTATAAACGGCTGAGTCACAAACGCGCCTGCCTTCATTCCGCTGTAGCGCGCGAGGTATTCGCCGCAGATAAGCACACGGAAATTGAAATTATAAAAAAGCGAAAAAATATCCTGCCCTGCCGCATCCGCGAGTATGTAATCAGCACCTACAAACGCGATAACACAGACGAGCGTGGGAATTATTTTCTTTAGGGCAAGTGCGGCAAGATGCACAAAGAAAGATGCGAAAAGAGCCGCCGCAAAAGAAAAAGCCACACGCAAAGCCACCGCCGTAAGCACGTTTATGCCGTACGGGCAACGGATATATTCCATTATGCTCTGCACAGGCGCAAGCGCGCCGTTAAATCCTACTGCAAAGAGCGTGCCGAGCGCATACGAAAGGCAGAACAGCAGAACAGAGCCAAGCGCGCACAGCGCCAAAACCGCAAGCTTTAAAAGTGCAATACGCGCGCGCTTTTGCTTGCAGGAAAGCAAAACGAGGTTTGCGGAATGCTCCGAAAGTGCAAGATAGATTGCCGCATACGCCGAAAATATGAGCGCCGAGAGATAGGGGTAAGGCGACATCAAAAGCGAATCGAAGCCCTTTACGGGCGCGACCTTTACGCTTTCCTGCAAGCGCTCAAACCGCGCGATGATATCCTTCTGGTAAAGTGCGCTTTCGCTTTCCTTATCCACTATCTGCGAAAGGTTGACCTTTGCCGTGTAGATAACGTTTGCCGCCACCTTATCGTATTTTTCCTGCGTGGTCACGTTATCCGCAGGCACGCTGAAAAAGCTTATAACTATATTGAAAACGGCGAGCAAAATGCACAGTATAACCGCGCTTTTTGCCTTCAGAAGCTTTTTGGCCTCATAAAACATTACGTTTTTCATATATCGTCCCCCATTCCGAAAACGGAAAGGTAGAGGTCCTCCAGCTCCGGTGCTACGGGAACGGCGCCCTCAAACGGGAGCTTATCGGCTACTATCCTCATATCCGCACCGCAAAGCCTGTACACGCCTTCAAAATTCCGAGAAATATGCTCGGTGCTCGCCGTAAAGCATTTGCCGTCTACACGCGAAAGCATGTCCCCGAGCTTGCCGCCGAGCGTAATTTTGCCTTTTTTGAGCATTATCACCTCATGCGCGATGTTTTCCACGTCGCTTACGATGTGCGTGGAAACGATTATCGCCGTTTTCTTACCCTGTTCGGCAAGGAAGTTTTTCACGTTTATCCTCTGTAATGGGTCAAGCCCTGCCGTCGGCTCGTCGAGTATAACCAGCTCGGGCGCGCCCATAAATGCCTGCGCTATGGCAAGGCGCTGCTTCGTACCGCCCGAAAGAGCGCCCACGCGCTTGTTTTTATATTCGCCAAGCTCAAAAATTTCTATAAAACGCTCTATCTGTTTTTCTCGGTTTTCCGCGTTTTTCAGAATGCCTATGTAATCGAGCATTTCATATGTAGTGAAATTCGGGTACATCCCCGGGTACTGCGGACAGTAGCCGAACATATAATCGGGCATTTCTCCGCCCTCTCCCACAGTAACTGTGCCGCCGTCGGCTTTCAGATTACCCGTCATAATGTTCATAAGCGTGGATTTTCCGCTTCCGTTTGGTCCGAGTATAGCGTATATACCGCGCTCAAAATCATAAGAAAAACCCGAAAGCGCGCGCACGCTTTTATAGCTTTTTGAAATATTTTTTGCTGAGATCATATTTTACTCCTTAAATTCAAACGTTTCGCCTGTTGCGAAGTTGAATGCCATCGTGTACCATTCGCCTATAGCTCGGTTTCCCACTTCGTTCAGCACGAAGTTGCCTTGCTCGTCCTTTTGCCATTTTGCTACGCCGACCAGAAACCATTCACCTGCCTGCGCGTGATTGTTGCCGAGCAAAATGTTATGCACGGTGTAGTCATCACCAAAATCCCACTTATGTGACGTGCCGCCGTCGAAGCTTTTGTAGTATGCCACGCCGTTTTTATCCGTCCACGCGATGCCTTCAAACTCGCTTTCCGCGTTCTCTATAATGCGAATGCCCTCCGCGTTGTCCACTATAAGCTCTGTTTCGCCCGTTTCGGCGCTTGTGCGCTCATATTTGAAGCACCATGTACCGGGTTTTTGAGGGTCTACCTTGTTATAGCTCGTTTTGTAGTAGTAACCGCCGTGGGAAATTTGCGGTCTTTCGCAGTATTCGATATATGAAAAACTGCTGTCCGTTTCAAAAAACGTGCTCTCAAAATAGGCAACTATTTTCCCTTGCCCCAGGTTGTAGGAGTGTATCATAACGCTTGAAGGCAAAGGCTCTGCCGTTATTTTCACGGGTGCGCCCTCGTTTTCCGCAAGGTACATATGCCACACCTCGCCTATAAGCTCACCCGTGTCGGCATACTCATATTCGCTCGCGCAAAGGTATAAGTCATCACCCACCAAAGAGGCATATCCGCACTGCCCCTCTGCCGCGAAAAATTCCTCGTATTTGTTGTTCAGTTTATCGTATCGCGTGTATTTTTTAGCCATAAAAGTGCTTCTGAAATAGATATATTTTTCCGTTATCAGCACTATATCGCCCGCATTTTTCATAACACAGCTCTCTCCGTGGCCGCAGAGTGGGTCGGGGCAAAGCGCGGTAACCACTCTTTCCTCCGTATCATAGCGTTCTATACCCATATATATATAACGCTCATCCATATAGTCATTGGGTGTTACCCATTCGTCTTTTTTCGGCTCTTCCGTTCCAGCAGGAGGTTTTTCCCCCTTGCACGAAACGAGAAACAGCGTACAAAGTGCTAAAATTATGCAAATAAGCTTTTTCATATTTCCTCCTGCTTATTATTTTTCGCCAAATCATTCCGCAGAGCGAATCAATCTCCGCGACCCCTCGTAAATAATCGGAAATGCTTCTTTTGTTGTAGGGTTTACCACAAAAATGCCGTGCAATCGGTACAAGTTGCCTTTTTCATCTTTTTCATATTGCTGGCAATCAAATCCGTGATAGTCATTTAACTGTTTGGAATTTTTTCCTTCTCGGTAGATATTGGGGACACTAATATCTTCCGGTATCTCCCAAGTATGTGTTATAGACGTGTCATATAAATCTGTATATATAATTTTATGTTCGCTTATATAATGTGGTTTTTCTTCAGTTCCTGCGTTTATGCTGGGGATATGTAATGTGCCGCCCGATATAGGTCTGACATTGCAATATCTAAAAGATAGGGCATCTTTAAAAATAAGGTTCTTTTCGCCTGTAATATTATTTATTCTATATAATTCGTGTCTTATTCCGCCGGTATATATAGTTTCGCTATCGAAAGTGAATTCTTCTTTAGGAAATTCATAAGGTCTAATATTTTGAAAATTGGAATCCGAAGCTTGCCATCCTTGCTTTCCACGTAATATCCATACAAAAGTATCATTATTATAATCTATCAAGTCCGCAAATCCTGCCAAAGGCTCTGTAGTCAACCTTTTTAATTCACCCGTAATCTCATTTCTGCGGTATAAATGGAAATTTTCTTTAACAGCTTCTCCTGCGTCATTATATTCCATTTCTCCCATTGTAAAATACACGAAATTCGTAGGTCCTACTTCTACGGAGGAAAATTGAGTGCCTTTCATAAGTAGCTCTATTTTATTTGTTCTTAAATCATAAACGTACAGACGAGTGCCGGTAGAAACATCTCCTCTTTTTATATAAATACAGTTTTTTGTAGCCGAAAAATCGGTTATACCACTTACAGGGCAGCTTCTGCCGTGATCGCAAAGCGGGTCGGGGCAAGCGGGAACGGCTGTTTTTTCTATAATATCAAATTTCATAATGGTAGCATATCCTTCCGGCATAGGAACCATACCATATATATATCTATCGTTCTTATATTCGGATATTTCGTTATTGTCTTTGCAAGAAACAAACGAAAACATCAAAAGTGTAATTAAAATTAAAGAAATTATTTTTTTCATATTTCCTCCTGCTTATTATTTTTCGCCAAATCATTCCGCAGAGCGAATCAATCTC
>JAFTLJ010000041.1 GCA_017456005.1 Clostridia bacterium | reverse complement strand
TTCTTCGTTGCCCGCCATGTATGCAGTAGAGGCAAATCCATACAATATGGTAATGCAGCTTTCTTCGTCATCTTCAAAATTAACAACAAAAGCGGTTTGCTCCGTGGCTTGACGAAAAAAATGACCGAATTTTTGTTTGGCTTCCAAAAAACTATTTGAAAACAGTATTTCGCTGTATTTTATATAGCGTTCGCTTTTTTGCGGATGAGTCATTTTTCTTCCCTCACTTTTGTCTTTTCATATACTCGCATTCCTATTATAGCACAAAAACCGCAGAAAATCAATCTGCGGTTTCTGTTTTTTGTCGGTAGGTAGTATACTGTCAAAACTGTCCTTAAGAGTATCCACCATTTGCAGTCCGTTTTTTATTTTATCTTAGCTTTTTTCTTCTTTCACATATACCGTCATAGCCACGCCCGTGTCGTTTACAAGAATATCCTTTGGCAAGGTAAGCATCTTATATGTAACGTAAGCATCGCCCGCCGCGCCGGAAATGTTCGCTATCTGAATAAAGTAGACAACCCAGAACCAGCTTTCGGGCAAAGCAGCGCACAGCACGCCCAGCACAATGCCCCATATTACCACGGGGGCAAGCGATATTATTATGTAGCTTTTCTTGCCGAAGTACGCCGTGCTTCCCGCATATGCGTACATAAGCGTAAAACCGTAGTGCGGCTTTACCCCACTGAACCGCTTCATAAATATGCCGTGAACAAGCTCGTGCAATATTATGTAAACAACAGAGCCTGCAAGAAGGGCGAGAGCACGCAGAAAGTATACCGTAAATCCCTGCGACATATCAAAAAGAGTCGCTATGGGAACGAACGGCAGCGCCGCCGCAATCATCACAAGCATTACGGCAAACGCGCCTAAGTTCACAGCCCAAAAAAGCTTTTTGTTTTTCGCAAGGTCTATTTCGCAAATTTTTTCGTAGCCATCGGGCAAAGCTTCATAGTTTTTCATGCAAATCACACTTTCGTGAGCTTCGCGTATGTAGCCATAAGCTTCTTTGTGCCAACCTTATCGAACGCTATTTCATAGAGTATATCCGCGCCCATAGCTTTTGCGGAAAGCACAGTACCCTCGCCAAATGCCATATGCTTAACTCTGTCGCCTGCGCGGAAGGTTTCGCTCGAAGAACGTGCCTTGCCTACGTTCGCCGCAACAGCGCTGCGCGAGAAGAGCTCGTCGGAAATGCGCACCTTGCGAGTTTTTTCGCCGTATTCCGTTTTGGGCTTCGGCTTTTCTTTCGGAGCTTCTTCGTTTTTATATTCTGCACCTATCTCGCCTATAAAGCGTGAGGGCGGGTTGTACATCGTTTTGCCATAGAACATTCTTTCACGCGTGTGAACCATAAAGAGCCTGTCTTTTGCGCGGGTGATGGCAACGTAAGCCAGCCTGCGCTCTTCCTCAAGCTCCTCTGCTTGAAGCACAGAGCGTCCGCTCGGGAAAATCTCTTCTTCCATACCGGGCAGGAACACCACAGGGAATTCAAGCCCCTTTGCGCTGTGTATTGTCATAAGCACAACAGCGTCTGCCTCTGCATCGTAGTTATCGACATCGGCAACGAGCGCGATATCTTCAAGGAAGCCCTCTAGCGTTGCCTCTTCGTTGTTCTGTTCGTACTCTGCCGCATAAGAAATGAGCTCGCGCACGTTTTCGCTTCTTTCCGTGCTCTCTCCGTTTTCCTCTGCCGCGGCGAGCATAGCACCGTAGCCGGAAAGCTCTATTGTTTTTTCCACAAGCTTTGTAAGCCCTTCTTCTTTTGCAATTTTGCGCAAAGCGTTTATGAGATAGATAAACAGTTCAAACTTGCTTGCGGATTTGGAAACCGCCGTATACGAGCGAGCGTTTTCCATAATCCAGAACATGCTCTTCCCTTCCGTTTCGGAAAGGAGCTCTATCTGGTTTATTGTCGCTTCGCCTATCTTGCGTTTCGGCTCGTTTATAATTCTGCGCAAGCGCAGGTTGTCGTTGCTGTTGGCAACAACAGAAAGGTAAGCGATGATATCCTTAACCTCTTTGCGCTCGAAAAATCTTGTGCCGCCGAGCAGTCTGTACGGTACGCCGCTCTTTGCAAAAACACTTTCGAGGGCGCTGGATTGCGCGTTCACCCTGTAAAGCACGGCAAAATCGCCGTATTTTCTCTTTTCGCGCACAATAAGCTCCATAATCTTATTGATTATAAACTTCGCCTCGTCCGCCTGTGTTTCCACACGTTTTACAAACACCTTTTCGCCCGCACCGCGGCTTGCGCGGAGCTCTTTGCTCCTGCGCGCGAAGTTATGGCGTATAACGGAGTTTGCCGCCCCGAGGATATTTTCCGTAGAACGGTAGTTATCCTCCAGCTTTATAATAGAAGCGTCTTTTATCTTTTCATCAAACGTGAGAATATTTTCTACCGTAGCACCGCGGAATTTGTAGATGCTCTGGTCGTCATCGCCCACAACCATAAGGTTGCCGCTGCCGCCGGAAAGGAGCTTTGCAAGTTCAAACTGTGCGTAGTTCGTATCCTGAAACTCATCGATAAGAACGTATTTGAATTTATTTTGGTAATAAGCAAGAACCTCCGGTACTTCCTTCAGAAGCATAACCGTTTTCATAATAATATCGTCAAAATCCACAGCGCCCGCTTCCGTAAGCTTTGTCTGGTACATAGTGTAAACAGAGGAAATTAGCTGGTTTTTAAAATCGCTGTGGTGGATATTTTCATCGAAATCCTTCGGTGCCTGAAGCTTATCCTTGGCTTTACTTATCTGTGTCATAATAGTTTTTGCGGAAAGCTGCTTTTCGTCTACGTTAAGCTGCTTCATACAATCTGCTATGACTTTTTTGCTGTCATCGGTGTCGTAAATCGTGAAGGAGGAGGGCAAATATGCCGCCTTGCTGTTGGCGCGGAGTATGCGCAAGCACATAGAATGGAACGTGCCGCACCAAACGTCGCCCGCGCTTTCGCCCACAATGCGTTCAAGGCGCGTTTTCATTTCGTTCGCTGCCTTGTTGGTAAACGTAATGGCAAGCACCTGCCAAGGGGCGGGCGCACCCACGGCAAAGCGTTCGAGCACCTCTTCGTTAACATTTTCTTCTTTTGCGAGCTTTTCCAGCTCTTTTACATCCTTTTCCGTAACGTCATACGGCACAACATCCGAAAAGTATGCGTTGCCGTACTTCAACACGTAGGAAATTCTGTTTACAAGCAATGTGGTTTTTCCTGTGCCCGCACCCGCCAAAACAAGCAGGGGGCCTTCTACGGTAAACACAGCTTTTCTCTGCATCTCGTTAAGAAAAGCGTATCTTTTTTCAAACAGCGCTCGTTTCGCGGCAATGTAGCGCGGCGCAAATTCATTCGTCATCTGTTTTTATACCGTCCTTTCAATGTATCTGAAAATAAAAACTATATACGATAATATTTTAACACAAATCCCAAACAAAATCAACAAAAATTTTTATAATTACTGAAAGTTGCACAAAATTTTCGATTTTTTTCTCCATTCCTTTTTGCAAAAAAGTGTTGTTTTATTTATTTTTATGTGTTATTATAAGATTGTAATATTATATTTATTTGCCGAACAACACGTTTTCGGCACTATTTTCCCCAAGGAGGCTTAATTTTGAATAACACACCCAACCCAAACAGAAATACGGGCGGCACGCAAAGACCTGCGCAGCCCCAAGTAAATAGAAACGCACAAACGGCAGACAGACCTGCCGGTGCACAAAGACCAGCTGGGGCACAGCGTCCCGCAGGCGCACAAAGACCTGCACAGCAGGCAAAACGCCCCGTGCAACCCCAAGGCAAAGCCCCCAACGGCAAAAAGGGCGGCAAGAAAAACAAAGATTTGGTTCTTGCAGTGCTCGCGCTCATTTTGGTCGTAGCGCTCGCAATAACGATTTTAGTTTGCTGCATAAAAGCCATCGTAGACACGGTAAACAAAAATAATAATACTCCAGGCACTACCATAACCACCACGGGCACAACCGGCACGACGGCGGCGACAGACCCGGTATATCCCACACCCGCCCCCGGCGCATGGAACGAAGGCTTTGTAACTCTTTCCAAACCCAATACGGCTATTCACGAGGGCGATATAATCCTTGTAAACGGCGACCATGCATATACATTCCCCTCCTCCCTCCAGCTTGTTGAAATGCTCAACAAATCGTACGGTTGGAGCACGGTATATGTTCTCGGCAACGGTATGACTTACCCCGACGGCACGCAAAAGCCCGTAGAGCTCAGCAGACGCGTGGTAGCAGACCTTACAGCAATGCTTGCAGATATGAAAGCGGCAAACTCCACTCTTACCGACACAAGGCGCCTTATGATCCTTTCCGGCTACAGAACTCTTGAAAAACAGCAGGAGCTCTACGAAAACGAAACGGTGGAAGGTCTTACGGCAAAACCCGGCCACAGCGAACACCACACAGGTCTTACGTTCGATATTCGTATAAGCGTTAAAGACAAGCCCGAAATAGAATACCTCAACGATACAGAGCAGGCTTGGATCACAGAGAACTGCGCAAAATACGGCTTTATTCTCCGCTACACAGACGATAACAAAGACATCACAGGCATTCTCAACGAGGATTGGCACTTCCGCTATGTGGGCAAAGCTCACGCATCCTATATGGCAGAAAACGATCTCTGCCTTGAAGAATATGTAGATATGCTCCGCAAAAACCACCACTACGGTCTTCAGGAGCCCCTCAACTACAAGGTTGGCGAAACGGAATACACAATCTACTATTTCCCCGCAAGCGTTGAAAACGATACGACAAACATCTACGTTCCCTCTTCAAACTACGAAGTTTCCGGCAACAACGTAGACGGCTTTATCGTAACAATTACAAAATGACAAATAAAAAATCCCGATTTCAAATCGGGATTTTTCTTTTGCTTAAATATAGATTTTCGAAATAATGTAAACAGGTACGAGCCAGGAAAGCTGGTAGATACCGAAGTAGAGCGACCATACGCCGCCGAGCGTGATGTGTATGAACACGAACGTAGCCATAACTAGCAAGCCTGCGAGCGCGGAAACGACCTTTACAACAAGGTTCGTTTTCATAACGTTTGCAAGTCTGTCGCACAGAAGCACAGTCTTTATAAGGCCTTTTATAGAGCCTGCCGCCACAATGCCCGATTTCTTTGCGGAAACATTGTATTTTGTTTCTACCTCGTTTTCGCCCTTGACCACACGCAAGGGGTACTGCTCGGGGTCAAGCTTATTTTTGTAGAATATATCTACGTCTACGCAAGGGTCGTTTGTACGCACGCTTACACAAATTCCGCTTTCGGAAAGCTTTTTCACAAGGTAAACGAATTCGGGGTTTACGCTGTATTCAACGTAGAATTTTGCAATTATCTCTTCATCGCAAGCAAGATAGAGTATTCTTCTGTTTGTTTTGCCTTCCCAGTTTTCGTCGCCGGCTTCGCGCACGGGGCGGAAGCACTGCGCTTCCATAAACTGTTCCGTGCCTACAACAATATGCTTGCCGTCTATCGCCGCATCGATACCTCTGCTGGAAATAACGCGTATTTCAGCGCTTTCGGGCTGTGCCGTTTCGAGCGATGCCTGCTTGAACACCTTCGCAAGCGGACCTCCCACTATATTGAACACAGAAGAAGCGTAATAAATAATATGGTCTATTCTGTTGTTGTCTATAACCTTGACACCCTTTATTCTCACGCCGTCTGTTTTGAAAACGTCGCTGTCGGCAAAGGAAACCACAGCCATATTTTCCATAATTTCAGGCGCGGAATCGCCGAGAATGGCGCTGTTGTTGGAATAAGCCTTAACCGCACTGAGGTAGAGCGGAAGCTCGTTTACAAAGAACACGGCTATAGGCGCACACATAACGAATGCAAGGTAGCCGAATGCAAGGCTTTCATAAAGATTGGCGTTTTGTATTACCGCGTCGAGCACGCTTATAACGCAGGAAGCTGCAAAAATAACGGGAATAAGCACGCGCAAGCGCTTGTACATAACGGGCGCTTTCTTCTTCTGCGCAAAATACTCATCCACAAAATCTGCTTCGTCAACACGGTAAAATTCAGATTTTTCGGAAAGCTTATCCATAAATTCCTGCGCTTCCGCAGCAGATTCTTCCTCTGTCATGCGAACAACGGCGTGTTTTTTCTTTGCAGAGGAAATAACCTTGAACGTGAAAATTTCTTTGCGCACGGAAAGGAAAATAGAGATAAGGTTAAAGAGCACGCAAATTGCAAAGGGGAAATTGAAAAGTCGTACCTCTGCGCCCATAAAGAGCGAAGAGAATGTAGTACAGGTCGCAAAAAGGAATGCTATCAGCGTTACGGTAGCGGGCTCAAATTGGAATTTTATAAGCTTTTTAGCGGCGCTGAAGAGGCTATCGCAAACGAGCAGCGCAGAGGCAAATATCAGTGTCCATTCCACGGGAACGAGCACAGCCGGGTTACGCAAAAAGTCGGGGAGCTGTATACCGAAAATGCCAATATTTTCGAGCACAAGGAGTATTGCGGCAAGCGCCACGCCTATACCCATACGCACGCGCACAGACGTGTACTTTTTCTTGTATTCCGCGATAATTTCGGAGTTCTGTTCGAAAGAAACGTAGTCTTTTGTGCCTTCTTCGGCTTCTTCCTCGCGTTCCGCAGGCGCTTCAGGGTAGTCGTTTTCTTCTGTTTCGTAGGAGGGCTCGTCGAAAATGTGCTTGGGCACGTCCTCGTAATCCTCTATCGGGTCTGCCACGAGCGCATCCACTATATCGGCGTCCTCTATCGGTTCTTCACCCTCTTGTGCGAAGGGCTCTTCCTCTTCCATAGTGTCTTCTTCGGTTATGTATTCTTCCTGCTCTTCGGAAATGTATTCCTCCGGCTCCTCGGGCACTATTTCGTCGGGGATCTCCTCTTCCTCTTCAAAATCTTCTATGTCGGGAAGCTCTTCAAAAGCTTCTTCTTCGAACGTATCTTCTTCAAAGCTTTCCGCTTCGGGCTCTTCGGGCTCTTCGGGCTCTTCGGGTATTTTCTCCGGTTCCTCTGCAGGCTCTATCTTCGGCTCGTATGCCTCCAGCTCAGAGGAATCCTCTAAGTAGTTTTCGAGCATTTCCTCCTCGGGGGTCGTTTCTTCTTCCGCAGAGCCGAGCGCATTTTCCGCTTCATCCGCTATGTAAGAGGGGATGATAAATTCTTCCGTTGCAGGCTCTTCGGGTGTTTCTTCCGGTTCGGGTTCTGCTATGGGCTCTTCGGGCTCTGCCGCAGGCGTTTCTTCCTCGGGTTCTTCATCGCGCATAAGCGCCTTCAGCTTCGAAAAAATAGACATTCTGCGCTGTTTCAGCGCTTCTTCCTCGCTTTTTTCCTCTTCCTGGGGTTGGGGCTTGGCTTCTTCTCTTAGTCTGTCGAATGTTTTGGAATCGTGCATTATAAATTCGGTCGTTTCGCCGAATTCTTCGCCTTCGTCCGCCGAGAAAATATCCGTTTTCGGCGGCACGGGTATTTCCGTTGTGGAAACGCCCTCGTCTTCGGGTACGAAAACAGGGGTTTGCGCATCCTCAAAGCGTTTTTCCATTTCGTCGCCAGTAAGGAGCATCGCGCCCGATTTTTTCTGCAAATTTACAATATGGTATTGCAAGCTCTTATATGTGGAATCCGTCATTTCGGAAACGTTCATATTAGAGGTTGCAAGGTAACTGTCGAAAAGCGTTTTAAATTCTTCGTCGGAAAGCGTGCTTATATCTATTTGGACGCTGCCGTCCTCGGCTTTGAGATATTCTGCGTTTTCCGTATATTTGTCGGCAAAGCGGTCTGCTTTATACTGGTTGTTCAGCCTGCGAAGCATCTCGTTTGCAGTAACATCGAAGCCGCTTGCGGCTTCTTTATCATTATATGCCATAACTTTAACCTCCTGCTTATTATTTATTTCTTTGTTTGAACGCCGCATCGAAAAGAAGGACCGATGCCGCTGTGGAAACGTTGAGCGAGTTTACCTTGCCGTACATAGGTATGGAAACAAGGAAATCACATTTTTCTTTTACAAGGCGGGAAACGCCGTTTCCCTCGCTGCCCATTACTATGGCGCAGGGCAGGTCGAAATCTGTGCTGTGGTAATCCGCACCGCCGGCTTCCGCCGCAAAGGTCCACACGCCGAGCTCTTTGAGCTCCTCTATAGCGGCGGCTATATTCGTAACCTTCGCTATGGGTAGGTGCTCTGCCGCGCCCGCGCTGGCTTTAAACACCGTTTGCCCGAGAGCGGGTGCGTGCCTTTTGCCTATAACCAAGCCATGGGCTCCCGCGCCCTCTGCACATCTTATAATAGCGCCGATGTTGTGCGGGTCCTCCACGCCGTCGCAAACGACGATAAGCGGCTTTTCGCCCTTTTCCGCCGCAAGCTCCACTATCTGCTTAAGCGTTACGTATTCTTTTACAGAGGCTATCGCCGCCACGCCCTGGTGCGCGTTGCCCCCCGCGAGCATATCGAGCTTTTGCTTGTCCGTTTCGGCAACGTTTATGCCGCGTGCGCGCGCTTCTGCGAAAATTTTCGTAACAGAGCCCTCACGCTCGCCCTTCAGAATGTATATTTTTTCTATTCCGCGTCCGCTTTTAAGCAGCTCCAGCACGGGGTTTCTGCCCACGATAACGCTGCCATCCTCTGCGTCTGCCGTGCGCTCCTCGCGCACGCCCTTTTCGCGGAAGTTCTTTTTGTTCTTATATTCCATATTAAGCTGACCTCATCTTTTCGTTGAATACCAGCGCAGGAAGGTATCGAGCCCCACGAGAGCCGTAAAACGCGCGTTTTCGCCCGAATAACCGAGCGCTAGCTTTGCTTTTCCGTCCGTTTCCGCAAGCACGACCTTTACACTCTGCTCTGTTTTTAGAAATTGATTTTGTATTCTTCCGCTGTCTATAATTTCGCGGAGATAATCGGAAGCGGTGCCCGTGCCCACTGCAAGGCTGTCGTTCACGCTTTTGATAAGCGCCGAAAAATCAATATATTTTACCGTAACGGTATAAAAGCCATCCTCCTCTGCAAAATCCGTAAATTTCATTTGGGAGAAAAGCTCCTTCGCTATGCCGCGTTGCTCTTCCGTAAGGCTTTGCGAAAGCTCCAAAACGGTTTCGAAATATTTTTCCGCATCGCCGCTTACGGTACATTCTGCCGCTTTTTCCAAGTCAAACCTTGCCACAGCAAAGCAGTAATCCTCCAGCACGCTTATCTTGGGCGCACAGGAAGCAAGCAGAAAGCAGGCGCAAAGCGCAAAGCACGCAAGCATAATAATCTTATTTTTCAAAAAATCGCCTCCGAATATAATTTTACTTATATATTGTATCACAATCATTTCGTTTTGTACATATTTTATTGAAATTTTTTTGCATAAAAATTCCTAAAATCGCCAAGTTGCACGAAAAGGATTGACAAAAAGCTCTTTTGTATGCTAAAATTTTACAAGCATATGGCACAAAATACACCCACAGAACAAATTTTTCATTTTTTAGGAGAAGCTTATGAGTACAAACAAAACAGTTGCCGCACAGCACGATATTATAGGCAACGCCTCCTCCTCCGGCGGCACCTTTTCCAAAACCACACATCCCGGCGCCGCTTGGTACTACAAGCCCGTAAACCTCGGCTTGTTCATTCACTACGGCATTTCCGCCGTACACGGCGACCTCGATATTTCCTGGGGCATGATGGATGAACCCATCCGCCGCGCAAAAGGCAACGGTATTCTTACTCCGCGAGAATATTGGGCACTTGCAAAAGATTTCAACCCCGATAAATACAACCCCGAAGAATGGCTTTCCGCCGCAAAGAACGCAGGCTTTACCTACGCCGTTCTCACCACCAAACATCACGACGGTTTTTCTCTCTGGCCCTCCGACGCGAGCGATTTTTCCACAAAAAATTATATGGGCGGCCGCGACCTTGTAGGCGAATACGTAGCCGCTTGCAGAAAGCTCGGGCTTAAGGTGGGGCTATATTATTCCCCTCCCGATTGGCGCATAAACCAAAAATATATGTCGTTTATGCCCGGTTCGCACTCCGAGGCTCACCCGGAAAGACCTTACAAGGATATAGACCACAAGCCCATAGACACTCTGCCCGAAATGCCCAAGGAGCATTACGATAAATACGTTGAATACGTAAACGCGCAGGTTCGTGAACTGCTCACACGCTACGGGCAGATAGACCTTTTGTGGTTCGACGGCTCTTTGAAAGACCTTACAAACGTTATCACGATAGACGAAATACGCGCGCTCCAGCCGCAGATAGTGGTAAACGACCGTCTGTGGGGCTGGGGTATAGGCGACTATTGCTCGCAGTACGAATGTCACCTCCCCAAAGAAGACCCCGGTATGCCCTGGGAAACCTGCCAGATATGGCACGTGGGTGGCGGCTGGTCCTACGTAAAGAACGCAGATAAATACCGTGCGCTCGACATCACCTTGAACCAATACGAAACCTGCAAAAAATGGGGCGGCAACCTGTTGCTCAACATAGCCCCCGCGGCAGACGGCAGCGTGCCCGAAGCATACTATACGGCGGTTAAGGAATTTGGCGAGGCTATAAAAAATGGCTGATTATAAAAGCAAAATAATCGCCTATATCGAGGGAAAATTATCTCCCGAGGAGTTTTTTTCATACCTCGAAGAAAATCCCGGGCTTTTCGATTGGCTACAAAGCCTCGTGCCAGAGGACAAAACCCAAAACGTGCACGAGGAAGTTGCACTAGATTATTTTCTTGCACAGCTTTCGGAAGAAGAGCAAAAAGCAATAACCGAAGCAAAAAACAAGCTTTTTTCGGCAAAAGATGCTACGTTTGACGTTCAGTTTGAATTTTCAAAAACGCTCGTTTATTTGCTTGATCAAGCAAATAAAGAAAAAAATATATTCGGTAAAACTATTGTCCCCATTATGCTCTACCACTTAAAATGCGGCGTAGATAGCCCCGAAAAAAATCAAGAGCATATCGGCGAGCTGCCCGATCTGGTTCGCAGTCTTTTCGAAAGAAAATATGCAACCATCATCGAAAAACCATATGACGCCCATAGCATTACAGATTATAAAGCAAGAACACAACTTTGGTATTACGTGGAAGTGCAATCACGCCTTGCAAAGCTTATGCAGGAAATTTTCCCCGAAGAAAACATCGTTCGAGATGAAACGATGTACAAAAAAGCGGCTTTCACAATCGACATATGCCCCGACTATATAGGCGGAGCAGACCTCGCGGCGGAACGTGTTATAGGTGAAATTATAGACGGTATTATAGCAAGCATACCCGAAAATCTTTCCCAAACCGCACGTATAAAAATCGGCAAAGAAAAAATAAAAGAAGCATTTCCTTGCAAAACAAAAAAGCACCCCTATTGGGTACAAAATGCGGAATGGCAGATTTCCGCAAGCGGCAAACCTATGCGTTTTATAGAAGAAAAACGCAAAAAAGGCAAGGAATATAAAAATACACTCTGTAAAGAGTATTATTTTGAAGACATTGACACAGGCGAGATACGCATTGTGGAACAGTTTGATTAAAACCATAAAAACCCGAGAAATTCTCGGGTTTTTATTTGCTTATGCACTAATTTATTTCATAATATTTCGTGGAATATGCCAGCATAGGTGCCTTATTCGCCCTTAATTCAATAATATAGAAGCGCTCGCCTATATCGGAGCAATAATAAACAGCATCCTCAACGGCAACTTTGCCACAGCGAAAACAAAGAAAATTTTCTTTTTCCGTATGGCGATAATATTTCACCGTTTCTTTCTTTTTTTCGCAGAGCTTTTCTTCAACGATATAAAATTTGCATCTTTTTATCTTATATAGATCAACATAGTAATAATCGAGAAGAAAAAACGTCAAAATCAATATAACAACAGACATAACGGGAATGCTAACGTGCGGTACGGCAAAAGAGAGCCTGTCATTTTTTAATTCCGCCCCGTTTGCGTAAGCAATAACATACATTACACCCACGATGATTTCCGCCAACAGAACAAATGTCAAAAAAAGTGCGGCTGTTTTTTTCTTGCTCATCTTCGCCAAAAGCGCTTGCTGTATTATTTGCTTTGTAAGAATTTGCTTTTTCACTTTTCTGCCGCCTTTCTCGGCAGCGAGGCGGATTTCTGCTCACTTTTATTATCATTATTCAAAAAAATATTCTCTGCCTCTAAATGCTCCACGTCACACATAACCTGAACGGCATACTTCGCTATCCTTGAATGAATGTTCTCGAGCTTTACGTGGTGAATATCTCCGTTCTTATATTCATCGCCATATCCCGTGTAGATCTTTACGGTGGATTCTCTTTTCCCTTCATCCGTTTCGTGAAAATCGGAGATGCTGATATTATAAACCTTATTCCCCCAGGCTGAAAGGCATATTGCACCGTGGTGGTAACCGCCCGTCTTGATATTTTTTATTTCAATATCGTGAATCGAGCCGTCAATTTCCGTATGTGATGCATTGTACGGCTCGCTCGGAACAAGATAATTCTTTGCGGGGTACTGCTCAAATCGGCTACCCCTTGAAAGTGCCGTGCAGGCTACGGTATCGTCCGAGGTAAAGCCCGTGATATTTTCCGCCTTGCAATGATGGCAGCCAGAACGAAAATCTATGCCGTCTCCGTTTTTCACGTCGGAACGAATATCGATATCGTGCACGCTGCCCTCCGAGCAGGCATCAAAGCTTACAGCCCAGCCCATGGTCTGCGATAAAGAAAGCCCCGATATTTCAAAGCCCTCACAGAACGAAAGTGATATCATATGTGTGCGGTAGCCCCAAAAATCCCCCACCATCGGTTGATATTCCTTCAATACCTTATGGTAACCCACGCGGTTTTTGGAAGGGCCTATTAAGCGCGCACCGTTTTTGCCCGTGATCTTAATATTTTTAAGCGGCAATACGTCAAGAGGCGCGCCGTAAGGGTTAGAATCGTCTATAAGCAGATTGTCGCCGCGAAAAATATTATCATAAACGTAATTTCGTTGCTGCACGGAGCAACCATCTATCAATATCTCCGTATCCGAAGGTATACATATTGCGCGGTCTATAAAAAAATCCTTGCCCGAAAAAACTATCTGCGTTTCTCCGACCGTTTCCTTGGCTTTTCCAAGGCAAGCGTCTATCGCCTCGCTGTCGCAAGCGACATCTGAAATATAATCCATTACATAAAAAACATTCATACAATTCACTTCCCTGTGTTTTTTTACAAAATCGTGCGTCGCACAATGAACGAGGTCGTTTGTGCCAGATGAGCGTTTTTACCGAGATTAGTATAGCATAAAATAGGAAAGCTGTAAAGAGTTTCGGTGATATGCTTCGTTTGTATTCAGCGTGATATTGAAGCCTTGCGGTTTTAAGTGAAATTTGCCCACATTCGCGTCAGCAAATATTTCACAGCAAAGCTATTTCACTTGCCCGCAAGGGCGAATTTCGTTAAAAAAACGACAGGTCGAAACCTGTTGTTTTTTCTGTCTACCTCATACATATAAACTACTGCTTTTTAATAAATTTTACTAATCGGATTGCATTTCCAAAATAAATTTGCTTTTTGGTAAATATTTAATTTTCACATTGTCGCCAACTGCAAATTCTTCAACAGTAATTATGTTATAGATATCACCGTCAATATTGACTCTAGCTCCAAATGTTGTCCCATAATCAGTTTGATATTTCGGAGATGAATATTGATTTAACTGTTCTATTGATTGTATTATTCCTTTGGTATAAACTGCATCGGTTTCTTTTTCATTGATAAGATGTATTCCTCCTGATGTTAGAGGAGAAATATTGACAAAAAGCAAAAATACACAAAGGATCATTACTATTATAGCAACAATATGTTTTTCTATAACATCCCCAACAGCATACTTATCTCTGCTCTTAATAGCTTCAAAAATAGATTTTATAATTAAAAACAAAGTCTTTATATTAAGTATAATCATTATTGAGCAAAAAAACACGGCAAATAGCGGTGCTGTTAAATTGCTTCTTATATAATCATCATATAAAAAAGACACTCTCATTTTACCATCTTTCCCCAATCTTTCTTATAAATATAATCAGCTCCCAAAACTTACGTGCTAACACATCCCACTCGCTGTGCTCATAACCCGGTGAACAAAAGAAAAGCATCTCTCTTGAGATGCTTTATTTGGCAGCGGCACTAGGATTCGAACCTAGGTAATGACGGAGTCAGAGTCCGTTGCCTTACCGCTTGGCGATGCCGCTATGTCTTATTTTGTTTTGCTTGCCATCGGCTCTGCGCCGCTGACGTGTGATAGTATATCAAAAGAAACGAAATTTGTCAATAGGTTTTTTGAAAAAAATTTAAGTTTTTTTAAAAAAGTTTTTCTTTCATCTTTATCTACACTTTTTCGCACACACGGCAAACCCCAAACACGCTGTATAACATTTTAGATATTTATTTTCAAAAATTACATTTTTCAGCAAAAAAACGAGCATAGCAACAAAACAAGACTATTTTTTGTGCAAAAAGTCAAAAAAGTATACACTATTTTCTATATTCAAGAATGGAATTATTCTTAAATACACTTGACACAAAAGTTTTTGAAGTTTATAATATACTTAACAAATATTTAACATTTTCATAAAATGTTTAATATTTTCCATAATTTATTTAGTATGGCGGTAAAACGTGGATCCATTAAATAAAGATATTGAAATTTTATTGAACGACGTAAAAAGCGGCAAGCCGCTTTCTTTCGATGCCGTATATTTCCTGTACCTACCGCTCATACAAAGCGCAACCCAAAAACTTATAAAGGCTTATGGCATTTCGGATTCCGAATATGACGACCTTTTTCAAGAAGCTTCACTCGCGCTCTACAAAGCAGTGTTCGCTTTCGATAATGCAAAGGGCGTTTCCTTCGGCCATTTCGCCAAGATCTGTATTCAAAACAGAATAATATCATACATTCGCAGCAACAAAAGCAGCGCGGAAACGGACGATGTCCCCTACGATTTCTATTGCGATACGCCCGGCGGCAGCACGCCGGAGCAGATCATTATAAGCGAGGAATCTGTAGACGTGATAAACAAAAAGATCGCCTCTGTGCTAACAGAGTTTGAATATTCCGTTTTTCGCCTTTACCTTGAAGATCTGTCTTACGAAGACATTTCTCGTGCTCTATCCAAATCAAAAAAATCGGTGGATAACGCTATCGTCAGGATTAAAGCAAAGTTGCGGAAGCTTTTGTAGAAAAAGCATTATTATTTTTTTGTGTTTCGTGTTTTTCGCACGGTTTATATATTCCACATATGTTTTAATCGTCTGCAACTATGCCCAAATAGCTTAACGGCAAAGCGTTGTTCCCACAAAGATGACAGTTGGAATCTGTCTTCGGGCAAAATTTTTAACCATATTTTCAAAGCGAGGTAAGACAAAATGTATCAGGACAAAACATTAGTTTGCAAAGATTGCGGAGCAGAATTCGTATTTTCTGCCGGCGAGCAGGAATTCTATGCTGAAAGAGGCTTCCAGAATGAGCCCCAGAGATGCAAGAGCTGCCGCGACGCAAGAAAGAATGCAACACGTCCCGCAAGAGAACTTTTCACAACAACTTGCGCAAAATGCGGTGGTGAAGCTAAAGTTCCCTTCCAGCCCAGCAACGACAGACCTGTATACTGCAGCGCATGCTATGCAGCTATGAAACAGGACCAGCAGTAATTTATTTAACATAACGTATTGCTCACCCCATCGAAAAAACGATGGGGTTGTTGTTTTTTTAGCCAAAATTTCGTCTGTTTTTTTGTATAATTATTTTGGCGATTCTGCTCGTTTTTCGGTTGACTTTAGTTGCCTATCAATATATAATATATAGTATAAATTATTTTTAAAAAGGATTTTCACCCAAAAATGAAAAAAATCATAGCAATTTTTCTTGTTTTAGCAACAATTTTTGCATTTTCCTCTTGCAGCGAGCCTTCCGAGGTTCCCGACGGAATGATGCTTCTCGAAAACGATAAGGTCACGTACACTCTCTACGTCCCCGAAACGTGGACCGTAGATATCGCAGACGGCGTTTCGGCTGCATATGCAAACGACAAAAGTAATATCTCGCTCATGACGATGCAGTGGAGCAGCGCAAGCTACGATTCTCTCGAGGAATACTGCCAAAATTACTATAAAAATATAAAAGCCACGCTTCAAAACGTTTCCGAAATAGAGGAATATAAAGATAACCAGTATTTCGGTGCACTTCCCGCGCTCAAATACGTTTATACCATCGGCGCGGATGCCAAGGAAGGCGAAGAAGCAGAGCCCAAATATAAATTCATGCAGATATTCTCCTACGACACATCCGGTCAGGTATATATCTTCACTTATACGGCTTTGGAAGCAAATTACGATTCACATACAAAGGCCGTTAATCAGATAGCAGAAAATTTCAAACCGTAATATAGCTTTAAGAGGAAAAAATGGCTCTTTCTTATCTCGATAACAGCGCTACCACGCCGTTGTGCCCCGCCGCCGCAGAAAAAATGCGCGCTGTCATGGACAGCACGTTCGGCAACCCCTCATCGCTCCACCTGCTGGGCATGGAGGCGGAAAAAACGGTAAGCGAAGCCAGGGAAAAAATTTTTGCTTCCCTCGGCGCAAAAAAATACGGCAAGGTAAAGCCGCAAATGCTCGTTTTCACAGCCTCCGGCACAGAGGCAAACAACCTTGCGCTCATCGGTGCCGCAACGGCAAAGGAGCGCAAAAAGGGCGGCAAAATTATTGTAGGCGAAACGGAACACCCCTCCGTTATCGAAACAGCGAAATATCTTGAAAAGCTGGGCTATAAAGTTAGTTTTATCCCCTCGCCCCGCGGCGTTTGGGATATGGAAAAATACAAAGCGGAGCTTTCGGCAGATACAATACTCGTTTCCGCCATGCTCGTAAACAACGAAACGGGCGCTATAAACGATATAGCGGCAATAGCAAGCCTCGCAAAGGCTAAATGCCCCGAAATTTTGGTGCATTGCGATGCAGTTCAGGGCTACCTTAAAACGCCGGAGCCGCTCGCATCGCTCCCTGCAGATTTAATAAGCATAAGCTCCCACAAAATCGGCGGGCCGAAGGGCGTGGGTGCGCTTTTTGTGCGTGAAAAAGTGCTCACCACCAAGAGCATTGTCCCCTTCGTTCACGGCGGCGGTCAGGAAAGCGGCATGCGCAGCGGCACGGAAAACACTATAGGCATAGCCGGCTTTGGCGCTGCAGCGGAATACGAAAGCAAAAATCTTTCAGCCACGCTCGAGAAATTTGCTTCTCTGCGCTCTCTTGCAGAAAAACTTATCGCAGAAAAGCTGCCCGATGTACGCGTAAATACCCCTGCAGGAAAATACGCGCCGCATATAATAAGCCTCACTCTACCCGGTGTAAGAAGCGAAACCATGCTCCACTTCCTCTCGCGCGACGGCGTGTTTGTTTCCAGCGGCTCGGCCTGCTCCTCCAACTCCGGGCATAAAAGCCACGTACTGCTCTCTTTCGGCATGCCCGAAAAGGAGGCAGACAGCACCATTCGCGTAAGCCTCGGTGTGCAGAACACAGAGGCAGATATCGAAAACCTCGTAAATTCCCTTGCGGTCGGCTTAAACAGCCTTTCCCGCAGGACAAAATAAAGGTACCACAATGGAAAAAAGAATGATTTTTACGCAAAGCACGGAAGAAACCGAGCTCGCAGGGCAGGATTTTGCCATGAACCTCGAAAAAGGCGATTTCGTTGCTATGCGCGGCGACCTCGGCGTGGGCAAGACCGCTTTCATACGCGGCATGGCAAAGTGCCTCGCACCGAAGGCTCGCGTGCAAAGCCCCACCTACCAAATAGTAAACGAATACCGCGGCGCGGAATTTCCCTTCTACCACTTCGATATGTACCGCATAGACGATGAAGATTCGCTTACCTCCACAGGCTATTTCGACTATATCGAAAACGGTGTTTGTGCCGTGGAATGGAGTGAAAAAATAGAAGATTTTCTGCCCGAGGAATATTACGTTGTCACAATACTCAAACGGCCGGACAACGTCGATTCCCGCGAAATAATCATAGAAAGGGTGGTTCAATGAAGATCCTTGCAGTAGACACAACGGCAACATGCGCAAGCGTGGCTGTTTGCGAAAACGAAACGATACTCGCCATGTACACGCAAAAAAATGGTCTTACGCACAGCGAAACCCTGCTACCTATGATAGAAGCCACGCTCAAAAACCTCAAGCTCGCTCCGAGCGACATCGATATGTTCGCCGTTTCGGAGGGGCCCGGCTCCTTCACGGGCGTGCGCATCGGTGTGGCGGCAATAAAAGGGCTTGCTTTCGGCAAAAACAAAATATGCGTCGGCACGTCCACGCTCGATGCTCTGGCACGTAATGCAATGGGGCTTTCGGGCAATTTCCTCGCCGTTCCCGTTATGGACGCGCGCCGTTCTCAGCTTTACAATGCAATTTTCGAATATAACGACGGCGAGCTTACGAGGCTCTGCGAAGATAGGCTGATCTCTGCCGCAGAGCTGGAAGCGGAGCTTGCAAAGGCAGATAAGCCCATATATTTCTTCGGCGACGGCTATGCCATAGCCGATAAGCTGAATGTGCCGCAAAAAGCATCCACCCCGAAAATACTGATATATCAGAATGCGGCGGCAGTAGCGGCATCAGCACTTCACAAATATGAAACTTCGGAAGCAAAGGAAGATTTTACAGACCTTGCGCTTTCGCCGAAATATCTCCGTGCTTCCCAAGCGGAACGCGAGGAAGAAAGAAAAAGAAAGGAACAAACAAAATGAAACATACCATCGCTCTCGGAGCAGACCACGCAGGATATGAATACAAAAACAACCTCATAGCCTACCTCACCGAAAACGGATACGAATGTATCGACTGCGGCACCAACAGCCCTGAATCTGTAGATTACCCCGTTCACGCAAGCAAAGTTTGCGAGCTTGTGCGCGGCGGCAAGGCAGAATTCGGCATTCTCGTATGCGGCACGGGCATAGGAATGAGCATTGCGGCAAACAAACATCGCGGCATTCGCGCCGCACTTTGCAACGAACCCGAGTCCACCGCTATGACACGCCACCACAACAATTCCAACGTTCTTTGCCTTGGTGCGCGTATGATTTCCTACGAAAAAGCACTTGAGCTCACAAAAGTCTTCCTTTCCACCGAATTTGACGGCGGAAGACACCAAAGACGTGTGGATATGTTAGACAAATTACTCTAAAATGTTTGGGCATTTTGCTATAATTGAAATAACTTCTTGACATACGCCTTGTTTATATGCTACAATATATAATAGATTAAATATTGGTATCTTTACGGGTATCTATACACTACATTCCCACAAAGCGAAAGGAAAACTCTTATGAAAAAATTTCTTGCGATTTTTTTGGCGGTCATATTTGTTTTTACTATGACCACAACGCTTGCGTTTGGAGCCTCTGTACCGACAGACTCTAAAAACAACGTAATAGGTTCTATCGACTATCTCGACTTCTCCGAAGCAAACAATGCTTGGGCTGAAAGATACGAAGAAGACGTGCTCAACGACAAGGGCGAAGTAATCCATAAAAAAGGCGATTACGTTCTTGAACGTTACTATGAAGATCAGTTCGTAAACGGTGCTTACCCCACTGCTATTTTCCTTGACGATAAATATAGCTATGAGGAAAACCTCGATTACAGCTTCAAAAATAACGGCGAAGTTATTTCCATATCTTCCATCGGCACAGCTGCCGGCGCTCTCGCTTTCCAGACTGACCCTCTCGGCGGTACGTTTAAAGCAGGCGCAGAGGCTTCCGGTGCTATCGAATACGCTAAGCTCAGAATCAAAAACAACAGTGCTTGTACAAAATTCTCTGTAGGTGTTTTCCGTACTTTCGGTGGTAACACAGGTTTCGACTCCAGAACGGTAGCAAATATCGAAATGGAGCCCAACATGAGCGGCTGGACAACTATCACAGTAAGCTTGAGAGACCTCAACTTCGACCAGAAGGGTGCATACAACTGGTCCAGCGATATCCGTGAAATCCTCATCTTCCCCTTCGGTTACGACAAAGCAAACGAAGCATACGAAGGCGCAGAAATCGAAATCGACTATATCGTATTCGGTTCTCTCGAATACGTAACAGGCTACGAAAGCGCACTTGAAATCAAAGAAAACAGCGCAACGGAATTCAACCCCGTTACAGCCCCCGAAGTAACAACATACTACACAGGCGACAAACTCGACCTCACAGGCTTCACAGCAGAAATCACATTCAAAGACGGCGTTAAAGAAACCATCGATACCGCAAGTGCTATCTACAACTTCGAAAAACCCGAAGGCCTCGGCGAAGAAGTAGATTCTTGGAAAACAAAAGTTCAGCTTGTTTACGGCAAACTTATTTACGAATATGAAGTAACAGTAGTTGACGTAGAATCCGTTGAATTCGCAACACCGCAGTATTCCAGCGTATACAACAAGCTCGATATCCTTATTGCAGGCAAATTCACTCCCACAGGTCTTACACTCAAAATCAATTTTGCAGACGGTACTTCCAAAGTAAAAGCTCTTAACCAGTTTGCTCTTGAAGGCACAGATTTCACAAACATTGACGTTCCTCTTTCCGCAGAAGGCTACTACGAATACATCGTAACAGCAAACTTCTATGGCAATACGATCACATTCCCCGTAAATATCATCGACGTAAAAGACATCGAACTCACACCCGTAACAGAAAAGAAAAATTCTATCTACTACGGCACAGTTATCGACAACAGCTTCTTCACAGTAACTGCTGTATACACAAACGGTACTAAAGACGTTCTCGAAATCCCCGCAGAAGGCGAAGGCGTTTCCATCGACGAAGCTAAAAAAGCCAGAATCGACGTTCTTCTCAAAGCATTCTCCGTTTCTTGCGACACAACAAGCGGCCAGGGCGGCGATACTGTTGCAACAGCTAAACTCGTTAACGCTGCATACAACATCAACGTTGCTAAAGATTTCAACGTTATGGTTCAGAAGCCCACTTCCCTCGAAGTTAAGCTCAGCAACGCAAACAAAGTTGCCGTAGACAGCGATATTACACGCAGCTGGTTCACAGTTAAATACAAATATTCCGACGGCGAAGAAGCAGAGATCAACGATAACGACCCCAACCTTATCATCAACTACGATACATCTGCTCCCGGCGAAAATTCCGGTAAAGTTAAGATCGGCGATATGTCCGCTGACTTCAAATACACTGTTCTCGATGTTAAATTTGATGCAGATACGGAAGCACTCAAAGCAGAACTCGAAAACAGAGGCACAGTTAAACTTCTTCCTCCCAAGTTCCCCACATTCTGGCTCGTTACTATCATTGTAGTAGCAGTTATAGCAGTTCTTGTTGCAGCATACTGTGTTCTCAAATATGTATTCAAGATCGATTTCAAACCCAAAAAGAAATTCAACCTCGACGACATATTCTAATACTACAAATAACAAAAACGCACTTTGTACAAAGTGCGTTTTTCTTTTATCTAAACCACCCATTCTCCTGCTACCAAAAACCAAATAAAGCGCCTTGCGTATGGAGCCAAAAGGAAAAGCAAAAGCTCAAAAAATGCGGTTAAAACAAGTATTTTCATAGCTGAAATATTATATTTTCCAAGCCATTTAAGCGCAAGATAATATTCATATATTACCATAGCCCAAACGGGCACGCAAAACCATACAAACAAATCAAACGATATGAGAGCAAGCGCCGCAAACCGAAAAAGCTGAACCCTTAAAGTGTGAAAAATTGCGCCCCAAGGCTTATATATATACAGCTCCTCCATTTGATTTATTGCATTTAAACCACCTGCAGCACGCCACTCAAATCCGCTTTTCTTTTTCTTTTCTATTCCATAGGCATATTCATCCAAGTTCCTACCTATGCTTTTAATAAAATAGCCAAATTTCCCCATATCAATCCACAAACCCGTATTTTCGGCAAATGGCTTCTGCCAAACTTCCGTATGTTTCCCTTTTTCGCAAAATTTTATATGTACAAAATTCACCCACAACCTGTGCCGAAAGGCTATCCAAGCGACTTTTTGTTTCTTTTTTTGAATTCAGTTCCTCTATTTTATAAGCCAAATCGTGCATATGAGTGGTATAAATACATTTGCAGCCTATTTTTGCAAGCTTTTCGAGCATATGCGTGGCCACAATCACCCCCTCAAAAGCACTTGTCGTAGAGAACATTTCGTCGAGAAGCAGCAAGCTATCGCTTGTAATGTCTTTATAAAAGCTCATTATCGCTCTGCATTCATTTTCAAAACGACCACCGTTTATATCCCTTATTTGGGAAGAAAAATGTGAAAAAATATTGCCAAAAATCTGCATTTTGGCACTTTTGGCAGGTATCGGCAATCCGAGCTGAAACAGTACTTGAGAAATACCAACCGCGCGCAAAAAAGCTGTCTTCCCACCACTGTTCGCGCCCGTAAGAATATAAATCTGCCCATTTTCGTCGAAAGAAAAATCATTTTTCACGATATCCTTGCTCTTTATATTCCCGGCAAAATTCGGGTTGTATATACCATTTATCTCATATTCTTCCGATATTTCGGGAAAACAGAGCGGCAAACCGCACGCCTTCATAGACAAAATATAACGGTGTGAGGTAGAAATAAACTTTATATCATCGTAATAACTCAAAAGAAAGTCTGTATTGTCGCAAAGTATATCATACAGCCTTTTTTTCTCATCTTCCTCACAATTCCGCCTAAAACCGTGCTAATCGCCTTATATAACCCACTATTAAAAACATCAAGCGAATAACCAGTATAGCTTGATGCTTCCCCGGAAATCGGCGCTATACACACGTATTCCTTATTCCCTATATTTTTTGCAAACATTTTATCAAAAAATGAGTTTGTCTTATAATATTCGGAGTTAAGCGATACCAAACCAAATTCTTTTACACAAAGGCTTGCATCCAAGTTTACGCCCAAACTTACGCTTTTTATATTTTTAAGTTCCTCGGCAACGCGTTCTATATATAGTTTTGCGTTCTTGTACCATACGCTTTCGGCTATATTTTCCGCATGCTCAAACATTTCCGCAAATCCTATAGAAAACTTCATATTGTTGAATTTATCCCTGCCCAACAAAACCGTGTCCATACACTCCGTAAAAAGAAGAAGCTCTCTGAATTCGCTAAAAGCGCGCTCATTGCTGCTACTTTCGCGAAGCATATACTTTTTGTTATTGCTTTTTAAAGCTATAAGATTTTCCAGCTTTTCCGACAATTTTTCCAAAAAATCATCAAAGTCCGCATTTTCACAAAGGATTTTAAAAACCGTCTGCCTCTGTAAAATAATCTCTTTATCCTGCGTCAAATACTTTTTTAGCAAAACATTATTCGCCATCTTCCCCCAAAAACCGAAATTAAGCTCGTCAAGCAAATTTTCGGAAGTTTTAACAGAGCCGCTTCCGTTTATTTCGCCCAAAATGTTATACATTTTTCTCACACATCCTTTCATAAAGATGTCTGGCAGCCCGGCAAAGGTTATTAGACACAAGCGCTTTTTTCACAATGTCATCAAAATCTTCTTTTATCTCCTGCTTTATTGCAAAATTTCGTGCCTCAGCGAATGATTTAGCGGCCTCTGTGCCACGTTCCATCATTTCATAGGTAACTGCTATATCCAAAAGAGAAAGCAAGCACATACGCAAATATCCACGTGATTCTACACATTCGTATGCAGCGTAAAAAAACTCGTATGATTTACGAAGGTAGCATAGGCTTTCTTCTCCCACGTCTATGTTATAAGCTATTCGAGAAAAGTTCATCGCAAGCATATTATACCAAATCGCATTGTTTTCTTTCAGCTTTTTTACAAGCTCGTGCCCGCGGTATTTATACATATCCAGACTTTCTCTGCCATATGAGGCGCAGTTAAGATCAGAATAATAAAAATCCGCTTCTTCCTTGCGCCCTTTTTCATAAAGAATAACGCAAAGATGGTACGTTATTCTTTGTTTAAGCAAGGCATCATTGCATTTGTTCAAAACACGTTTTGCAAGGTTTACTGCAAACGTAATATCCTTTTCTTCAATACGTTCTCCGCACATTTCTACATGTATCAGCGCATTTAAAAGCTTTTCGCAGATTTTCGCTTCGCCAGGAAACTCACGCGCATAAATAAGCGCATTTTCATACATTTCTCTCCATTTTTTATCACAGTATAACTTCTTTAATATCAATAGAGCCTCGTCAGAACTTTTTATTTTCTCCGGTGAAAACAATTCATCTATGCTCACACCAAAAAACAATGCTATCTCCGGCAGCAATGCTATATCCGGCTCACATACACCTCTCTCCCATTTGGAAACGCTTTGCGGTTTCACCGCAAGATATTCTGCAAGCTCGTTTTGGCTCACACTATGTTCTTTGCGAAGCATTTTTATATTTTCTCCTATATTCAAATTCATATATATCACCTCCCTTTTATTCTAACATGCGCAGCTTACAAACACAATAACGCATTTTGCGACAAGCATTCACCCAAGAGGTGACAAAAAAACGAGAAACATCTTTCGATGTTTCTCGAGTTTTTGTTTGATATTATACACCACCGAAGCCGGAGTGTTCGATACCCTGAATAAGGTATCTCTGGCAGAAAAGGTAAAGTACAACAAGCGGAGCAACAACCAACATACCTGCTGTGTTCATAACTATAGCAGAGAAAGAGTTTGTAGCCGTTATGTTGCCTTCGAGAAGGCTCGCGCTCACGTCCTTAAGCGTGCTCGGCATAGATGCCCAGAATGCATTGCTTGTAAGAAGAACTGTGTCGGAGTTGGGGAGGAACAAGTTCGTATAGAAGATGTCCGTCCACTGCCAAGAGAAGGAAAGAACGAATACTGTGATAAGCATCGGTACAGAGCAAGGAAGAAGGATGCGGAAAAACGTTTTGAAAACGCCGTAACCGTCAACGTAAGAAGCTTCTTCAAGTTCATCGGGGATACCGCGATAGAACTGACGCATGATGAGGATGAACAAGCCGTTCTTAAAGCCAAGACCTGTCAAAGACATCAATACGAAGGGAGCGTATGTACCGTGAATACCTGTTTCCCAGCCTACCCACTTATAAAGCGTATTTCCCAAAATTCCGAACAAGTCGAAGTTTACGAAATGCTGTACGAGAGAGGAAGCAATAACCTTATGGGGAACGAGAAGTGTGAAAAGTACGAGTACGAAAACCGCACCGTTACCTTTGAATTTAAACTTCGCAAAACCGTAACCGATGAATGCGCAAATAAATGTCTGAAGGAATGCGCAAACAAGGGAGAGGATAGCCGTATTAAGAAGAGCTTCGAAGTATCCGTTTTCCGTAATCAAATATCTGTATGTATCGATCGTGGGATTCTTGGATACAAGCAATACGTCTGTCTGAATCAAGTCGGAAGGACTGAATACAGACTGCAAAATTTTAGAAGCAAAGGGATAAAGAATTACATAAGAGATACCGAGAAGAAGAACGAATCTAAACACTGCAACAAGAAGTTTCTTGTAGAAAAAGCTGTTAAGATATTTTGCTTTCAATCTTTCGGCAAGAGGAGCCCTTTCAAAATCAGCTTTGATTTTTCTTTTGGTCTCTTTTTTGATTTTAGCCTGAGTATTCATAGATTTATCTTACCTCCTTCTCATTTATCGTTGCGGCGCTGATAGAACACGAAAGTAGAACAGATACCGACTACAAGGAGCAAGCAGAGAGCAACTACTGCAAAGTAGAGCCAAGCTTTAGCAGACTGAACAGGGTCAGGAGATATAGCACCTGCATCGCCGATAATGTGGTTCATAACTGCATTACTTTCGGAAGTAAACGCGTCAACAACCGTATAAATTGCATTAGCCAAAATCATCGGGCTAAGCATCGGAAGTGTAATCTTCCAGAAGATTTCCCAAGCAGAAGCGCCTTCAACCTGGCAAGATTCATAGATAGAAGGAGAGATAGACTTAAGACCATCAAGTAATATAAGCATCTGTACACCGGAACGGTTTACGATGTTCACAATGTTTGCAACAAGGTCGGAAACTATCTTAACAAGCTCGCTGCCGAATCCGAGATTCGAGAAGAGCGCGCTTATATCCATCATACTTGCAATGCCGCCAAGGCCGCCGCCCGCAACGCTACCTGTATCGATTTCTTCAAGCATACCGGAAGCTGTGCTGAGAACTTCTGCAGACGTTGCGTCGATCTTTGTCATAATACCCGCGCCAACAACAACGGGGATAAAGAAGATTGCACGGAACGCTGCGCGTCCGATCATTTTCTGGTTAAGAAGTACTGCGATAAACAAGGAAAGCATAAGGATAGCAACGATGTCTATAACCTGCTGGAGAAGGTTTGTGAACATCATTTCCAAGAAGGTTTCACCTGTTTTGGAGTCGATTACGAGCGAGAATACTTTCTCGAAGTTATCGAAGCCTACCCAGGACAGCGTATAACCGCCGCCCTGAATAGCAGGAATTACTCTATAGTCTGCAAGGCTATAGCTTATGGATTCAATAATAACGGGAATATAAACCGCTATCATACCGATGATGAAAGGAAGGACAAATATCCAACCTTTGAGCGCTTTTCTTTCATTAAGAGAAGCACGTTTGCGTTTTTTCTTTGTTTCAACTGTATTGTTCATATTAGCCCTCCTCCTTTCATTCAACTATGAGGTAGCTCTGTGCAGAGATAAGTTCATATCTTGTTTCGCTTATCTGTACGATAACGTTGCCGGATGTGTAGTTGATGTAAACGTAGCCGCCATCTGCATTTGCAACCTTAGCAACGTCGCCTTCTTTTGTCTTTGCAACTTCTGCAAGGAGAGCCTTAACAGAGTTCAAAGCACGGCCGATCTGATAATCATCGCCGCTTTCAACAGCAGTTTCAAGTTTTTCGTTTGCAGAAGCGAAGTTTGCAACGAGAACGGAACCTGTTGCAACATAAGCTTCAACGCTTGTGCTTGCTGTAATTGTTGTTTTGTCGCTTACGATATCGCCCTTTTCAACGAAAGCCATAGCGCCGATAGCGTATGTACCGCCATCTTCTGTTTCGATAACAACTTCATAGTTGTTATAGTTGATATAGAATGTTTTTGTTACACCTGTTTCAGAAGTATACGTTACGGAAACAACGCCGCCAACATTATTTCTGTCGAGCATTGCACCAACGCGTTCAACTTTTTCTTCTGCTGCGATGTAAGCATTCATTGCAGCTCTTTCAGCTACGAGGAGAGCAGCAAGGTTCTTACTTGCTTTAGCAGCCTCGTCTGTAGCAACAACTGCTTTTTCATATGCTTCCTTAGCATCTGCAAGTGCTTTTTCAGCAGCTTTGTATTCTGCAAAGAGAATAGCAGCTTCGTCTGTGCTGAGAGCAAACGCTGTGTGGAATTCGTGTTTTGTAATAGTAGCGTTCTGGAGACCGCCTATTGCATTATTGATCTTATTGTATGTATCGGGAATGCTTGTGCCGTCGTCTGTATTGAACCAAGTTTCAAAGTTTACAGAGTAGTAGGAGCTGAGCACTTTGGAAGATTTAAGTTCAGCAGCATTCTGATATACCAAGAAGAAGTAGGGGGAAGCGCCGTTTTCGATAGATTTCAAAACAGCGTACTTAATGTCACCGGACATATTCATAGGATCGCCTGTGTAATTCATGCAACCGTGGAGAACCATACCCATAAACGGAATGGACGCGGAAGAAATAGCATAGTTACTATTATCAAGCGGGATAGAAATAATGTCTGTTACATAAGGAATCGTATAAGCGTTACCGCCTTCAACTACAACAGAGTTGTACTTGTTGTAGAGTTTGCTGATGAATTTTACTGTGTTGTTTTTGGAATCTTCACGTGTAATGGGATTATCCGTATTAAAGTCGGAGTTAAGGTCTGTACCGAGCGTAAGAGCTGCGAGAGAACCGTTGTAGCCATCGAATCCTGTGAAGAATTTGTCGTATGCTTTAGAGAATTTTGCGTAAACCGTATCATAAGCAAGCGTGGAAAGCAAGTTGGAGAAGCCACGTCTGGAAATGGTCTGGTAAACTGCGTCATAATCACGTTTTGTAGCGTAACGACCGCTCATCATAAGAGCTGCGTGCTTTTTGAAAGAGAAGCCGAAAGCTGTATTTGTGATATTGGCAAAGTCAAAGTTAGGCATTACTTCGATATCTTTATCGAGAGCGAATTTAACGAGGTCTTTAAAGCCTTTATCGCCGCCCACTTTGGAATTGAATTTAACGTAAGAAGGATATTTGCTGGAAGTAGCAGTACCGTTTGCATATCCGGAAAGAATATATTTAATATTCTTTATTCCGGCGCTCTCAAGTACGCCCGTCATCGTTTCGATATCATCGAAAGATGCAAGAGCTTTTGTAACTCTAACGGGGAATGTGAGGAATGTGGAGTCTGCTTTCAAGCTACCGAGTGTCTGAACGAAGAGAGGAAGCTGATCTTTAACTTCTTCTGCTGTGAATTTAGAGATAGCACCGTTTGTAATAAGGTACTGGCGGTAAGCTTCTGCCATACCGGAGTATGTGGGTTCATAGAAACCTTCAGTATCTTCTGCGAGAAGCATGTACTGAATAGAGTAGTTACCAATGTATCTTGTATCTACACTCTGGGACATGTTGGAGCCGCCGCCGAGAGCAGAACCGAGAGATACTTTGTCTGTCTGCTGCATAGAGAAGCCTGCATAAACAGAGTTGTAACCTGCACCGGAGCTTGCAGAGAAGTAACCGGTCCACTGCATAGCATCAAGAGTAGCAGTGATTTTTGCAAGAGATTCGCCTTCTGTAATAACAGCAACGAAACCTCTTGTATAATCTTTCGAATATACGAAGTTAGCGCGGCCGCTTCTTGCAGCTTCTGTTGTAATAGTGTATTCTTCTGTCAAACCGAACACGGGAATACGGCAAACCTTAGCGTTTACAGTTGTCTGAGCAGCAGTAAGGTCTTCGTATGCATAGTCGATACCGTAAACGGAGATAGCCTGTGTACCTGTCTTTACAGAACCGTCTTTATTGTAGTATTCGAGCAACGTACCGCTACCGTCAGGAAGGAAGAGGTAACCGTCTGTTGTCTGTTTTGTTTCAGTAGCATCGCTGTTAGAAATTTCTTTAACTGTGCTGCAACCGAAGTAAGGAAGAATGGAGATTTCGTCAAGAGAGTATGTTGTTTCGTTGTAACGGATACTCTTTGCGGGAACCGTTGCGCAGAAACCGTTTTCATTGAATGTATATTCGATAGCAAGTCTGAAAAGCGGGGGCTCTACCTGGTTGCCTTCGTAACCTGTGAGCTCGTGGTCAGATTCAAGTTCATCGAACGTGTATTCGGGGCAATAAGATCTGATAAGATTTTCGATTTTCTTAAGTGTCAAACCGGAATCGTCTTTAAGAACGTAGAACACAAGATTGGGTTCGTCAGCGAGTATCGGATATCTCTTAAGCAATGTCTGCTGTTCTGTATCGCTGGCATTCATAAAGTCGATCTTATCGTAGTAAACAGTTTTGAGCTGGCTTACGATCTGTTTTTCGAGATCTGTAAGTTTGTTGTTCTGTGCCGCAACAGCTTCGAGGATAGTGATGATTTTTTCCTCAAATCTTTTCTCTTCAATGCGGAAAGGAACGAGTCGTTTAGATTCAACGGAACCGATCGCGTATTCAACACGAATACCTCCGTCAATTCTCTTCATCTGGATCTGACCTTCAAGCATCGCGGCGTCGCCGTAGCTACTAAGATGCTTAGCAGCGCCGGAAGCGTCGGAATACTTGATCATTATCTGAGAAAGCAAAGCTGCTTTTCTTGCGAAGCCGGATTCAGTATTTGTTTTGGGAACTTCTGTATCGTAGGGGTTAGAGAATGTATATTCTCCTGTAGCAAGTGTTTTAACTGCAATTTCACCGGATTTCGCATCAAAGAACAATTCATAATCGTCGTTCTTGAAAACGGATTCCATAGTTTCGATCTTAGCCAACGCACCCTCTGTATTCATAGAAGCAGAGGAGGTATAGTTGTCTATTCCATCGCTCGCACCAACGGGGAGCGAAAAACATCCGACTAAAATGGACACAGCCAAGATAGCCGCCAAAAATTTAATTTTTTTCATATTTATCCTCCCTATCATTTAGCACGGAACGAAATTTCCGAAATGATATCTGTAACGAATGCAATCATCTGCTGAACAAGATTTGTGAAGAGCATCATAATGAACATAATGAACATCATACCGATAATAGTAGCAACTGTGATAAGAATGTTCTTGCCCATAGAATAGCCGTGGGTTGTTGCCATACCAAAGAATACGAGCATACCGAGCCATACAAATGCGATGGACATTGCAAGAGAGATCAAAGAAGATTCATCGAGTGTTGCAATGTGTGTGCACAATGTAATCGGAATAAGCAAAAGTGCAAGCGGGAATAATGCGTAAGATGTAGATATGAAAATATCTTTGAAGTTACCTTCGCCATCAAAAAGTGTTGTAAGGCACCAGTTAGCAACGCACCAAAGCATGAGCGGAGCAAATACTGTAAGCAAACCGTTGAAGATGCTTGCGAAGGGATTTGTTGTACCCTGGCCGGGGTTGAAAATGTATGCAGAGCACTGAGAATAGAAGATAGTAGCAACAACTACGATACCGTCTATAAGCATAGCTGCTCTTACAGAACCACGTTTTTCATGTTTAAGGTCCCAGTAACCATCGAACGGATGCATCATAAGGTAGAAACCAAAGAGGAATTCTTCCCAAAGTGTTCTCTTACCTACTTTTGTAACGCCTTCCTTATTCTTCTTGCCAACATAGCCGAGGAATTTGGAAAGACCTACGCAAAGTGCAACGATTACAATGATAACAACAAGAACCCAATCCTCTACCCAAGCTTTTCTGATAGCTTTGAAAGCGTCGGAGTAGCTCTGTGTATCGCCTGCAACTTTGAAGTAATCGAGAGAAGCTTCGAATTCGCCGTTGCGGTAAAGGTTTGTACCGATACCAACGTATGCAGCATCAAAGTTGATGTTTGTTCTGTTGATATCTTCCCAGTCGCCGAGAGCTGCGGAATACTGACGTGTTGCTGTGTGTTCGAGAGCCTTGTCGATGATGTCGCCGTAGGGTTCTCTCTTATAAACTGTGATGGAGTTAAGTGTTGCGTCGAGAACGATGATAGAGCTGCCTTTGTAAGAGATAGCTGTGGGCTGGTTAAGGTTACCGAGCTGGCTACCTTTATCGCCGAACGCGAAGAGCAAGTTACCGTCGCTGTCGTATGTGTAGATTCTGCAACGTTTGCTGTCGATTACAGACCACATACCGTTCGGACCGAGTGCAACGTCGATAAGGCTGGAAGGACCTGTAGCGGAATCGGAGCTTGCGCCTTCTGTTTTGCTGAAAGCAACTTCGCCGCAAGGAATCGTGAAGCCGTTTCTTCTCATAATGTCAACGCCCTGGTTGTTAAGACGTTTTACGGGAGCATAAGCGGCATTGCCTGCTGTAATAGCAGAAGCAAGTGTTTCTTCATCGATATCGTTTGTTGTTACGTAAATGAAGCCCTGTTCGTCGATAGTAACGTTGTTGTATGCGGAAGTGATAAAGTCTTCTGCTTTTACATCAGGGAAAATAAGTCTACGAATTCTCGTAGCAAGCGGAACATCCGCTTTCTGAGCACCGATAAAGCAAATGAAGGAACCATCTGCTTCAAGTGCGAATACACCGGAGTAAGTCTGGTCGGAAACTACGTACATTTTACCGGAAGCATCTACGGAAAGAGCAACGGGGTGGAAAAGTGTATCTTCGCCCATTACGTCTGCCTGGGGAGCTTCGACAATTCTTTCGAAGTTACCGGAAAGGTCGAACACAACGATACGGTTGTTTGCAGAGTCACAAACATAGATGTTTTTGCTGTCAACAAACAAGCCCTGCGGGCCCAACAAAGCGTCGGGTACACCGTGTTCGTTTATAAATGTTGTGATTTCATACTGAGTAGCAAATTTATCATCAAGAACGATAAGTCTGTTGTTGCTTGTGTCGGAAATGTAAACATTTTCGTTTGCGTCAACAAACAAGTCTTTCGCAGCTGCGAGAGGCGTTTCCAAACCCATATCGAAGTTGGAAATCGTTCTTTCAGGAACGTATGCGTGGGGGGAGTCCATAGGATCCCCACCCATAGAGTACGTGTATGTCTGATAGGGAGCAGAAGCGGCGAAAACCGAGAGGCTGCTCATAAGCATCATCAGGCAAAGAACCGCTACTAATATTTTTGCTGATTTTTTCATAATAACGTTTCCCTCCTAATTAGTCTTTCATACCGGAAGAAGCCATCGTTTCGATAACGTTGCTCTGGCCAATTACGAATACCGCGATAGGAACGATCATCATTACAACCGCTGCAGCTGTACCAACACCGGCACGTTCAACACCACCGGAAGTGATCTGACCAACTGCGTAGTTGAATGTTTTAAGTTCTTCACTGTAAATGTATGTAGAAGCACCTGTGTTCCAAAGGTCTTTGAAAGAGTAAATAATAAGTGTGATCCAACCCGGTTTAACCATAGGCATCGCTATCGTCCAGAATGTTCTGAACTCGGAAGAACCATCAAGGCGAGCAGCTTCAAGAACTGCAACGGAGATGTTACCTTCCATAAATGTCTGCATAAGGAACATGCCGAGTGTAGCGCCCCAAGCAGGGATAATGATTGCGAGGTATGTATCTACCCAACCGAGTGTGCTCATCGTCATAAAGTTAACGATAGCAGAAACTGTGGGGTGGAACATAAGAGAAAGTCTTACAAGAGAGGAAAGACCTTTTCTGCCGGGGAAGTTGATCTTAGAAATAGCATATGCTGCGAGAGAACCGCAAGCAAGGTTACCAAATGTACCTGCAACAGAGATAAATACTGTGTTGAAGATATATCTGGAGAAAGGAATCCAAGATGTCTGAAGTGTTTTAAACATCAAGGAGAAGTTCTTGAACGTAGGTTTTACAACGTAGAACTGAGGGGGATACATCCAAAGTTCATCGAGAGGTTTAAGAGACTGGATAACAGCATAGTACATCGGGATGAACATGAATACACCGAGTATTACAAGGAAGAATGTGATACCAAAGTCGCCGCCCGCCGAACGGTTAAGAACGACCTTGTGACCTCTAACACGTAATTTTTTAGCCATATTACTGTCCCACCTTTGCAAGAATTTTCTTAACGAGCATGTTCGAGCCGACCATCATCGCAAAAAGAATCGTTGCGATTGCAGAAGCATAACCAACTTCGAAACGTGCGCCGCCGTAGTCACCGAGGTGGTGAACAATAGTCCACGCGCAGTAGTCAACGGAGGGGTTGCCGGCAAGAGAGTCAACAACCGCACCAAAACCGAATGCACTTGTAATCGCGAGAATAGCACCGAATAAGAGCTGAGATTTCATATTCGGAAGTGTTACGTACCAAAGTTCCTGCCAACGGTTCTTGATACCGTCAACAGCCGCAGCTTCAAACTGCGCCTTATCGATGGTCTGAAGACCACCGATGAAGGAAAGGAACGATGTACCCAAGCTGGACCAAAGAGCAACTACGATACAAAGAGGCATAACGTAATCTGCATTTTGGAAGAACTGGATAGGAGACTGGATAATACCGAGTCGCATAAGGATAGAGTTTGCATAACCGTAGGAGTCACCGCTGAAGAATACACCCCAAATCATATTCGCACCGCCGGAAATAGAGGGCGCATAGAATATAAGTGTTACAACAGAACGGATCTTCGGGGGGATTTCGTTGATAAACCAAGCAACGAAAAGAGAGAGCAAGTAAGATACAGGACCGATGATTACAGCGAACAAAAGTGTGTTCTGAACAGCTGTAAGGAATATATCGTCATCAAGGAAGAGTCTGATATAGTTATCAAGGAATATCCATTTCATCGGTTCGATGAGGTTAAAGATTGTGAAACTGTAGAAAATCGAAAGAATAACGGGCAAAATCGTGAATGTGAAGAATATAAGGAAGAACGGAGCACACATAATGTAAGCTATGTAGTTACGTTTCATTTCTTTCCATATCCACTGTGCTTTTGTCATATCTTTTCTGGCAACAGGCTTTGCTTTAGGCGTTTTAGGAGCCTTTGCCGAAACTGTTTTTTCAGACATAGTAGCTTTTCTCCTTTACATATTTTTTAAAACCAAGTTCTGATTATTTAAAATTTTTGTTTCTTTATTTCTGATATTCTACGTAATTATCAGAGTACAAAGAGTATTTGAAGTATTCCTGGAAATAGCTTTCTGTCGGAATAAAGAAGTCACGGTTAAGTTCATCACGTTTTCTGTCGAATTCTTTGTCGATAAGTTCAACGTAACCGAGAAGTTCATCGCTGGGAGAAGCGCCATTGTTGTATGCTGCAAGGAATGCAAAGTTTACATAACGTGCGATAATGTAGCTACCGGGCATATCCGGAACACCAACGAGGTTCGGGAATATTTCATTCATAATGATTCGGCTTTCGCGAGCGGACCAGTCCATTTCGAGGTAAGCCTTAACGTTTGCCGTATTGTATTTAGCAGCCGCACCCATAAGAGCGATAAGTTCGTTGCCGTACTGGCTCTGGATGTAGTCGCGTGTCCACCATTCGATGTATTTGAAGGAAGCTGCATCTGTTCCGCGTTCAAGAGCATCTTTCATAATGATAAGAGATGTAACAGCAAGAACGTTGGAACGGTTGATAGTACCGTCTTCTCTCATAACACCGGGAACGTTGGCAAAGCCCCAAAGACCTTTAAGTTCTGTTGCGAACGCTGTAAACTGGTTGTAGAAGCTTACGAGGTCGGAAATGATAAGAGGCATTTCACCTGTTCTGAAACGGTTGGAAGCGTCATAAGAAATAGGAAGTGTGTAAAGTGTGAAGAACTCTGTCATCGTTGTGAATGCATCGAGCTGAGTATCGCCGCCGTAAGCGATGTGAACGCCGCCGTCAGCATAGATATCTGCGTCGTGCTGCAAGATGAACATATCCAAGGATTTGGACATACCGAGTGTATAGTTCTTAGCCTGAAGTTTAGGAATCAAGCTTCTGAAATCGTCCCAAGTTTTCGGAACGGGTTCACCGATTTCTGCAAAAATGTCTGTGCGGTAGAACATTGCGCTATAGCTCATTGTGTGAGGAATACCGTATGTTCTCATTTCGCCGTCTGCGCTGTCAACAGCAACAGATACAGGGCGCATTGCTTCGATAAGGAATCTGGAAGAAACAAGATCGAATTCTTCATAACCATTAAGAGGAAGAAGAGCGCCGCGAACCGCGTAGTTGATAACCGTGTTTTCACCGGTACCCATCATTACGTCAGGTCCCTGACCTGCAAGAGTTGCGGGGAGAAGTGTTGCGCCTGCAACGAGCTTAAGGTTAACTGCGATGTTGGGATAATATTTAGAGAAATCGTCTTTGATCATATCACGGATGATCTGTGTATATTCACGAGATACAACCGTCCAAACTTCAATTTGTGTAGCTCCCTCTTCAGCATCGGATGTGAAGGAGTCGTCGGATTTAATAAAGCTGAACCAGAAAGCCTGAACCTCGAACCAAAGATCCTGCCAGAAGTTTGCTTCCGCTTTGGGAAGAGCATCGCCTGCGGGCTGAACGAGGATATAGTCGAGTGTGAGTGCCTGTTTCTGAATGTTGTTTACCCAAGTACCGAGTGTACCGATATTGGATTTAAGAGAAGAGAAGTTTTTAGCTATCTGACCTTCGCTGTCTTTAGCCATCTTCTCGAGGATACGAGCAACGTTTTCGAGTGTAGCTGTATTCGAGCTTGTTACACCGGAAAGGTTCTGGAATTCTTCGGAAATCGCATAGAGTTCGTTTGCGAGTTCTCTCATTTTTTCGATTTCTTTAGGAATACGGGAATAGAACTTGTAGTCTGTGTAAGCATCGGGGTCTGTACCTGTGATCTGAAGGATCTTAAGGTAAACTTCGTTGATACCTGCAAGAGCTGTACGTACACGCTGAATAACGTCGCCGAGGTGACCGAGGGTTACTTCGAGTTTTATTGTATGTGTGCCGGGTTCAAGGTAAACTTCGAAGTTTGTCTTGCCGTCGTTAGCAGGTTTTATCTGCCAAGCGTCGTTATACATAAATTCGAGGTAGTTTGCTTCTTCAAAAGGAACTTCGCCGTCAACATACATCTTTCTGGAAACGAACACACCTTCTGCTGTGCCCTGAGAGAAGCGGAAGTTGATGGAATAGAAGCCTGCGTGTTCAACATCAAACGTCCATTCAACCCACTGACCGGAAGTTGCCCAGTTTGTACCGCCCAAAGAGTTGATAAGTGCAGAAGACGCGCTCATGGGTGCACCGAACAAGCTTTCATTTATGGAAGAAGTTCTGTCCGCTGCAGGGTAAAGAGTGCTATCGGATGTAGCGCTGGGAATTTCAGCAGGAATGTATATCTGAGAACCGGAAGGAGCCTGCGTAGCGCCTTTAGCTTCCCACTGTGCTTTGTAATCCGCGTATGTAAGAACTTCTTTGGGGGCGCGGATAACAATGGAATCGAGTGCAACAGGTTCTCTCTGTGCTTCGAGAGAGATTTCATGCTCGCCTGCTTCAAGATAGAAGAGGAACTCGCCGCCGTAGTAACCTGTAGAGTCGCTTACGGTATATTTGCTCCAAGCGGGAGCCTGAACCTTGGAAGGTCTGCTTTCGTCGCCTGTAGCTTCATCTTTTTCGAAGATGATGTTGCCGTCTGCGTCGGTCGCATATTGGTCTTTCCAAATCTTCGTCATAACGAGATTTCGAAGTTCGCTGTAAAGAATCTCGCCGTCTATACGAAGAGTTCTTTCAATGCTGGCAGACTTAGCCTCTGTAGGATAGTAGTAAATATCCATAGCGTAAAGGCCATCTTTGGGAATATTTACTTTCCAAGTTGTAGTACCCATATCAGGTGTCTGAAGAACATCGTCCTTACCGTCGGCCGAGATAATTGCCCAGTCGTAATCGGTATCAGCCGCGCCGAAACCTTCGGGGTAAGCTTTTCCTGTGTAATCGGAAGCCTTTATCACAATATCGTCGCCGTTATATCTTGTAATAACGTTGACCAAGCTGTAATATTCGCTCCACGATGCATCGTTAAGCTGATCGAGTGCTTCATCAAAAGTTGATGAGCTTGACGAGGAACCGGTGCTTACGGAAGCCGCAGAAACGCTTACAGCATAACCTGCAACCATCGCAAACGCGAGTACGAACGCCAAGACTTTCTTAAATTTAAATAATTTCATATGCTTTCCTCCGAAACCTGCGCCCCGTCTTCCTAAAAATAAGAAGCGTGCGCAAAAAGCAAATTTATATGCATATATAATATCACATAGAAAACGTCAAAGTCAAGCGACCTGAGGGGTAAAAAAATTGCCTTTTGCGCCTTCTTCTTTCCTATTTAAATATTATTAAAGTTTTTTGCTGCTTTTTTGTTTTTTTGTACTTAACAATCAATTAAAACTTTGTTCATAATTAAATTCGTTGTTATGCTCATAAAATGTTTCTTTTTGATACATATTTTGCACGTTTTTTGAGTTCAAATGTACATTTTTTTAAATGTCAAGTGGCTTGGAATTTTTTTTAAAAATCATCGGCAAATTTTTTTAGGCTGATTTTAACGTCAAAAACATCAAAAAAGCCCCATTTTTTTGTGTTTATTCCACAAAAAAATGGGGGTGTTTTTGAACTTTTAGTTATTTTAACAAATATTTTTTTGTATTTTTTTATTTGGCGTTTTTTTAACCGTTTTTTTAATCTTTTTAACACTTTTCACGCTAAAAAATTAAAATTTCCAAAAACAGGGTATTTGAGCATCATTTCTTGACCTTTACAGTATGAAACCGCCCAAAACAACCCCCTGTTCGTCATAAAAAACAGCAGATTGACCCGGGGTAACAGCCCTCGCAGGCTCGTCAAGAATAACGTGTGCGCCATTTTCGTTGAATTTAACAGTGCAAAGCACCGGTTGTGCGGCATAGCGAATTTTAACGTACATTCTTTCGCTTTCTCCGGCACCGTATTCGCGCTTTTGAAATACCAGATCGTCTATATCAAATTCGCGCAGAAACAGGTCGCATTCATCGCCAAGGGTAACCGTGCCCGCTTCGGGGTCTATTTTTGTAACAAAAGCATGTTTACCCAGCGAAATGCCCAAGCCCTTGCGCTGACCTATAGTGTAGCGTACCACGCCCTTGTGCTTGCCTAGTACCCTGCCCTCTTTATCCACGAAATTTCCCGAAGGTATTTTTTTACCCATATACTCCTCTATATACGCCGCATGGTCGTTAGATGGTATAAAGCATATCTCCTGGCTTTCCTTAAGCTCTGCCGATGGCAGCTCCATTTCCTTAGAGAGCTGCTTTACCTCTGTTTTAACGTCGTCTGCCAACGGAAAATAAAGCATGGCAAGTTCTTCCTGCGAAAGCCGCCAAAGCACGTAGCTCTGGTCCTTACGCGCGTCCTTGCCCTTTGCAATATAATATCTGCCCGTTTCCCCGTCGTGCAGTATATGCGCATAATGACCTGTAGAAACCGTGTCTATACCGAGCGCTTTTGCACATTCGCAAAGCTAGCG
>JAFTLJ010000040.1 GCA_017456005.1 Clostridia bacterium | reverse complement strand
GGTCTCTGCCGAAATTTTGTGACTGCCATTTCTCCGCTAAGAATGCAGAGAGAAGGCTCGTTTTTTCTTTTATGATTTTCTTATAAACAAAACGCCGAGAGTGTTTCTGCCGCAATGGGAAGAGATGGTGCAGCCTGCACGAGTAAGGAATATTTCCGCTTCGGGGGCAAAGGCTTTAACTTTTTCAACACAATCTTTATAGATTTCTTCATCGCAGCCTGCATGGGTTACGAAAATATGCTTCAAATCTATATTGGATGTGTCTCCAACCTTGTCTTCGATATATTTTCCGAGGCAACGTGTGAATTTGCCGCGATATTTTTTACCTACACCCATTTTGCCGTCTTTTACAATAATGCAGGGCTTTATCTGCAAGAGAAGACCTCCGAGCGCCGCAACGGAAGAGCAACGTCCGCCTTTATGTAAAAATTCAAGGTCATCTATAATAAAGGAAGCATCCACACGCTTTGCAAGCTCTTTGCATTCTTCCGCGATGTCTTTTGCCGCTTTTCCTTCTGCTACCATTTCAGCCGCGGAAACTACAAGAAGACCGTTGCCGGTGGAAAGATTTCTGGAATCTACAACGTAAACATCCTCGAAATTGTTTGCGGCGAGTCTTGCATTGTTGTTGCTGGAGGACATTTCAGAACTTATTGTGAAATAAACTACAGCGCTTCCTTCGGCAGTAAGTTCTGCAAAAAAGTTTGTTATTTCAGCAATATTAGGTGCAGATGTTTTGGGCAATTCGCCTGTTTCTTCATAGTGCTTGTAAATAGCATCAGGGTCTACGTCTATGCCGTCTTTATATTGTTTACCACCCAAGGTAACTGTAAGCGGCATGATTTTCACCCCATAGCGCTCTATAAGCTCCGGGCTGAGATCGCAGGTGCTGTCACTTGCTATTACAACGTTCTTATTCATAAAAAATTCTCCTTTTACTTTTTAAACGTTTTTAACAAATAAACGAATATATATAAAAAATATTATCAAATATTTATAAACTGAACATAAACTTTTTTGCGAATTTTTTAAAAAATAAATATATTTTTGTATGGCTGTTTTTTTATTTGACATAACGAAAAAAAGTGATATAATATTTATTGATATTATTGTCAGCACTGTAAAGCATCGAATTTTATAATTATTTTGGAGATTTTTGAAAAAATGGTAGGTGTCAAACGCATAAATATGTTCAAAAGACGAGAAATAGATATGACACAGGGCAGCATTGCGAAAAACATACTGCTTTTTGCCTTACCGCTCCTTCTTGGCAATCTTTTTCAGCAGCTTTATAACATGGTGGATGTTTGGGTTATCGGGCAGACCGATAACGTAGACGCATACACCGCTGTAGGTAATGTCGGGCCGATTATAAATATGCTTATAGGCTTCTTTTCGGGGCTTGCAAGCGGTGCCGGCGTAATAATTTCGCAATATTACGGTGCTAAAAACGAGAAAAAAGCAAACGAGGTCTCACACACCGCCATGGCGATGACTCTCGTTTTGGCTCTTATTTTTACTATTGTGGGCATAGCCAGCGCGCCGCTTCTTCTGCGCCTTATGTTCGGCTCCGGCGACGATGGCGCGGGAATACTTTCCCAAGCGCAGGTATACCTTACGATATATTTTGCAGGCGTTGTGGGCTTGATGGTCTATAATATGGGTGCGGGCATTTTGCGCGCAATAGGTGATTCGGTGCGCCCCTTCTGGTATTTGGTCGTGGCGGCCGTTATAAACATTGTGCTCGATTTCGTGTTCGTTTTTTTCTGCAATATGGGTGTTGCAGGCGTTGCGCTCGCCACGGTTATAGCCCAGCTTACCTCCGCCGTGCTCACGGTGATAACTCTTCTAAAAACGAGCACTTGCGTAAGGCTCGATTTCCGAAAGCTGAAAATAGATATACCTATACTAAAAAACATTTTTGCAATAGGCTTTCCCGCGGCGCTTCAGATGATGCTTACGGCGCTTTCCAACGTGTTCGTGCAATCTTACGTGGCTAACGTAAACGCCGTGAAGGCACATTGTATGGGAGGCTGGACAACATATTCTAAAATAGACCAGTTTATATTCCTGCCAGTTCAGTCTATTTCGCTTGCGGTGACGACCCTTGTAGGGCAGAGCCTGGGTGCGGGAGATATTAAACGCGCGAAAAAGGGCACGTACATAGCGTTCTTTATGTCGCTCGGCGTTACCGCTTTTGTTATAGCTTTGGTTATGGCGTTTGCGCCGCAGCTTGCCGCTTTCTTTAACGACGACCCGAACGTGCTATACTATGCAGAGCTTTTGCTTAAATATATAACGCCGTTCTATATTTTCTGCTCTGTAAACCAGGTGTTTGCGGCGGCGCTTCGCGGCGGCGGCAACACAAAAGCACCGATGTATATTTTGCTGGGCTCCTTTGTGCTTTTCAGACAGATATACCTTTTTATTGTTTCCAATTTTATTTCCAACGAGATTTTACCCGTCGCGTTCGGATACCCTGCAGGTTGGTTCCTTTGCGCTTCGATTATGCTCATATACTATTTCAAAGTGGGCTTCAGCCACAGCAAGATCGTGGCAAAAGAAGGATAAACTTAAAAAATGCTATGGCACACGCCATAGCATTTTTTAATGATATTTTTTACTGTACAAGATCCCCTGCGCCGTTTACGCCGAAGTGCATCTGGGGATAGTAGCTTACCCACTGGTAGGATGCGGGCTCGTCGAATTCGAGCTTGAATACGGTGATTCCCGCGTTTTTATCGGGAGCTTCTTTGGGCAGGTTTTTGAGGATGATGCGGTGGCCGTCTTTAACAAAGTCCACTTTTTCACCTGTTGCAAGGTACGTTATGCTCTTGGGCGTACTCTTGTATCCGCCGAGCTGTAAGGTATCGCTGTCGGGCCAGATCATATTCCAAATGTAGACCGTTTTTGTGTCGGGCGTGGCGCTTGAACGGTTGAGGTTGCCGCCGGCATAAGTCGTGCCAACCTTAGCTTTAAGCCCGTATGCCGCCTCTCCGTTTTCGGCAAGCCAACCGCCGAGCCTTGTAAGCGGTTCGATAGCTTCGGGGGGAACTGTGCCGTCTGCCATAGGGCCTATGTTGAGAAGCAGGTTGCCGCATTCAGAGGCGCAGGTATTGAGCATTTTTATTATCTGCTGCACAGAGTAGGAATAGGGCAGAGCTTTTTCGGAATTGAGATAACCCCAAGAAAATCCGTTGAATGTCATACAAGCTTCCCAATAAGCGCCGTCTGCGGGGGAGATGCTTTCTTCGGGAGTAAGGAAATCCTCTTGCATTTTGCTTCTGTTGTTTATGAGCATATCGGGCTGAAGCTTGCGCAGGCGGTTGTTGCGGTTTACGGAGTCCCAGCCCTCGGAGCTCGTCATGGGGTAGGGCATATCGTACCAGAGAATGTCTATTTTACCATAGTTTGAAAGAAGCTCTACGTTGAGCGCTTCTATATAATCGAGAAATCTTCTTCTCGCCTCGAGGTCGAAGGCACATTTCCAGCCGTCCGGGTGGTGCCAATCCATGAGAGAAGAGTAAAGACCGATTTTTAGGCCATATTTGCGGCAAGCATCGGTAAATTCCTTTACAATGTCGCGTCCGCACGTGTTGTAGGAGTTGTAGGGGTTTACCTTGGAGTTCCAGAGAGAAAAGCCTTCGTGGTGGCGTGTCGTAAGTACTGCGTATTTTGCACCCGCTTTTTTCGCCAGAGCGCACCATTCCTCGGCACAGCCCTCTTTGGGGTTGAATTGCTTTGCGTATTCTTCGTATTCGGCTTTGGTGTAGTCCTGGTATGCCATACACCATTCGCCCGTTTTAAACTGTGAAAAGACGCCGTAGTGAATAAACATACCGAAGCGAGCATCCTTGAACCACGCGAGCCTTCTTTCGCGTTCTTCTGCCGCTTCCTTATGATATTGATTGGGGGCAATGTATTCCATAATATTATTTTCCTTTCAAAACGAATAACTTCAAGTTATTCTAAAATCATATATAGTATATCACCAAAAAACACAAATTTCAATGTTTACATTTGGGAAATTTTGTGGTATAATCTTAAAATACGTTTAAAAACAGGAGACAAAAATGGCGACTTTTATACTTGTTATAATTTTTATAGATTTTATCGGTTTGGGCATACCCGATTCGCTTTTTGGCCCCGCTTGGCCCGCAATATACGCGGAAATGGGCCTGCCCGTTTCCGTGGGCAGTGCCGTGAGCCTTATAAACACGGGAGGTACGGTTGTTTCCAGCCTTATGAGCGCCTACCTTATAAATCGGTTTGGCACGGCAAGAGTGACGGCTTTTTCCACTATCGTAACAGCCATGGCGTTGCTCGGTTTTTCCTTTTCGGGAAATTTTCTTTTTCTTTGCCTTTTTTCTCTTCCGCTGGGGCTTGGCGGCGGCGCTATAGACTCTGCGCTCAATAACTACGTTGCGCTGCACTATAAGGCAACGCATATGAACTTTTTGCACTGTTTCTACGGTATAGGCGTTACGCTAAGCCCGTTTTTTATGTCGTTTGCGCTTGCCGAAAACGGCGATTGGCGCGGTGGATACCGCATGGCTTTTTTTGTGCAGATATGTATTGCCGCTGTTACCGTGCTTTCCATTCCGCTATGGAAGCGGATGGCACCAAAAGGTGGGGGAGAGGCAGAGGAGGCGCAAAAAGCCGTTTCTCCGCTGTATCTTGCGAAAATGCGCAAGGTACGTATGACTTGGGTTATGTTTATATGCTCCTGCGCTATAGAATGTACGGCAGGTATTTGGGGCAGCACATTCCTCGTTGAATCTAAGGGTATATCCACGGATATTGCGGCGAAAATAATAATGTTCTACTATATGGGAATGGCTGTGGGCAGGTTTCTTTCCGGTGTGCTGTCGGTATGGCTTTCCGCTTGGAAAATAATTTATATAGGCATGGGCACGCTTTTGGCGGCACTGGCCCTGCTTTTTCTGCCGTTGTCTGAATTTGGTATTGCGGCGGCGCTCTTTCTCGTGGGGCTTGGAAACGGACCTATATTCCCGAACCTCACACATCTTACCCCCGAAACCGTGGGAAGGGAGCTTTCCGGTGCGGCAATAGGCTCGCAAATGGCGGCGGCTTATATAGGCATAATGGTGTTTCCGCCGATCTTCGGCGTGCTCGCGCAAAGCGTTACGCCGGATATTTTCCCGTATTATCTCTCTTTTTTCTTTGCCGTTATGATTTCGGCGATGTTTTTGCTTGTGCGCGAGATAAAGAAAGAACGTGCGCAAAAATAAATTCTTGGAAGCATTTTCGGGTTTTATTTGTGACGGTATAGAAGCAAGATTATTCGGAAACAGAAAAACTCTTTTTTTGGTTGCTTTTTGCGCGGGAATATGATATAATATAAAGGTAAAATTTATTTGTAAATGGGGTGGATAAGTGGTTGACCTTAAATTGATTATAGCAAGCAACATAATAAAGCTGAGAACCGATGCCGGCATGACGCAAAGCGAGCTTGGCGCGAAACTCAATTATTCAGATAAATCCATTTCAAAATGGGAGCGTGCGGAATCTTTGCCGGATGCAAACGTGCTTCGCCAGATGGGCGAAATTTTCGGTGTTTCCATGGATTATCTTTTTAATACTCACGATGAATGGACACCACCGCCCGAACCCAAAACAGAGGACCTGGAAAAGGTTCGCTTCAACCTCAAAGCGGTAGAAGCGGTGGCTCTTTGCGGCATAGCCACATTCGCTTTCTTCCTCTTCATTCTTTTCTGGATAGTTCTTGATGCGTTCGTTTGGATAGTTTTTTTTGCGGCGCTTCCCATAGCGGTGCTTACGCACCTTGTGCTCAATTCCGTATGGAACAAGGGCAGAGGAAATTTACTTATAATAGGCGCGTTTATTTTTTCCATTTTGCTGCTTGTGTATTTCGCTTTTCTTGAATTTAACATATGGCAAATATTTTTACTTATGCTTCCTACCGCGCTTATACTTTTCTTTGTATCTAAAATAAGAAAAAAACTCCATTAAATGGTAAAAAATCAGGATTCTACTATGGGTAGAGTCCTGATTTTGTAATAGTAGAGAAAAAAATAGAGAAATTTAATGTTTTTTTAAACTAAATTACACAAAACATTTGATTTTTTTATCATTATGGTGTATAATGTTTGTGTAATATTAATTTTCACTTAAGGAGTAATAAATATGGCAGACTTTATACTCAGTTGCTGCGCGACAGCTGACCTTGCAAAATCGCATATGGATAGCAGAAGCATTTCCTATGCTTCTCCCCCGTATTTCCTTGACGGTAAAGAATATCGTGATGATCTTTTCCAGTCTATGGCGGCAAGCGATTTTTACCAGGCGATGGTAGATGGCGCCGATACAAAAACCTCCCAGCCCAATATGGAAGAGTTCCTTCAGTATTTTGAAAAGCTTTTGGAACAGGGAAAAGACATTCTCCATATTTCGCTTTCTTCCGGTCTTTCCGGCACCTTCAATTCCGCAACAAACGCGGTCAATATTGCAAGAGAAAGACACCCCGACAGAAAAATATACATTATAGACTCTTTGGCGGCTTCCTCCGGCTACGGTCTTCTTATGGATAAGGCGGCTGACCTTCGCGACGAAGGCAAGACAATAGAGGAAGTGCGTGATTGGGTTGAAGAAAATAAGCTTAACCTCCACCACTGGTTCTTTACCTCCGACCTTACTTTCTTTATTAAAGGCGGTAGAGTTTCCAAAACAGCGGGTTTTGTCGGCGGTCTTCTCGGCATTTGTCCTCTTCTCAACGTAAGCAACGAGGGCAGACTTATTCCCAGAGAAAAAATTCGCTCCAAGAAAAAGGTTATTCGCACAATCGTTGAAAAAATGAAAGAGAACGCAGAAGGCGGTCTTGAATATTCGGAAAGATGCTTCCTTTGCAATTCTGCTTGTAAAGAGGATGCCGAGGCTGTTGTAGCCTTGGTAAAAGAAGCATTCCCGAACATCAGAGGCGATATTATTATAAACGATATTGGCCCGTCTATCGGCAGCCATACAGGTCCCGGAACTGTAGCACTCTTCTTCTGGGGCAAAAAAAGGGAGGACTAAGTAATGGCACGCAAATTTTTAAACGGTGAACTTTTTGCTAAAATGTTTCGCGGCGGTGTTGCGTATCTTCGCGCACACGTTAAGGCAGTTAACGATATGAACGTTTTCCCCGTTCCCGACGGCGACACGGGCGACAATATGATGATGACGATGGAGGGCGGCTCCAAGGCTCTTTCCCGTATTCAGGGCGATTCTATGGACGATGTTGCAAAGTCCCTTATGGACGGTATGCTTCTCGGCGCACGCGGTAACTCCGGCGTTATCCTTTCCCAGTTCTTCGCAGGCGTTTCCAAAGAATTTGTAGGTCACGAAGAAGTAAGCGTAGAGGAAGTTGGTCACGCGCTCAAAACCGGTGTGGCACAGGCTTATTCTTCCGTAAGCTCCCCCAAAGAGGGCACTATCCTTACGGTTGTAAGGGAATCTGTAGATTATGCTGTTGAACGCATCAATGAAGACAGCACGGTTGAATCCCTTTTCAAAGACCTTGTTACGGAAATGGATGCATCCCTTAAACGTACACCTGAAATTCTCGCTGTGCTCAAAGAAGCAGGCGTTGTGGATAGCGGCGGTGCAGGTCTTAAGTATATCGCAGAGGGCTTCCTGAAAATTCTTAACGGTGAAGACCTTGAAGAAATGGAAGCGGCTGCTCCTGTGGAGGCAATTCCCGGTTCCGTTGATATCGACTTTTCCAAATTTGGTCCCGACAGCGTTATGGACTACGGCTATTGCACGGAAATGCTCGTTCAGCTTATGAATTACAAAACTGACGTTGAAGCATTTAACGTAGACGAGCTCAAAGAATTCCTCGCTACTCTCGGCGATTCTATCGTTGCTTATAAAACGGGTACGATAGTAAAGCTTCACGTTCATACGATGACACCCTACAAGGTGCTCGCGCATATGCACGAATTTGGTGAGTTCCTTACGATAAAAATTGAAAATATGTCTGTACAGCACAACGAGATCGTTGAAAAACCGCCTGTTGAAAAGCCCCACAAGAAATATGGTCTTGTTGCTGTTGCAAACGGCGAAGGTATCAGCGACCTTTATACGAAGCTCGGCGTAGACGAAATAGTAAGCGGCGGACAGACAATGAACCCCTCTGCACAAAACTTCCTCGAGGTATTCGAAGAGATCAATGCAGACCATATTATCGTATTCCCGAACAACAGCAACATTATCCTTGCGGCGCGCCAGGCAGCAAAGATCTACGAAAACGCGCAGATCCACGTTATCGAAAGCAAGAGCGTGGGCGATTGCTATGCGGCACTTTCCACACTCAATCTTGAAAACGACGATGTTGATTCCATCATCGAAGAAATCAATGATGCTATGGGCGAGGTTGAAACAGGCTTTGTAACCTATGCTGTAAGAAATACGGAAATGAACGGTGTTAAAGTTCGCGAAGGCGACTATATCTCCTTCTGCGGCAAGCAGATGTTGGCTTCCGAGCCCGATATTCTCGATGCAACGCTCAAAATGCTCGAGGGTATGGATGCTGAAAACCGCGATATAGTTAACATTTTCTACGGCAAGCACGTTACGGAAGAAATGCTCGAAGCGCTTGTTGAAAGAATCGAAGAAGCATACCCCGATATCGAGGTTCAGACACTCGACGGCGGCCAGGACGTTTACCGTTTCATAGTTGTTGTGGAATAATCGATGAAATATTATATCAAGCAACACGTTTTCACATTTGGCGATAAATTCAGCATTTACGACGAAAGCGGAAATGAATGCTTTTATGTCGAAGGTGAGGTCTTTACTTTCGGCAAAAAGCTACACCTTTATTCCGCGGGTGGGGCAGAGCTTTCTTACATAGAACAGAAGCTCTTCTCCTTTCTTCCCAAATACACTGTTTACAGGGGAGGCAAAGAAATTGCAGAAATAGTAAAGGAATTTACCTTCTTTCGCAATTCATACAGCATAAGCGGTCTTAACTGGACGGTGGACGGCAATTTCCTCGATCACGACTATACAGTGGAGAGCCAAGGCAGAAATATTGCTGTGGTAACCAAGGAATGGTTTACTTGGGGAGATGCATATCAAATAGACGTTTCCGATGTAATAGACCCTGTGCTGGCGCTTTCTATAGTGCTCGTAATAGATGCTTGCATAGATGCGGAACACGACTAAACTTGAAGCACAATAATACAAAAATGCAAAAAGCAACCGGCAGTTGACAAAATGACTGCCGGGCTTTCTTGCTTTTTTAGGCGGATAGATGTAAAATGAATGTGTCAATAAATAAAGTAGAGGTGAACAAAATGACATTTGCAGAAAAAATTATAAATTTGCGAAAGCAAAAAGGTTGGTCGCAGGAGGAGCTTGCCGAAAAGCTGGACGTAACGCGCCAATCTGTTTCTAAATGGGAAAGCGCCGGGGCTATGCCCGATATTGCAAAGATCTTGCAGCTTTCAGAGCTTTTCGGCGTTACTACGGATTATCTTTTAAAGGATAACGACGGTGAAGTGCTCTCAACCGATGAAAAGGTGGAGCCCACGGAACATAAAGAAGAAAAAAGCGAAAACGTGCGCAAAATCAGCGAAAAAGAAGCATATGAATATTTGGAAGCAAGCCGAAAGGCGGCGAAAAAAATAGCGTTTGCTGTTTTCTTGTGTATTATTTCGCCGGTGTGCATGCTTTTGCTTATGGGCGCTTGCGAAGCGCAGATGATCACGGCAATTTCTGAGGATATTTGCGCTCTGATAGGTATAGTGGTGCTTTTGCTTATAGTGGCGGCGGCAGTTATGCTCTTTATATTCTTCGGGCTTCCGCTTACAAAATTTGATTATATGGAAAAAGAAGCGGTAACGCTTGAGGAAGCGGCAAAAAATGCTATTGAGAGAGAAAAAGAAACCGCTACGGTAAGCTATATAAGGCACAATGCGGCGGGCGTGGCGCTTTGCATATTAGGCGCTATATCGACGCTTTTAGGTGCGTTTACAGAGCACGAAATGCTTGTTATGGCAGGAATATGCGGCACACTGCTGCTATGCGCATGCGGCGTATATTCTTTTGTAAAAGTGGGCGTGCCGTGGGGCGCTATGCAGAAAATGCTGGAAGAAGGCGACTATACACGCCGCACAAAGCGTGCAAACAGGGCTGTGGAGCCTGTATCGGGCGCATATTGGCTTTTCGTAACGGCGGTATACCTGCTATATAGCTTTGCAACCTTTGAATGGCACAGGAGCTGGATAATATGGCCTGTGGCGGGCGTGATTTTTGCTGTGCTTCGCGGAATGGTAGAAGCGGTTACGAAAAATGATAAATAAAAATCGCACCCCATTGACCTTGCCAAAAAAAAGTGGTAGAATAAAAGAAAAATACTTTCACGAGGTTTATTATGGAACTTAAAGGCATAAAAATGGCTGTTCTTGGCGACAGCATAACGGAAGGTCACGGTGTTGCGGATAAAAATAACATTTACTATAACGTAGTTGCTCGCGAATGCGGCATACGCGAACTTTATGTAGACGGCATTTCCGGCACTCGTTTTGCAAGACAGGACGAGGCAAGCGAAAAGCCGCGCCACGATATCGACTTTATTTCACGCATAGAAAAAATCGATGCAGACAGCGACCTTGTAGTCGTTTTCGGCGGCACAAACGATTTCGGCCACGGCACGGCTCCTCTCGGTACACCCGAAGACAAAACACCTTATACTTTCTGGGGTGCGTGCAATTTGATGTGTGAAATGCTTATAGAGCGTTTCCCTCGTTCGCAAATCGTATTTATGGGTCCTTTGCACAGGGAAGTGGAGGATAACCCCTGCGGCTCACATAAAACAGAACCCGTGGCAACGCTTTACGAATACGTAGATATTATAAAAACGGTTACGAGAAAATATTCCATTCCTTTTCTTGACCTTATGAGCGTTTCGGGTATAACACCGCGTGTTCCCGTGCTTAAAGAGCTCTATATGCCCGACGGCTTGCACCCGAACGATGCAGGTCAGGCGAAAATTGCAGAAAGACTCAAATATTTCTTGCTTTCGCTTTAAAAGAAAAAGCCATCTGTACAGATGGCTTTTTTTTGTTTAGAGGGAAGAAATTCCGTGGCTGTTTACAAGCCCGTCTATCTTGATGCCTGCTTTGCAGAGGGGGCAATCATGCGCAGAGTGGCTTTCATAATCGGGGATATCGGTTTTGCTGTATATGCTTCTTACAGGCATGTCCTCGCATTTATCAACGCCGGCATAGATAGAGCATACTCCCACAGACGTGCCGTTATAGTAGCGAATGGCTTCTATAGCAGAACGCGCTGTATAACCCGTGGAAATAGATGCGGCTAAAACCAAAACATGCTTTCCAACGATCATGGGTGCTATATTATCGCGGAAAATTATTTGGCTTCCTCCGGTGTATTCGGGGGAAACAACATATATGGTTCTATGGGAATTCATATTTGTATAGCCTGCACGCGTAAATTCGCTTGCCATGCAAGCGCCGAGCAGCTCGGTGCCGTCGAGGCAAAGGATAGTGTCTATTACCTGCGTGAAGGGGATTTGGCTGCAAAGAATTTTTGCGCCCTCGCGCGCTTCGGAAAGGCGGTGTTTGGACATTGTAAAGTCTATGTAATAATTCAAATGGCTGTGACTTGTTGCGAAATGACCTTTTGCGAATCGCAACGGGAAATTGCCGTTCTTATTGGGGATTGATAACAGTTTTATTGCCATAATACGCTCCTAACAAGGTTACTGATTAAAATATATTTTGATGCTCATGAAAAATAATATATTTTGTATATCAATCATATCATAATTGGGATAAAAAGTCAAGTGAACTGCGGCTTTCGGCACAAAAATTGGTTTTAAACAAAAAGCTGAAGCTTGTTTTTACGCGGCATTTTGAAACGCAAGCAAAAAGCCGTTGGCAGAAAACGCCAACGGCTTTTTAGATCTTAAAATTATTTGCTTGTGATTTCGCGAGGTTCTGTCATAGCGCGTGCATCAAGCAGCTCTTCAAGCCTTTCTTTGCTCATAATACCATCACGGAGTATAATTTCGCGAACGGAAACGCCTGTTCTGAGAGATTCTTTTGCGATAGCGGCAGAGCGCTGGTATCCTATGTAAGGAGCCATAGCCGTAACAATACCTGTGCTCTTTTCCACATCTGCATAGCATTTTTCTTTGTTAGGAACAATACCAATGATGCAGTTTTCGATAAAAGTATCAACAGCGGCTGTCATAGCGGTGATAGATTCGAAAAGCTGATAGAAAAGAACGGGTTCGAATGCGTTGAGCTCGAGCTGGCCTGCCTCTGCGGCTGCACAGATCGTGGCATCGTGACCTATAACGAGGAAAGCAACCTGGTTTACAACCTCGGGGATAACGGGGTTTATCTTGCCGGGCATGATGGAAGAACCGTTCTGCTTTGCAGGGAGAACGATTTCGCCGATGCCTGTGCGAGGGCCGCTTCCCATAAGGCGAAGGTCATTTGAGATTTTGGAAAGGTTAACTGCGCAAGTTTTGAGCGCGGAGGAAACAGAAACAAATCCGTCGAGGTTCTGTGTTGCATCTATAAGGTCGTCCGCTTTTTCAAGCTCGTAGCCTGCAACCTTGGAAAGAACTTCGGCAATTTCTGCAAGATATCTGGGGTCAACGTTGATAGAGGTGCCTATAGCGCTGCCGCCCATATTTATTTTGTGCATTTCAAGCTCTGCTGCTTTAATTCTCTTGATATCGCGGCGGATAACAGCGGAATATGCTGCGAATTCTTGTCCGAGACGAACGGGAACTGCATCCTGGAGCTGTGTTCTGCCCATTTTGATGATGCCATCGAATTCCCAAGCTTTTTCATCGAGCGCAAGCGTAAGCCTTTCTAAGTTTTCGAGAAGTGGCTTTATAAGGTCGATAACGGTCATTTTCCCTGCCGTGGGGATAACGTCGTTTGTAGACTGCGCATAGTTTACATGGTCGTTGGGGTGGCAAACGGAATAATCGCCCTTTGCACCGCCGAGAAGCTCTATAGCGCGGTTTGCGATAACCTCGTTCGAGTTCATGTTAGCAGTAGTACCTGCACCGCCCTGGATAGCATCGCTGATAAATGCGAAATCAAATTTACCGCCTATAACTTCATCGCAGGCTGTGACGATAGCATCGGAAATTTTCTTGTCAAAAGCGCCTGTGTCACCGTTTACGATGGCAGTTGCTTTTTTTATTTTTGCCATGTTGGCAATAAAGAGGGGATGCAAGCCTTTTCCCGTTATACGGAAGTTGCGTGCACCGCGAAGTGTCTGTACGCCATAATACGCATCTGCGGGAACTTCAAGTTCGCCGACAGAGTCGTGTTCAAGTCTGAAATTTTCGCTCATAAATCTAAATCCTCCATATTTTGTGGTGATATTTTCCAACGTTTATATTATTATTGTACCACAAATGAGTATATTTTTGCAAGTGATTTAGAAATATATTTTAAAAAATAAAAATATTTGCCGCTTTTTGTTTGAAAAATATCGAAAATTATACGTTATTTTAAATTATTGCATCAAATTTATGAAATCTTCTTCTAAATAGCTTTCCACCAAAATATTAGTGCCGAGCTTCGTATGCAAATTTCTGCGGAAAGTATCATTTTCTTCAAGCCGGCTTATGCAAAGCGCGCCCATTTTGACACCTGCGGAAATTTCGCTCCTGCCGTCGCCTATTACAAGAACGTTTTTGACATCGGCACCGAGTGCTTTCAGCAACTTTTCCATGATTTTGTCTTTTGGTATTTTATCTGTCCAGGTAGAGCCTATAAGGTCTTCTACGAGCTTTCCCTTGCCTATTTCAAAGCCGAGCGTTTCGACCTCTTCGTGCATTCCCATGCCTTTTTCCACTACCGCGCCCGTAACAAAATAATTTTTAACACCGTGCTCGTGAAGGTAGGCTAGAAATTCCTTCGAGCCTTTTACAATGAAACGCTCCGGGTGCTTTTTTGCCAAAGCGAGGTTTTTATCACGGCAGAAGCCGTTCAGAACCTTTTCGTAAAATTTGAAAAGGCGTGGTGTGTGTACAGCCAAAAATTCACACATTTCGGGCGTATCCGGGGTTTCAAAAGTTTCTTGGCCGCGGCGTATCATATCTATTTTGCGGCGGTTTTCCTCTTTGTTGCACGGTATGTCTATATGACCTTTATCTATGGCACGGCGAATGGACCATTCCATTTGCGTAAGAGCGGAAAGCCCTGCAGATTCTATGCAAAATCTGTCTGTTTCGGGGAGGGGATTTGTTCCCGCAAGGGAAATGAGCTTTTGCACGTTTTTTTCGCTGTCGTATCCTTCCGGCACTCCCGTTTCGGAAACGTAATGTAAAACTATGCTCATAACGGGTTGCCAATCACGAATAAGTGAATGTGTGCCGTCTATATCGTGAAACGCATATAAAATCTCTCTTTCTCCGAAAGCGCCTACTATGCAAGCGGAGCTGTTTTCTTTAAATTTAACCATAATTAAACCTCCTGGTTTTATTTTCTATAAGGCTTCTGCTGTATAATATTTTATCATATGGCGAAATGTCATGTCAATCTTTTTGTCATCTGATAAGAAATACATTTATATTGACGAAAACGGGCAAATGATATATAATAAATTTACAGAAAAGTTTTTTGGCGGTGATATTATGCACAAAATTAAAGTTACGGTTATAAGAAAAGCACGATATGACGATTTGATAGAAAAATATGAAAACCCCATAGAGCACGCCTGCGATATGGAAGAAGGGGCGGTCTTCTATTGCGAAGGCTGGCAGAAGCCGGCAGGGTTTTGCGACAGCGCGTGGGAAAGTATTTCCCCTTTTGTTATGACTCTTGCTCACGGAGGAGAAAATTTTTACGACGGTTGGATGAAAAACCCAAAATCTGCGATGATATCCTGCAATGATGGTTTCAGACCTGTGAGTTTTTTGATAGAAGTGTGCGATTGAAAGTTTAAAATATATTAAGGATATTTATTATTGTAGAAAGGGAAGTCTATGAACCCGTTATTACCAAGATGCTTTTTTATACCTGATGCGGAAGCGCGCGTTATGCCTGACGGACGGCTGTATTTGTACGGATCTCAGGATATTTCCGGTGAAGAATATTATTGCTCCAAAGAATATCGCGTTTTTTCAACGGACGACCCCAAAATGGAAAATTGGACACATCATGGTGTTTCTGTAAGAAACACAAAGGACAGCCCGGGAATTCCATTTAGCCCCGACATGAACTTATATGCGCCGGACTGTGTTTATTGCAAGGGAAAGTATTATCTGTATGTGTGCGGTGCTAACAGATTTGAAGCTGTTCTGGAATCCGATAAACCCGAGGGGCCTTTTACCAACGCAAGACCGATAATCGGTGCAGACGGTGACAGTATTGACCCTGCAGTCTTTGTGGACGATGACGGACAGGCATATTACTTTTGGGGACAATTTTATTTAAAAGGCGCACGACTTAAGAATGATATGGCAACACTTGACCAATACAGCATAAAAGACAATATTTTGACCGAAATGGAGCATGGCTTTCATGAAGGCGCATCGATTCGCAAATACGGCAAAAAATATTATTTATTGTATACCGACATTTCCGGTGGACGTGCAACAAGGCTTTCTTATGCAACAGCAGATTCCCCCTTGGGCCCTTATAAAAAAATAGGGACTGTTATTGATAATATCTATTGCGATCCGCAGTCGTGGAATAATCACGGTTCTATTGAGTGCTTCAAAGGTCAGTGGTTTGTATTTTATCATCGCTCGTCGCAGAACTCAAAAACAAGCAGACGAGTATGCGCAGAGCGTATATATTTTAATGAAAACGGAACAATTCAAAAGGCGGAAATGACTTCTAATGGGGCATCTGACGCTATCAGTGCATTCGGAAAGATAGATGCTTCTGTTGCTTGCCGTATGAAGGGTAATGTTTACATTTCTCCGGATAACCAATGTAAAGCTCATGATTCGGAAATAAATGAGGTTCTTGTAAATGCGGGCGGCGGAAACTGGATTGAAGACTGGGCAGAATATAAATATGTTGATTTCCGCGCAGGAGCGTATTTATGGAAGCTCCGAGCAAAGGGAAAAGGGAAAGTTTCCGTTATGGCAGAAGATTACGGCATTGTCGGAACTCATGATATAAACACAGAAGAATTCAAAGAATTTTGCGGAGAGCTTGTTCAAAAAGTGAATGGCATAAAGTCTGTGTGGTTGCTTATAAAGGGGCAGGGAATTTCAATAGATTGGTTTGGATTTGAATAACGGACATAAATGTTTTTTATCCGGTTTTATATAAATTCACCGGATTCAAATTTGCCAAATAAATGATTAACGCCGACAGTTCTGTCGGCGTTAATCATTTATTCGATACATAGCAAATTCCCATCGTACGCTGAAACATCATTATGAGAACCGCTTCATTGAACTTTTTGGCTTGTTACGTTCAATCGAACGCCGGGTTGTATGCATAGAAGTTTTTGCTGTTGAGCTTATCCTGTGTTATGCGCAGAGCATCGCCGAAACGTTGATAGTGGACTATTTCGCGCTGACGCAGGTATTTTATAGGGTCGCGCACGTCGGGGTCGTCTACAAGACGCAGGATATTATCGTAGGTAACGCGCGCCTTTTGCTCTGCTGCAAGGTCTTCGTTGAGGTCTGCTATAACGTCGCCTTTTATACCGACGTATTTCATATCGAACGGGACGCCTGCGGCGCTTACGGGGTAGATGCCCGACGTATGGTCTACAAAATAGGTATCGAGCCCCGAACGCTTTATTTCCTCCGACGAAAGCCCTTTTGTCAGCTGATAGAGTATAGCAGAGATCATTTCAAGATGCGCAAGCTCTTCCGTTCCTACGTCCGTCAGTATTCCTACAACCTCTTTATAGGGCATAGAATATCTTTGGTGCAGATAGCGCATGGATGCCGCCAACTCCCCATCCGCGCCGCCGAGCTGTGAAATAATAATTTTCGCATAGTTTGCGTTGGGGTTTTTGATTTTTACAGGGTACTGAAGCTTCTTTTCATATATCCACATAAGTCAGTTTGCCTCCTTTTCCCATGGCAGCGGTTTATCTATCCAATGCCAACATTTTTCGTCTTGGTTATCGTATATTGTAAGCGGACCGTATTTTTTCGTATATTCGTGTTTCAGCTTTTCAAGCATATCTCTGTGCGCGCGGTAAAAAGCGAGCGCGCCCTCATCGTGTGGGTGCCCGTCTAGAAACAGCACGGTTTCATATAATGCAAAATCTTCGGACTGTATTTGACGGAGAAGTTTTTCTCTTTCGTTCAAAATCATCTCCCCCTTCCCGTGAACGGCATATAGAGCTTGCAGAAGAGCGTGCCGCAGCGCAAGGCTTCTGTGGGCTCATATATATTTTCGAATTGCTGGCAGGGGGAATAAACCATAGCGAGGCTCGCACCCGAAAGACAGTGGCTTTTGGACTGAATATTCGTATCAGACACCGTGCCGACCGCTTGCGCGGCAGAGCGTCTGCCGAACGTTGCGTTCGGATAATACATCGTGTTTTTGGTATATTCCATAATATGCTCCTTGGTGATTTTTTGTCGAGCCGTGATTTTCCGGGCTCGTTGTATTATATGTGTGGTTTAAAAATATGATAAATGTTAAAATTTAAATGTTTTTGTTCCAAAACTTTGAAAAACAGAGATTTTTGAAAAGAAAAAAATCTAAAAAAATCCGAAATGCCCTTTTTTGGGCATTTCGGATTTTTAATTCTTTGAAAGCAATTTTTTTGTTTTACAAATAAAGGCGGAAATAGCTTGCGCGGTTCGTTTCTTTCTTTGCAAAAGAGATTCGGAGCGTACAAAAAGAGTTTCTCCACAAGCACATTTAACTTTTAGATGGAGCTTTAAAACGGAATTTTCAAGCTCGTAGGAAAGTGTGTCGAGCTCAAATATTCCACATTTTTCCAAAATATCAAATTCAAACGAAAATTCGGGTAACAGTTTCAGCAGGGCAGAATAGCTTTTACCGCTAACATCCTTTTTTTGAAGATGGGTGTGTACGCTTACACAAATATCCGCATGGTTTGTGTGCAAATAATTTATGGATATTTGAACGTTTCCGTCTGAGGAAAATTTAAATCCTGTGTAGATAAGTCGAAATACCAAAAACAAAAAATTTGTAAGGCAAATATTTGCGCGGCAAAAATCATATGCTTCGCTGTCGATTGGGCGAAGGTAAACCTTTAACCCAAGTGCGCGGAAGCGGTTGCTTGCGTGCTTTGCTATATATGCGATCAATTCCGCCAAATCGGCGCCTTCTTTTTGCATAAATGAAGGCTTATCGGCTAAAATGCGAATCAGCTCCAATAGGTCGGCATAAGTTCTTTCGGGTACGTGCGCTTTTTCGAAATCGGTCATAGCCTGCAGTGATAGATATTCTTTGTATGCCGAAAAATAGAAATCCGAAAAGCTTCCGGCAAATTTTTCTTTTATATACGGTACAATGCTGTCGTAATTTTCAAATTGCACAGCCGAAAGAAAAAGGAATATGCAATACTCCTTTTCCGGAAAAACAAGGGCACGCTTTATAAGCGTGCCCGTTTCAAACTCTGCTTCTGAATTTACAGAAAAATCTGCGTTGTTTGCATAATCCGAAAGATATCTTGTTATTTTGGAGCGCTTGCGAAGCTTTCCGAAATATTCACACGCGATATGATTTTTATATATTATTATAAAATCCTTATCCGTTATTACTATGGGGAAATCAACAAGGTCGAAAATATCGTACGAGATATTCATTGCAGATTATACTGTGTGAATCTTCTTTTCGAAATCGGCGTTTGCGCCGTCAAGGTTGTACATTTTGTTTTTGCGCTGTTCAAAGAATTTAACTGCTACCTGATCGAAGAGGGCATAGGAAAGAACGTCTTCTTCCTGGATAGCCCAAGGTTTAACCTTTTCGCGGAGCTCGTCAAGCTCGGGTTTGAGCTTGTCTGCGGGGCGATATGTGATGGGCTTTTCATCGCCGATGATCTTCTTTGTGAATTCGGGGTCTATGGGAACGGGTGTTTTACCATATTCGCCGCGAACAATGCCCTTGAACTCTTTTGTGCAGTTTTCGTAACGGCCCATGAGAACATTAAATACAGCCTGTGTGCCTACGATCTGGGAAGAGGGTGTTACAAGCGGAGGGTAGCCTGCATCTGCGCGAACGCGCGGAACTTCTGCGAGAACTTCGTCGAGCTTGTCAGATTTGCCTGCCTGTTTGAGCTGGGAAACGAGGTTGGAGAGCATGCCGCCGGGAACCTGGTACATAAGACCGTTAACGTCAACCTTAAGCACTTTGGGGTCGAGAAGACCGCTTTCCATGTATTTTTCACGGAGAGGCATAAAGTGTTTAGCCACTTTATCGAGCTCTTTAAGGTCGAGCCCTGTATCGAACTGGGAACCTTGAAGCGTTGCAACGAGAGCTTCTGTGGGGGGCTGAGAAGTACCGAGTGCCATGGGGGAAATAGCTGTGTCTACGATATCCACGCCTGCTTCGATAGCTTTAAGGAGTGTCATAGAGCCAAGACCTGTTGTAGAGTGAGTGTGGAGCTCTACGGGGATCTTAACCTTTTTCTTTATCATTGTAACGAGCTCGTATGCGTTGTAGGGGGTGAGAAGACCAGCCATATCTTTGATACAGATGGAGTTTGCACCCATTTCTTCGAGCTGTTTTGCGTAGTTTGCAAAGCCTTCGTTTGTATGAGCTTTAACGCTCGCGGGGCTTATAGTGTAGCTGATGGCAGCCTGAACGTGACCGCCTTCTTTTATTGTAGCTTTAATAGCTGTTTCGAGATTTCTTTTATCGTTGAGCGCATCGAAAATTCTGATGATGTCGATACCGTTTGCTACTGATTTCTGAACGAAGTATTCTACAACGTCATCCGCATAGTGGCGGTATCCAAGAATGTTCTGGCCGCGGAAAAGCATCTGGAGCTTTGTGTTTTTTACCGTCGCACGGATCTTGCGGAGTCTATCCCAGGGGTCTTCATTAAGGAAGCGAAGGCAGGAGTCGAACGTTGCGCCGCCCCAAGCCTCAAGAGAATAGTATCCGACTTTGTCCATTTGCTCAAGTATAGGGAGCATATCTTCCGTTGTCATACGTGTAGCAATCAATGACTGATGTGCATCACGAAGCACGGTTTCACAAATTTTAACCTTTGCCATATAATAATTCCTTTCGAAAAAATTCATTAAGTTATTGGTATGTGTCTATCAACCGAAAAGAGCCATAAATACACCTGCCGCAATGGCAGAGCCTATAACACCGGCAACGTTGGGGCCCATAGCGTGCATAAGAAGGAAGTTGGAAGGATCTGCTTTCTGACCTTCGATTTGTGCCACGCGCGCCGCCATGGGGACAGCGGAAACGCCGGCAGAACCGATGAGGGGGTTGACCTTGCCTTTTGTGATCCAGCACATAATTCTGCCGCCCAAAAGACCGCCGAGCGTGGAAAGAGAGAACGCCACAAGACCGAGGCAGATTATAAATATCGTCTGCAAAGAAAGGAAGTTTTCTGCCTTTGCCGTAGCGCCTACGGAAATACCGAGGCAAATTGTAATAATATTCATAAACTCGTTCTGTGCGGTTTTGGAAAGTCTTTCCGTAACGCCGGAAACCGTAAGAAGGTTACCGAACATAAGAAGACCAATAAGTGCGCCGGCAGAGGGAACAATGAGTACGACTACCGCTGTTACTGCGATGGGGAATACCACGAGCTCTATCTTGGATACGGGACGGAGTGTTTCCATCTTTATCGTGCGGAGCTTTTTGGGAACCATCATTCTCATAAGCGGGGGCTGTATCATGGGGATGAGCGCCATATATGAATATGCCGCTATGGCTATGGCACCGAGAAGGTGGGGAGCGAGCTTGGACGTAACGTAGATAGCCGTGGGGCCGTCCGCGCCGCCTATGATACCGATAGCTGCCGCCTCAAGCTCTGTAAAGCCGAGGAAAAGCGCGCCGGAAAATGCGATAAATACGCCGAGCTGTGACGCCGCACCGAGGAAAAGTGTTTTCGGGTTGGCGATAAGAGGCGAAAAGTCTGTCATTGCGCCTACACCCATAAATATGATGCAGGGGTAGATGGAGAGCTTAACGCCGAGGTAGATAAAATCGAGGAAGCCGCCGTTGTTTACGATATGTTTTACAATATCGGACATTTCGTGCGACATTTCCGTTATTTCAGTTGCAACACCGTCTACTACGGCAACTTTTGTAACCTCGACACCGTCTATAAACCAATCCATATGGAATATTTCGGCACCGGGAAGGTTAGTGAGAAGCATACCGAATGCAATGGGGAGAAGGAGCAACGGCTCGAACTTTTTAACTATCGCAAGATATACAAGTACGCCGACAATGAGGTACATTATAAGAGTTTTTACAAGCATTTCCGCATCTGTGAATTTTGCAATACCCGTAGATGCAAGGAAATTGTTAATTGCTTCTAACAAATCAGTTCACCGCCGTTCTGTTATGAGGGAATCATAGTGTTTTATCAGTCGAGTGTTACAAGAACGTCGCCGCTGGAAACGGATGCACCGGAGTTTACGAGAACGGAAGCAACTGTGCCGTCTTCGGGAGCTTTGATTTCGTTTTCCATCTTCATTGCTTCGAGAACGCAAAGAACGTCGCCTTTTTTAACTGCTGTGCCTGCGGATACGTTAACTTTTACAATAGAGCCAGGCATAGGAGCTGTAACTTTAACTTTGCCGCCTGCTGCGGGAGCTGCTTTGGGTGCTGCAGGAGCTGCTGCGGGGGCCGCAACGGGTGCTGCTACAGGTGCGGGAGCTGCAACGGGAGCCGCTGCGCCTGCAGCAACTTCTTCTACGTTTACAACGTATGTCTGACCGTTTACTGTGATATTATATGTTTTCATTTTAGTAAGTCCTCCAAGATTATTTGATATGTTTGAAAGATACAACGCGGAATTTTGTTACCGGCTCTCCGCAGTAAGCCGAAATAGCTGCAGCGAGAACTGCGATAAGCTCGCTGTCGTCCTGTGCCGCGGGTGCTTCCGCAGGGGCGAGTGCAGGTTCTTCTTTTACGGGTTCGGGCACGGGAGCTTTTTTCTTTTTCTCTTTTTTGCCGGAACCGAGGCCTGCGCCGATCGCTTTGATTACTACGAAAATAATCGCGATAATGGCAAAAACTGCGAGCAAACCAAGGCCTGTAACTTCGCCTGCTTTAAAGAATAAATTGGTAATATTCATAGCGGTTTTATCCTCCTATGATTATAAAAGCATTTCAAGGGCTGTTGCGATTCTCATACGGAGCTCGTCCGCAGAAATAATGTCATCGATGTGACCGCTTCTTGCAGCGGCAACGGGGGTTGCGTTCTTTTCTGCCCATTCAGCGGCTACTTCTGCGTGCTTGGATTCGTCCTTTACAAGACCGAGGAAGGAAACTGCTGCCATAGGTTCCATAGCAGAGATCTTTGCGCTTTCGAGAGCGAGGCAAACGTCTGCACCGAGAGATTTAGAGCCCATTACCGTGTAAGCGGCACCGTATGCGCGGCCGAGTGTAACGGTAACTTTCGGAACCATGGAAAGTGCATATGTTTTTGCGAGATTGGAAACTTTTGCGGAAAGACCTTTCTTTTCTGCTTCTTCGGAAGCTACAACGCCGCAGCTGTCAACGAGTGTTACAACGGGAATATCCTGTGCATCGCATTTTTCAATGAATGCTGCAGCTTTGTCTGCCGCGCCGCCGCAAATGTGACCGCCTTTTATCGCGGGATTGTTTGCAACAACCGCGACAACGTGACCGTTCATTGTAGCGAGACCGCAAAGCATAGATTTTGCTTTTTCAGCGTAGAGTTCTGTGAAAGAGCCTGCGTCGAATACTGCTTCGATAACTGTGTGAACGTCGTAATCTTCGCTTGCCGTGTCTACCGCAACGAGGCGGTTAACATCGTCGCCTGTAATAAGCTCGCCTTCGAAATAAGAAACGATCTTTCTCGCTTTTGCGAGAGCATCTGCATCGGTTTCGGCAACGAGAGCCGCAACTCCGTCTTTAGCGAGTGCTTCCGCATCGCCGAGCTTTTCGCCTGCTGCTGTCATATAGAGCTTGCCTGTGGATTTAGCCGCGATAACGAAATCGAACATCTGAGCGATAACTGCGGCATGACCTGTGCAGGGACCTGCAACGATAGCAATCTGCGGAATGTCTGCATTTGCAGCGCAAGCCATAATGGAACCGTATGCCGCGAGAGCATCTGCGCCTTCAAGCACTTTTGCACCTGCGGAATCGAACACGCCTATGATGGGGGCTTCCGCTACGATTGCCATTTCATAGATTTTGGCGATTTTTTTAGCGTGCATTTCGCCGAGAGCACCGGAAAGTCTTGCAAAATCCTGAGAGAATGCGAATGCAAGAACACCACCTATTGCGCCGTAGCCTGTTACAACGGGTTCGAAAGCATCGTCTTTGCCGGAATCGAGGTCTGTGGTCTTGCGACCAACATAAGCTCCGATTTCGACAAAAGTGCCTTCATCGAACAACGCTGCCATACGGGAAGCGGCAGAGAGTTTGCCGGCTTTTGCGAGAGCTGCGTCTGCAGAAGCCTGCTCATTCGCGAGAGCAGCACGCATTTCTGCCGCTGTCAGGCGAGATGAAAAAAAGTTTTTTTCAGCCATTGTTGTCTTCCTTTCCGACCGTATTGTGGTCAAAACAAAGATAAAATCATATTTTTTAGAGAAAGTCGAAAATGTGGTTTTTAGATGTTTTTATATGCAAAAAACACACAAAAACTATTTTCCCCCATTCTAAAATTCTACAATAAAATTTTAACACAAAAACATACAAATATCAATAGTTTTTGGGATTTATTTTGTAGATATTTAACGGCGGTATTTGGTTAAATTCTATATATTGTGGTTTCTATATAAAAAAAGCCATCGCGTATGCGATGGCTTTTTTATGAGATCAAAGTTTAGAAACGATAGCTTCTGTATCGGAAGCAATCATAAGTTCTTCGTTTGTGGGGATTACCCAAACCTGAACTTTAGAGTCTTTTGTAGAAATCATTACGTTGTCGGACTGGCGAAGTGTTTTTGCATTAACTTCTGTATCGAGTTCGATGCCGTAGAAGTCCATATTAGCGCAAACTCTTTCACGGAGCTCTGTATTGTTTTCGCCCATACCTGCTGTGAATACAACAGCATCGAGACCGTTCATAGCGGCTGTAAAGGAACCGATATATTTCTTAACCTGGTATGCGAGAACTTCTGCTGCGAGCTTGCATCTTTCGTTGCCTTCGAGAATGCCTGCTTCAACGTCGCGGCTGTCGGAAGAAACGCCGGAAACGCCGAGGAAACCGCATTCTTTGTTCATAAAGCTATCCATCTGGTCGGGTGTATAGCCTTCTTTTTTCATAATGAATGTAACGATAGCAGGGTCGATAGAGCCGCAGCGTGTGCCCATTTCAACACCGTCGAGAGGTGTGAAGCCCATTGTTGTATCTACAACCTTGCCGCAATCAACAGCTGTGATAGAGGAGCCGTTACCGATGTGGCAAGTGATTATCTTTGTTTCTTCGATAGGTTTGCCGAGAAGCTTTGCCATTTCAGCGGAAACGAACTTGTGGCTCGTACCGTGGAAGCCGTAGCGGCGGATGTTGTATTTCTGTGCTACTTCGTAGGGGATAGCGTATGTATATGCTTTTGCGGGCATTGTCTGGTGGAATGCTGTGTCGAATACGAGAACCTGGGGAACATTGGGCATTACTGTTTTGCAGCCTTCGATACCCATAATGTGTGCAGGTGTGTGGAGAGGAGCGATGTCGCGGCAAAGTTCAAGCTTTGCGAGAACTTCGTCTGTGAGCAAGCAGCTTTCGAAGAAGTAGGGGCCGCCGTGTGCTACTCTGTGGCCGATAGCTTCGATTTCGTCCATATTTTTGATGCAACCGTAATCTGCGCTTGTAAGAGCGTTTACAACGTTCTGAATAGCAACGGAGTGGTTGGGCATATCTGTTTCTACTGTCCATCTTCTGCCGTCTGCGCATTTGTGGTCGAGCTTACCGTCGATACCGATTCTTTCGCAGATACCTTTTGCGGGAACCTCGCCTGTTGCTGTGTCGAAAAGCTGATATTTAAGAGAAGAGCTTCCGGCGTTTACTACCAATACTTTCATTTTAAAAAACCTCCAAAATAGTTATGATTGATTTTTATGTGGGATTGTAGTATAATATTTATGTGTTATCAAGAAAGAAGTTTATATGTTATCAGATAAGAAGACATAAATACATTTATACATTTATTATATAACAATACCACAATATTTTCAATAGAAAAATTGCAAAAAGAGGTTTTTTATGAAAAATTATGCGGTGATTTGCGAATATAACCCGTTTCATTTTGGACATAAATATCAAATTGATGAAATAAAAGCACAGGGCGGCACAGTTACCGCCGTTATGAGCGGTGATTATTGCCAGCGCGGCGAAGCGGCGCAGGCAGGGAAATATGCGCGCGCAAAAATGGCGCTTGCGGGCGGGGCAGATCTTGTGCTGGAGCTTCCTTTTCCGTATTCCGCGGCGGGCGCGGAAAAATTTGCCTTCGGAGGTGTGAATATAATTTCCCGGCTCGGATTTGTAGATGCAATCTCGTTCGGAAGCGAGTGCGGCGATGCAGAGCTTATAAAAAATACGGCTAAAAATTCGCTTTCGGCAAAATTCAATGAAGTACTTGCCGAAAACCTCAAATTGGAGCGCGAAAAGCCGTATGGTGCGGTATATTTTGAAACGTATAACGCACTTTTCGGCGGTGGCGGTGTGTTTTCGGGCTCGAACAACATTTTGGGCGTGGCGTATGCTTCCGAAATAATAAAGAACAGTTTGCCGCTCGAAATTTCGACTGTAAAGCGTGAAGGGCAGGGGTACAACGGCGGCGGCGCAGGTTTTGCTTCTGCTACGTCCATAAGAAAAATGATTTCCGAAAACGGTTTATCTTCGGCAGAGGAGCTTTTGCCGAGCTACTCTTATAATGTATTAAAGGAAGAAGCCGTGCGAGGCTCGCTTTGCGAGGCGGAAAAATTCTTTCCGTTGTTTGCATCATTTTTGCGAACGCATAGCGCACGGGAAATAAAGGATTTTGCGGAAAATGACGTTTCGCTTGCCGCGCGCCTTGTGAATGCAGGAGCCGAAGCACACGATATAGCAGAACTTTATTCACTTGCTTGTACGAAAAAATATTCCCCGGCACACGTGCGCCGCGCGCTTTTGTTCGCGTATTTCGGCGTGACGGACGAAATGCTCGCATCAAAGCCGCCATATACCGTTTTGCTGGCTGCTAATAAAAAGGGCAGAGAGCTGCTCGCAATAGCGAGAAAGAGCGCAAGCATACCGATCATAACAAAGCTTGCCGACTATGAAAAATACGGGGAAGATGTGAAAAAAGCTTTCGAGCTTGCAAACAGGGCAGCGGCCGTACGCGCGCTTGCCACGGAAAAAGCAGGAAGTGTGAGCGATATTATAAAAATGGGACCGTATGTGGAAAGGTGATATAAATGTGCTTAATATGTGACAGAATAGAAATGATTAAAGCAGGTAAAAATCCGTATTTCGTAAAAGAGCTTGAAACCGGATATGTTGTATAGCCGATTATCAGCATTTTAAAGGATATACGATTTTTCTTTCCAAGGAGCACAAAACAGAACTATGGCATCTCGATAAAAATAAGAAGGTTAAATTTTTGGAAGAGATGTCTATCGTGGCGGAGGCAGTATCGCGTGCATTTAGTGCAGAGAAGATGAACTATGAGCTTTTGGGAAATGGTGATACACATTTGCATTGGCATTTGTTTCCGAGAAAAAGCGGAGATTTGGCGGGATACGGCAACAATGGAAAGGGACCTGTTTGGTGATTGCCGATGAATGAAATGTATAGTGAAAAAAATCGCCCGAACGACGAGGAGCTTGCAGATATGAAGCAAAAGCTATTGTTTGAATTAGATAATCTTTTGTGATTAAGGATGAATGCTTTCCCCAAAAACCATAAAAACCGCCTTGGCAACCTAAAGTTGCGCGGCGGTTGCGCGATAGTTGGTGGACTTGATTTCTCGTTTGAGGTATAATATAGGTGAAATTTTATATAAAGAGGTAGTTTTTATGAGTATGATTTCTTTTTCTATGTTCGGCATAATTTTTTTGTCTATTATTTTATCTGTTTTGGTTGGTGTAATTTTGCTTGCTGTTTTCATTATAAGTTATACTTCAAAATCAAAAAAAACTAAAATACAAAATTCTGCACCACGAAAGCCTGCAAACCCTATACAGCAAGAAGCGCAAGAGCCCGAAAAGAGCAAAACTTTGGGCGAAACCTTGAAGATGTACAGGGAAACAAGTAATATGACACAAGAATTCGTGGCAGAAAGCCTTGGCGTGAGCAGGCAAGCTGTTTCCAAATGGGAAAATGATACATCCGACCCGAGCACATCGAATTTATTGGCGATTGCTAAACTTTTTGGTGTTTCTGCGGCAGAGCTTCTAAAAAATGTAGAATAATAAAGAACACGTCCTTGAGAAAGGACGTGTTCTTTATTTTAAAATTCTTCAAATTCATTGGCAGAAATGAATTTTATATCATTTCGTAAAACACCATAACTGTTTTGCGAATATGTGCGCAAAATAATTGATATTTACGAATATTTGTGATAATATATTATCATAGAGAATAAGAAAAAAAGGGGTTTATGGAAAGCAGAACATACTATTATGCGCGTGTTTCCAGCAAAGAATAAAATCTGGATAGGCAGATTGCGGCTTTTGAGGCTTTGGGAGCAACAGAGCGAGATATTGTAAAGGATAGGGATAGCGGAAAGGATTTGGAGCGTCCCGGATATCAGGCATTAAAAAATGCGATGTTACGCAAAGGAGATACGCTTGTTGTCAAATCGCTGGACCGATTAAGCAGAAATAAAAGCGATATTTACAAGGAACTACAATTCTTCAAAGAAAACAATATTCGTTTGAAGGTTATCGACCTTCCCACCACAATGCTTGAGCTGCCCGCGGAACAGAATTGGGTGTTCGACATGGTGAACAACATTCTTATCGAGGTTTTGGGAACAATCGCGGAGCAGGAACGCGGAACAATCAGAAAGCGACAGGCAGAGGGAATTGAAGCCGCGAAAAAACGCGGACAGAAGCTGGGGCGTCCAGTATTGGAATTTCCTTTGAATTGGGATGAAGTCTATGCGGATTGGAAATCAGGTAAGATCACGGCAAAACGCGCGATGGAGCTGACAGATACGAAAAGGACAAGCTTCTATAAGCTTGCGAAAAAGTCGAAATAAATTTTATCAGAAAGAGGTTAGAAAATGAAAGTTGTAATTGTGGGAGGAGTTGCCGTTGGAGCGACAGCGGCGGCAAGAATACGCAGATTGGACGAGCATGCGGAAATAACTATCTTTGAACGTACGGGATATATTTCTTATGCTAATTGCGGTCTGCCGTATTATATTGGTGACGTAATAACAGATTCGGAAGAGCTGATCCTTCAAACATCCGAGAGCTTTTTCTCCCGGTTCCGCGTGAATGTGAAGATTCATCATGAGGTCATTGCAATTCATACGGAGCGCAAGACTGTTTCCGTAAAGAATCTGGAAACCAACGAAATATTTGAAGAAAGCTACGATAAACTGATTCTTTCCCCGGGCGCAAAACCTACCCGTCCCCAAATTTTCGGTGCAAACAGTGATAAGCTGCTTACGTTGCGTACGGTGGAGGATACTTTCAAGATTAAAGCGTATATAAAAGAACGTAATCCAAAATCTGTCGTATTGGTTGGCGGAGGCTTCATTGGATTGGAGCTTGCGGAGAACATGCGTGAATTAGGTATGGATGTGACGATTGTTCAGCGACCGAAACAGTTAATGAAACCCTTTGACGCAGATATGGCATCATTGATTCATAATGAAATGCGAAAACACGGTGTCAAGCTGGCGCTCGGTTACACGGTGGAAGGCTTTGAGGAAAGCGGAGATGGCATCGACATACTGTTAAAAGATAACGCGCCGCTTCGTGCCGATATGGTTGCGCTTGCAATCGGTGTTACCCCCGAAACAACGCTTGCAAAGGAAGCGGGATTGGAGCTTGGCATAAAAGACAGTATCGTGGTCAACGACCGCATGGAAACCTCTGTGCCCGATATATATGCCGCAGGCGACGCGGTTCAGGTGAAGCATTACGTTACAGGCGAGGATACGCTTATTTCTTTGGCGGGACCTGCCAACAAGCAGGGCAGGATCATCGCGGACAACGTCTGCGGTGGTGACAGCCGATACAAGGGAAGTCAGGGAAGTGCTGTGGTCAAGGTTTTTGACATGACTGCGGCTACTACAGGAATCAATGAGACAAACGCCCGTAATTCGGGATTGGATGTTGATACCGTGATTCTGTCTCCGATGAGTCATGCCGGTTATTATCCGGGTGGAAAAGTTATTACGGTGAAGGTGGTTTTTGAAAAGAAGACGTACCGTCTGCTCGGCGCGCAGATCGTGGGTTATGATGGCGTAGATAAACGCATCGACGTATTGGCGACCGCCATCCATGCAGGGATGAAAGCTACGCAACTGAAAGATCTGGATCTTGCATATGCGCCGCCGTATTCCTCCGCTAAAGATCCTGTAAACATGGCGGGATTTATCATTGATAATATTGCAAACGGTAAGCTTAAACAATGGCATCTGGCAGATGCGGATAAGCTTCCCGTGGATGGAAGTGTAACTCTGTTGGATACACGGACTGTTGGCGAGTATAGCCGTGGGCATATTGAAGGCTTCAAAAATATCCCTGTGGATGAACTGAGAGACCGACTTTCCGAAATTGAAAAGGGTAAACCTGTTTACGTTATTTGTCAAAGCGGGCTGAGAAGCTATATTGCTTGCTGTATTTTAGAGGGTAACGGTTTTGAAGCATATAATTTTTCGGGCGGATTCCGCTTTTACGATGCCGTAGTCAACGACCGCATTATGATCGAAAGCGCGTATTCTTGCGGTATGGATAAATGATATGGCGGTTGTTTTTTGCGGATTTTTCCACATTGATTTTCTGCCTCTTTTATTCTACAAGAGAAAATATTCTATTTCCTAATCACACAAAACTCCTCGCTGCCGCAAGTGACAGTGAGGAGTTTTGTGTGATTTATGTAAAAACAAGTACTTAATCATGAATATGTTTTAATAATTTCTTCTGCAACAATTCGCTTTGAAATGCATCGATCCATTGCCTGTTTTTCTATGTAACGATGTGCCTCCGGTTCGTCCAATTTGAGTTCGCGTATAAGTATC
>JAFTLJ010000039.1 GCA_017456005.1 Clostridia bacterium | reverse complement strand
TAGCGAAGCTGGTTGGTTATCATTATGCGTGAAGGCACATCCCCCGAAAATATGTATAATTCTCATTTTGGACTATCCAGAAATATGCATTATTTTGATTTTGGAGTATCCTAAAATATGCATAGGGGGTAAGGAGGGAAGCACCTCGTCAAAATTATTGTTCGCCTTATATACCGAAACCCACTTGAAGATTTTCCGATTCTATGCTATAATATCAGCAGAAAAGCATGTGGCTGTCCCTGACACGCGGCAACAACAGCCACACAAACGGGTATGCATTTCTAAAACAATTTCTAAAAATTTTTTAGAAATATTTTTAGAAATATTTTTAGAAATCGCTATGCTTTACGGCACGGGGATTTTTCGAGGTTCGAACAAAAAAGAGCCGAAAACCCTTGTAAACACTGGGGTTTCAGCTTCTTTTATCGTCTTTTATCATCGCGCAAAATCCGTCAATTTCCGACTGGTTGATGTGCCTTGAAAACCGTTTGAGCACATGCACACAAGGGTTCGAATCCCTCTGCCTCCGCCAGTTTCAACAAAAAAACACTTGATTTTTAGTGGTATTCACTATAAATTAGGTGTTTTTTGCTTTGTTCAGAGCAAAAAAATCTTTTTTATTAAGTGATATTTTCTTGCTGTGGAGAGAACCTTTTCGTTCTCTCCTAAATGATAAAAAGTCTTGTGCCGCAAGGCTTTTTACGCTTTCCAAGGGGTTGAAATTTGCATGTTTTCGGGTAGCTTTACAGCGTGTTCCATGACTTTTGCGGCGTTTTCCTTGCTGCTCCAGTCCAGATGTGTGTAAATATTAAGCGTTACACTTACTGTGGAATGCCCCAAATAGTCTTGAACTTCTTTCGGCGAAAGCCCCATTTTGTGCATCAGGGTAGCGCAGGTGTGGCGCAGATCGTGAAAGCGTATTTTGCGAAGTCCGTGCTTTTTGAGAAGCTTCGGAAAAGCATCTTCGATATACCTTGGCTTGAAACGGTTGCCCATTTCGTCGGTAAACACGTAATCTATATCGTCCATATTGTAGCAGTTTCCGCAAATCTTGCGGTTTTGCTGTTGTACTTCCCGCCAAGCAAGGAGCTTTTCGCGCACGGTTTCCGACATAGGAAAACTGCGGTAGCTCGATTTTGTCTTTGTGCGGTCTGCGGCGATAACTACGGTTTGACCGTCGATGCGCGCGTCTGTGACTGTGTGATTGATGGTGATTTTGTTTTCTTCAAAATCGATGGCTTTCCAGCGAAGCCCCAATACCTCGCTTCGGCGCAATCCGAGCAGAGCCGTAACGTAAATCAAGAGCCCAAGCTTGTGGTTCCACGTTTTCTCTATAAGTAGAGCGAGTTCTTCTTCCGTATACGCAGAGCCTTCAAATCTTTCTGCGCGTGGCGGGTCTACCTTTTCTGCGGGATTGTGGGAAATGAGGTCCATTCGATATGCGTGCTTCAAAATTTTGTGAAGAAGCGCGTGCTCGTGCTTGACCGTCGTGCCGGAAAGCGTTTTCCTTTCGTGCAGATAGAAGGATTGCAAATCTTTTGCTTGAACGTCTGAAATAAGCAATTCCTTTTTCTCGAAATAGGGAATAAACTTTTTCTCGACCATTGTTTGATATCCGCCGAAAGTTGTGGGGACAACGGTTGTGCGTACAATTTCAAGCCAAGCCCTCATAAAATCCGTGAAAAGCATTCCATCGTTAAATTCGAGGTTTTCTTCCGATGCTTCGGGGATTACGAATGATTTGCGAAGCTCCATAAGCTTTGCTTCGGCGCGTTTTTTGTTGCCCCTTACGGGAAGCCCCGTGGATTTCCAAGTTTGTTTTCTTTTGCCTGAGTAGTCTGTGTAGCTTAAAACACAGTAAAAATATCCGTTTTTTTCTCGCAGGTGTCCTGCAACCATAAGATTCTCCTTTCTGTTTGTGAATTTGGTGTTTTTTTACCGGAGCGAGTCCATTATATAATAGAAATTTTCTCTCGTCAAATATGCGATTCCGCGTAAAAAAACCTTCGAGTTCGAAGTTTTTTCACTTCGTCTCCGCGTGGGACGAAGTTTTGTTTTTAACTTCTGCACCACCGGTGCAGAACTTCTCGCCCACCGGGCGGGAAGTTCCGCACTTGTGTGCCGATGGCTCACAAGTTATACGGTGCGTTCCGTTTTTTGTAAAGTTTTTTCTTCTTTTTCTTGTGCGTTAGGTAAGGTTTTTTGAAGTTCTGCGACTTCCGAACGGCGGAGCAGATATTCGCGTTCCAACTGTTCGCGGCGCATTTGTTCCTCTTTTTCCACCATTTCGCGCATTACGCCCGAGCGTTCAAGCACGTTTTTTATATCTGCAATCTGCCTGCGAAGTGGTTTCATTTCGGCGGATAAAGCGTGGATTTCTTTTTGCACTCGTGCTCTCATTTCGTCGGAATCTTCGTGGCGAATACTGTTGTAAAGGTCTTTTCGCTTTCTCTCCAGTTCCAAAAGCGTGCGCTCCGTACGCAGAAGAAATGCATCGGCATCTTCTTTTGTGTTGATGTTTTCTCTGCCCATAATAACTGCCTGGCGGGAATACATTTCACATTTTCGCGTGGCTTCGCGCATTTCGGGAGTAATGGGGTGGTATCTCGGCGCGGGTGCTTCGGGTGTGATAAGGTCGGGACCGCCCAAAAGATAAACAAACGTGAGCACGAGATTGAGAAGCGGACCGAAATCGTTTTCTTTTACGTAGAGCCAGTGCTGGCGCGGTATGCTGTAGGCAAGGTTGCTCCGTTTTGTATAAGACATTCTCGCGCCGTAGCTTGCAAGCCCGTTTCGGCTGTTTTCGCGTATTGCTTTGTCGATTTCTTCAAGAGAATAGGGTTCGCCGAGGTGATAAAGCCTCGTCCATTTCTGCGCGCCCACAGGCTTTATTTTGGGGTATTTGCCGCCCTCGTTTCTGTCGAAATCATAACCTCTGTCGTGAAGATAGAGAAGAAATTCCCGACCGTTGGTCGCCAATTTCTTTGCCTCGTCAATAGCCGAGCGCATAAGGTTATACCGCGTAGGCTCGCCCGCTTTTTCTGCAAAATATATGTTGCGCGGTGTCTTTGCCTTGGGGTTTTTGATTATGGAAAGCCCGTTTTGATGGCAAATTTCGTCAGATGCTTCGCGCAAACGGAAATAGTTTGCGTATCCGCTATCGAGCTTTTTGCCGGTGATAATCGAAATGGGGTTTATTATAATGTGGTTGTGCAGGTGCGATTTGTTCATATGCGTGGCAACCAAAACCTGATACTCCTTGCCCCAAAGATTTTCTGCAAGTTCGACGCCTATCTTGTGGCATATTTCGGGAGTTACCTCGCCGGGTTTGAAGCTTTGGTAGGCGTGAAAGGCGAGCACAGAGCCTCTGCTTCCGAAGTGCTCGCGCACGGCAGACATCGCATTGTACGGGTCGCCCGCGCAATTTATAGTGCTTACAAGAAACGTTTTTTCGTCCTCGCGATATTTGGTTTTCTGCCCGTCGGCGGCATAGTGTATGGCTTTTGCAAGGTCGTCAAGCTCTGTTTTTTCGGGGTTGGAGGCGTAGTCTATAACGCGCGCGATGGAGTCTTTCACGGCCCAGATTTTTGTTGTAGCCATAGTCATTCCTCACCGTAAATTCCGCCGAACATGGCTTCGCTTTCTTCCATTTCGTGTAAAAAATCTTCGCCGCATTTCGCGTAAGCCGCGCCGAAAATTCCTTCGTCGTAGAAAAGCTTGCAGGCGTTTTTGAACTCCGAAACGGCTTCGTTCAGAGAAATAATTTGGTCTTTGTACTCTTTCTTATGGGCGCAGCGCGTGAAAATTTCTTCGCGTATACAGCCGAGGTATTCGCAGATTTTATAAAATTCTTCGGGCGGAATTGCGCGGAGTTCTGCGCCTTCGATGAGCTTTTTTATGAGTTGAGTTTGCGAAATTTTGCAAGCCGAAGCAAGTTTTCGAAGCCTGTTTTTCTCGCGTTCCGTCAGCCTTACGGTGACGGTTTCGGTTGATTTTTGAGTTTCGTTTTGAGTATTTTTCTTGATTTCTTTGCTGAAATTTTTGATGTTTTTCATTGTTTTCTCCTTAAACTTTTTTGATTTTTATCGTCACAAATTTTTGTTTTTACCGTCATTTTTCTCGCGGGGTAATAGGGGCGCAAAGCCCCAATCGTATCGCAGAATACGCAGGAAATGGGCATCCGCGCAGTACACGGATGCAGTACATTTCCTATGCTCGCTACACTAAAAGACAGCACTTTTCGCGCGCACCTCTTTTTTCTTCATTACGTGTCATTAAAAATCTTATGAAGTGACGCAAAGTGACGGTTGTGACGGTATTTCTTCGCTCGTGTCTTTTGCGTCATTACCGTCACTCGGTTTGAGAGTCAGCTCTATCCATCTGCCGCTGCCTGTTCGCCCTGAGGTGTATAGAATACCTACCTCCTTGAGATAGTCGTATGCTTCGGTGGAAAGGTTCCTCGTAAGCACGTTGGGCTTCACGTTGTCCGCACCAAGAAGTGTGAGCAGTTCGCTTGCAGTGCCTTTGAAGTGCCCGTGCTCTTTGATATACTCGCAAGCCTTGTAGACGATGGGGCTCAGCCTTCGGTAACAAGTTGTGTCACGAATCACATCGCCTTTGATCATTGTCCAAGTGCAATCTTCAAAGGTTAGAAACAAACCTCCGTCCTTCACGTCGCGCCCCGTCCACAGAAACTCGGCATAGTTGGAGCCGCGATCAAACTTCTTGAGCAGAAGCGCTGTGTCGGCTGCGCCCATAAGCCCCGTTGAACCCGAAATCTCGTTGAAGGGGTCGTCCTTGTCCTGCGCCTTGCGAAGATGATGCACAAGCACGATGGCAATGGAGAGCTCATCGGCGAGCTTCTTCAGAGCACAGACGTCGGCATAGTCCTTGCTGTAAGCAGAAGTGTTGTGCTTGGTGTCGGAAGCACCGCGAACTTTTTGAAGCGTATCTATTATCACGAGCTTTGTTTCGGGATACTTTTCTTTGTGAAGTGTGAGCTGTTCTTCGAGCGTGCCGCCGAGTGTTCCTGCCTGCACGGCAAAGCGCAGGTTTGTTGGAGTTTCATCGGTCAGGCGGGCAATACGGTCTTTCACTCGTTGGAAAGTATCTTCCAGCGCGAGATAAAGCACGTCGCATTTCGTCGTGTTGAAGCCCATAAATCTTACGCCCAGCGAAACGCAAAGGCAAAGCTGAAGCACAAACCACGATTTACCTATCTTGGAAGGACCGCAAAGCAGAGTAAGCCCTTCGGGTAAAAATTCTGCCACGATGAAGTCTTTTGGGGCATACGGTGTTGCCATAAGCTCCTCTGTGTCGATGGTGTCAAGTTGGTTAAGGAGAAAAGGATTACAATAGTTATAATCCAATCAGTTCACTTTCCTTTCTTCCTAAATTCACATCCTTTCTTTTTTAGATTACGATGCCTGAACGTCACTTAACATATAGCGGATGACGTTGATTTTG
>JAFTLJ010000004.1 GCA_017456005.1 Clostridia bacterium | reverse complement strand
CGTAGCATGGGTATCACGGTAGTTGACTGAAAGGAGGAGAACTAACAATGTTTAAAGGTAAGAAATATCAGGACAGCGCAAAGCTCGTTGACAAAACAAAACTTTACGATGCAGAAGAAGCTCTCGCACTCGTATGCCAGACATCTAAAGCAAAATTCGATGAAACAATCGAACTTCACATCAGACTTGGCGTAGACAGCCGTTACGCAGACCAGCAGGTTCGTGGCGCAGTTGTTCTCCCCAACGGTACAGGTAAAAAGGTTAGAACACTCGTATTTGCAAAAGGCGACAAAGCAGAAGCTGCTAAAGCCGCAGGCGCAGATTACGTAGGCGCAGAAGACATGGTTGCAAAGATCCAGACAGAAAACTGGTTCGAGTTCGACGTAGTTATCGCTTCCCCCGACATGATGGGCGTTATCGGTCGTCTTGGTAAAGTTCTCGGTCCTAAAGGCCTTATGCCTAACCCCAAAGCAGGCACAGTTACTCCCGACGTTGCTCGCGCTGTAACAGAAGCTAAAGCAGGTAAGGTTGAATACCGTCTTGATAAGACAAACATCATCCACTGCCCCATCGGTAAAGCTTCCTTCGGTGCAGAAAAGCTCCAGGTTAACTTCGACGCTCTCATGGGCGCTGTTATCAAAGCAAAACCCGCTGCTTGCAAAGGTCAGTACGTTAAGAGCTGCGTTGTAGCTTCTACAATGGGCCCCGGCGTTAAGATCAACACAGCTAAATTCGGTATGTAATTTAATACAAGCGAATAAAAAAGGAACTTCGGCAAGAAGTTCCTTTTTGTTTTTTCACTTTACGTTTTCTTCTTCGTGTATCAGCTCCAAAAACTCCTGCGCCGCCAAAGAAAGCGGATTGTGCTTTAGGTAAGCGCACCCCACACTGCGTGCGGGAAGCGGCGGCTCTGCGGGCACGCGGCGCACTATTCCCTTTTCAAGGCTCTCTTCGGAAAACTCCTCTACAACGCAGGAAATACCAAAGTTTATAGAGGCAAATCGCAAAAGCAAATCGTGCACGGCAAATTCTATCTGCGGTTTTAGCTTTATTCCCTTTTCGCCGAATTTATCGTTTAAATATCTGCGCGAGGTGGAGTTGGATTCCAGCAGTATCAGCGGTTCTTCCGCAAGCTCTTCCCAAGTGTAGCGCTCTTTCATATCGTATTCCGCACCGCACACAAAAATATCGTGCACGGTAAGGCAAGGCTCTATGCAAAGCTCGTCGTCCTCTATTGGCAGGTTTACAAAAGCAAGCTCTGCCTTGCCCTCCTTAACACATTCCAGCATATGGTGCGAATAGGAGTTTGCCATTTCTATGCGAATATCGGGGTAGATTGCGTGGAATTTTTCAATATAAGGCAAAAGGTAATGTGTGGTTATAGAGTCGCCCGCGGCAATAACGAGCGAGCCGCTTTCGAGGTGGTGCAGCCTCGCAAGCAATGTTTCACCCTGCTCTATGGCTTGCATGGCGCTTTCTACCTTTTGGAAGAGCAGCACCCCCTCCTTGGTAAGCGTAACGCCGCGGCGTGTTCTTACAAAAAGCTGGGCGCTGAGGTCCCTTTCCAGCTGGCGTATGCACTGTGAAATGGCAGATTGGGAAACGTACAAATTTTCTGCCGCTATGGAAAAAGAGGAATAGCGCGCTGTTTCATAAAAAACTCTGTAATAGTCAAGTTTTGTTTTCATATAAGCTCTCCTTATAACTGTTGCGAGATTTACCTACTTTACTTATGTCTATAATTGTATTATAATAAGATATGTAAAAAAGTCAAGCATCAGGAGGAATTTTTTTATGGAAAGAAAAACAGGTACAATTTCAAGGGGCATTCGTTGCCCTATCATCCGCGAAGGCGACGATATCGCCGGCATCGTGGTTGATAGCGTCTTGGAAGCGGCAGAGGCAGAAGGCTTTGCGCTCCGCAACCGCGATGTTGTCGCAGTAACGGAATCCGTTGTTGCACGCTCACAGGGAAATTATGCGTCTGTTGATGCAATAGCAGCAGACGTAAAGGAAAAATTGGGCGGTGAAACGATCGGTGTTATTTTCCCGATCCTCAGCCGTAACCGTTTTGCAATTTGCTTGCGCGGTATCGCAAAAGGCGCAAAAAAAGTTGTATTGATGCTCAACTACCCCAGCGACGAGGTGGGCAACGCCATCGTTTCGCTCGACCAGCTCGACGAAGCAGGCATCAACCCCTATACAGACGTTCTCAGCGAAGCGAGATACAGAGAGCTTTTCGGTGAAAACCGCCACCCCTTTACAAACGTAGACTACGTTCAGTACTACGGCGACCTTATCCGTTCTTGCGGTGCAGAAGCAGAGATCATTCTCGCCAACGACCCTCGCGTTATCTTGCGCTACACAGAAAACGTGCTCACTTGCGATATTCACAGCCGCGCACGTACAAAACGCATTTTGCGTGCCGCAGGCGCTAAACGCGTAGCAGGTCTTGACGACATCCTCACTCAGCCCGTAAACGGCAGCGGCTTCAACACAAGATACGGCTTGCTCGGCTCCAACAAATCCACGGAAGATACGATAAAGCTCTTCCCCAACGATTGCTTCGATATGGTAAACGCTATGCAGGAACAGTTCCTTGAACGCACCGGCAAGCACATCGAAGTTATGGTATACGGCGACGGCGCTTTCAAAGACCCTGTGGGCAAAATTTGGGAGCTTGCAGACCCGGTTGTTGCGCCCGCATACACAAAAGGACTCGAAGGCACTCCCAACGAGCTCAAGCTCAAATACCTCGCAGACAACGATTTCGCTTCCCTCAGCGGTGCGGAACTCAAAAAAGCTATCGAAGAAGCTATCCGCCACAAAGATTCCGACCTTAAAGGCACTATGGCATCCCAGGGTACAACACCCCGCCGTATTACAGACCTTATCGGCTCTCTTTGCGACCTCACAAGCGGCTCCGGCGATAAAGGTACACCCATCGTACTCGTTCAGGGCTACTTCGACAATATGACAGACTGATCTTACAGAACTTTTTACAAAAGAAAAACAGATACGCAAGTATCTGTTTTTTCTTTTTCATAACATGGGAAATTGCGCGCAAACCGTGCGCAATTGCTTGTTCAAAAAAAGTTTTCCTTATGCAAAAATGCCCGATTTTCGGGCATTTTATAGTTGCCGAAGGCAACTTTTTTACATTTGTCTGTAAAGCTTGGCAAGACCGCCCTCAGAGGTTTCTCGGTAGCGCTCGTGTAGGTCCTTGCCTGTTTCATACATGGTTTCTATAATGTTATCAAAAGAAATTTTTCTCGTAAATGTAAGGAAGGAAGCAAGCGTTACTGCGTTTATGGCGCGCATAGCCGCTACGGCGTTGCGCTCTATGCACGGTATCTGCACCAAGCCGCAAACGGGGTCGCACGTGAGCCCCAGATGGTGCTCCATAGCTATTTCCGCAGCGTACTCTATCTGGTCTATACCCATATCAAAAAGCTCTGCGAGCGCCGCCGCCGCCATAGAGCAAGCCGTGCCTATTTCCGCCTGGCAACCGCACTCTGCACCGCTGACAGAGGCATTTCGCTTTACAAGGTTGCCTATCACGCCTGCAACGGCAAGCGCGCGCAAAACCGCATCCTCGCTGTATCCCAGCGTATCGCTTTTGTATTTAAGCACAGCAGGCAGAACACCCGAAGCGCCGCAAGTTGGGGCCGTTACCATAATGCCGCCGCCCGCATTTTGCTCGCTCGCCGCAAATGCGTAGGAGCAAACTATTCGCGTTTCCCTCGTGGCTTTGCTTTCATCTATATGACGCTGATTGTAAAGGTAAGCTGCTTTGCGCTCTACACCGAGCCCACCGGCAAGCACACCCGTGGTAGTTAGCCCCTCGTGAATAGTGTGTCGCATACATTCCCAAACCTCGGAAAGGTATGCCCAAATGCTTTCGCCCTCGTTTTCTTCCACGTAATCGCTTATGCGAATATTGCGCTTTTTACAGTACGCCGCAATTTCTGCGAAGGTGTTCTCCTTGTAAACGTCCTCCGCCTCTACCGGTACTTCGCCTTCTTCAGCTATATCGCCTCCTCCTATGCTCATTATCCGCATATAGCCTATCTCCGCACCGTTTGCATCATACGCAAAAAAATCCATAGTATTTTCGTGCGGCAGCGGAATATAATCCATGCAGAAAATTATTTCTGTTTTAGAAGGCGGCAGAACTTCGTTTATTGCCACGTCTGTAAGGTGCCCTTTGCCTGTTTTGGCAAGCGAGCCGTAGAGTATTACCTTGTATTTTGCCGCTTGAGGATATTTCTTCGCAAAGCGTATGGAGGCAGCCTGAGGTCCCATGGTGTGGGAACTGGAAGGGCCTCTGCCTATTTTATAAATATCTCTTATGGATTTCATATTTTCAACTCCAATATTTTCTGTCGAGTGTGCGGAAACGAATCGCTTCCGCAATGTGGTTTTCTTCTATAATTTCGCTTTTTTCAAGGTCCGCAATGGTGCGTGCCACGCGCAGTATGCGGTCATACCCACGTGCAGAAAGGCCGAGCCTATCGAAAGCTTTTTTGAGCATAGCGCTTGCTTTTTCGCTCATAACGCAGTATTTTTGTATTTGCCGCGGCGAAAGCTCGGCGTTGCAGTAAAGCTTTTCTTCGCCCACGTAGCGTTCGTGCGCAAAAGCGCGCGCTTCGTTTATGCGTGCGCGTATATCGGCGCTTTTTTCGGCAGGCTTGGTGTCTGTTATCTCCTCATATGAAAGCGATGGCATCTCTATTTGAATATCTATTCTGTCGAGAAGCGGTCCGCTTATTTTAGACATATATTTTTTTATATCTGCAGGAGAGCAGGTGCACTTCTTTGTAGGGTGGCCGAAATAGCCGCATTTGCACGGGTTCATCGCGCACACGAGCATAAATTCGCATGGGAAAGTGAGCTTGCCGCCCACGCGCGTTATAGTCACCTTGCCATCCTCCAGCGGCTGTCGCAGAACCTCCATAGCGGGGCGCGGAAATTCGGGCAGCTCATCCAGGAACAGCACGCCGCCGTGCGCGAGCGAAATTTCGCCGGGAGTAGGTATTTTTCCGCCGCCCGCCAGCCCTGCGCTGGACATAGTGTGGTGCGGCGCGCGGAATGGGCGCTCTGTTATAAGCGAAACTCCCGGGCGAAGCATGCCTGCTACGGAATGTATCTTTGTGGTTTCGAGCGATTCTTCAAACGTCATTTCGGGCAAGATAGTAGGTATGCGCTTGGAAAGCATGCTTTTGCCCGTACCTGGAGGGCCTATGAGCAACACGTTGTGACCGCCGGCGCAAGCAACCTCCAGCGCGCGCTTGGCAAAAAGCTGACCTTTAACGTCTGAAAAATCAAGCCCCGAATAGTTGCGCGTTTTATCGAAAATGGCTTCGTCCGGATTTTGCGGCGCTATAAGCTCTTCACAGTTCAAGTGACGCACGAGCGTAAGCACGTCAGGCACGGGGTAAACGGTTACACCATTTACAACGGCTGCCTCCGCCGCTTTGTCACATGGCACGAAAATTTCTTTTATCCCGGCATCGCGTGCAGCTATGCACATGGGCAAAAAGCCGTTTGTGCCGTGCACCTCGCCGGAAAGTGAGAGCTCGCCTGCAAAGCACATTTTGTCGGTATCCATATCGGGGTCTATTATACCTGCACTTTTCATTATCGCCACCAAAATAGCGAGATCGAAGGAGGAGCCCTCCTTCTTTTTGTCTGCCGGCGCGAGGTTTACCGTTATTTCCGTATCGGGAAACTCAAAACCGCTGTTTTCGTATGCGGAGCGCACACGCTCCTTGGATTCTTTTATCGCGGCATCCGGCAGCCCGACTATCTCAAATGAAAAAAGCTTGTTGCGCATATTGCACTCCACGCTCACCATATAGCCGTCTATACCGAAAAGCCCCATTGTGTATATCTTGGAAAGCACGATAAAACCTCCGATGCTTGTATTATATATTTATTCTACTATATTTTTAAGTATCTTACAACGGGTATTTAAAAATTTTCGCATTTTTAGTGAGTAAAAATAAGTTTTTGTTAATATAATCTTATGGAGAAAATATTTTAGAGGTGGAATTTTGAAAAACAAATTTACAAAGCTCGCATCGGAGGTTTTAGATGGCTCTGCGCGCGAGGCAAGCGCGCTGGGGCACACTTACGTAGGCACAGAGCATCTTCTGCTCTCGCTGCTTAAAACGAGCTGCAGCGTGGCTTCGGGCATACTTTTTTCGCACGAGATAACGTACAGCTCCACGCTTGCCGTGGCAAAGGAGATCTCGGGGGCAGCGGGCGAGAGTCGAATAGACGCGCGCGATATGACACCGCGTTTACGCAGGATTATAGAAGCCTCAGCCGCCGAAGCAGAAAAATACGGGCAAGTTTATATAGGCACGGAACATTTACTTCTGGCGCTTCTTTCCGAGCGAGAAAGCGTAGCCGTGAAGATGCTCATTTCGCAGGGTGCGAGCGTGGGGGAAATACAGAACGATATAAGCGTTTTTTTGGGTGATATAAGCGGCGCACGCACGCGGGAGCGCACGCGCCAGAGCACCGCCCCCTCTGCCGTGCTACAATTCGGCAAGGACCTTACGGAAAGCGCGCGTGCAGGGCTGCTCGATCCCGTTATCGGGCGCGACGTAGAAACCGAGCGTGTTATACAGATACTTTCGCGCAGGAGCAAAAATAACCCATGCCTTATCGGCGAGCCCGGCGTGGGCAAGACCGCCGTGGTGGAGGGGCTTTCCATGCGCATAGCCTCGGGCGACGTGCCCGAGGCGCTCGCCGGCAAAATCGTGGTCATGCTGGATATAAGTGCAATGGTGGCAGGGGCAAAATACCGCGGCGAATTTGAAGACAGAATAAAAAAGGTCATGGGCGAGGTGGCAGGCAGGCGAAATATCATACTTTTCATAGACGAACTGCACACCATCGTAGGCGCAGGCTCGGCAGAGGGGGCGGTGGATGCGGCAAATATACTAAAACCGGCACTCGCGCGCGGCGAAATACAGCTTATAGGCGCTACGACCATAGAGGAATACCGCAAGCACATAGAAAAAGACGCCGCGCTGGAGCGCCGCTTTCAACCCGTGAGCATAGACGAACCCACGCCCGAGGGGGCTGTTAAAATAATAGAGGGCTTGCGCGCAAAATACGAGGCGCACCACGGCGTGAAAATACCCGATGCGGCGGTGCGCGCGGCGGTGGAGCTTTCCGTGCGCTATATTACGGATAGATTTCTGCCCGACAAAGCCATAGACCTTATAGACGAAGCCGCCTCGCGCAAACGGCTTACCAGCTTTACACTTCCGCGAGATATTGCCGCGCTCGCAAACACAGCCAAAAAGTTGGGAGAAGAAAAAGAAAACGCCATACGCGCACAAAATTTTACGCTCGCGGGCGAACTGCGCGAGCGTGCCGTGCGCGCAGAGGAAGAATATGAAAAGCGCAAAGCGGAATGGAAAGCCGAGACAGAAGCAAAAAAGCTGGAGCTTACCGCCGCAGACGTAGAGGCGGTGGTTACGATGTGGACGAAAATACCCGTGGCGAAGCTTGCGGAAAGCGAAAAAGAAATGCTCCTGCGCCTGGAAGAAAGGTTGTGCGCCAAGGTCATAGGGCAAGAGAGCGCCGTGCGTGCAGTTTGCCGCGCCGTGCGGCGCGGCAGGCTGGGGCTGGCAGACCCTGCGCGCCCCGTGGGCTCATTTATTTTCCTCGGCCCCACGGGCGTAGGCAAAACAGAGCTCGCACGCGAGCTTGCCGCCGCGCTTTTCGGCTCTCGCGAGGCGATGATACGGCTGGATATGAGCGAATATATGGAAAGCCACAGCGTGGCAAAGCTGATAGGCTCGCCGCCCGGCTACGTGGGCTTTGAGGATGGCGGTGGGCTAACGGAGCGCATACGCCGCGCGCCGTATTCCGTGGTGCTTTTCGACGAGGTGGAAAAGGCGCACCCCGATATTTTCAACCTCTTTTTGCAGATCTTAGATGATGGCATGCTTACAGATGCAAAGGGCACACGTGCAAGCTTCAAAAACGCCGTTATAATAATGACCTCGAACATCGGTGCTTCTGCGCTTATGCAAAAAAGCGCGCTCGGTTTTGGCGCGGAAAACGCAAGTGCGAACAGCGAAAACGCAAAAAAATCCGCCGTTTCCGCGCTTAAAGAGCATTTTCGCCCCGAATTTTTGGGGCGTGTAGACGAAATTATAGTTTTCGAGCATTTGAGCAACGAAAGTATACGAAAAATAGCGGAAAGTATGCTGGCGGAGGTCGGCGCGCGCATAGAAAAGCTTGGCATAAAGATAATTTTCGCAGAAAGTGCGCTTTCGCTTATAGCAGAACGCGGTTTTAACAAAAACAGCGGCGCAAGAGAGGCACGCAGAGAAAGCGCACGGCTTATAGAGGATACTTTTGCAGAAGAATTTTTGCGTTGAATCTTTCGCACAGGCGAAACAGTTCTTTGCTATGCAGAAAACGGCGAAATAAGATATAAAAAAGAAAAAACGACGGAATAAGGCGTTGTGTTCCCGAGTATATACCACGGAGGAAGCGGTAATAGAAAAGCCGATACGGAAACAAATCCATATCGGCTCTTTAACTGTACTTTGCGCCCGATGCTCATTCCGCAGACAAAAAAAGAATCCGAGGTTTTTGAAAACCTCGGATTTGGTGCTCCATCGGAGAGTCGAACTCCGGACACCATGATTAAAAGTCATGTGCTCTACCTTCTGAGCTAATGGGGCATCGCCTTAACGCCTAATTAGAATACCACAAACAAAATGATTTGTCAATACTTTTTTAAAAAATTACAAAAAAGTTTTTACAAAACAAAAAACAGGCTTTCGCCTGTTTTTCGTTTTATGAAATTTTAATTATTTGATAGCGTCGTTGTTGTAGAAGAACTCTACCATATTTTCTGCTGTCATAGATGTAACAAATACTGTGTATGTATCTGTAGCTTCATTATAGTAGTATGTGAAGCTGGGAAGAACAGGTTCTTCAACACCTTTGAACATGTTTATAATAGCAGAATTAGCCATATCTTCTGTATTCCAAAGAGCTACGTTAGCAAGATCAGCATAAGCTGCCGTGAATTTAGCATAGAGTTCAGACCATTTCTTATATTCGTCAACTCTTGTCTGGTTTGTGTTAGCTGTCTTCTGAGCTGTTGTAGCATCTGTAAGAGTTGTGTTGAGAGCTGCGAGAGAAGAATCGGAAGCTACTGCACCGTCGAATGCCGCTTTAGCTGCATCGTAAGCTGCCTGAGCTGTTGTCTGAGCAGCTTCTTTTTCTGTTCTTACTGCCTGAGCATCAGCTGTTGCCTGGCTGTTCTTGTCTTTAGCTTTTTCTGTTTCGTGTGTTGCTTTTGCTTCATATGCTGCCTGTTTAGCTGCTTCGAGAGCTGCTGCTGCTGCATCGAGAGCTTCTTTGAGAGCTTTTACGGAAGCGTTAGCTGCAACTGCATCGTCGAAAGCCTTCTGAGCTGCTGTGAGAGCTGCGTTAGCTGTTGCGAGTGTTGCTGCAACGGAAGCTTCTGTTACGTCGCCTGTGATTGTTGCATCATAGTTTTTCTTAGCTGCTGCGTATTTTACAGGAACGAAGCCATTCTTGAAGTTAGCAACATGTGTTTCCTGAATGGATGTACCATTATATTTACCATTGAAAGCAACAACGGATTCAGGAGCCTTATAGTTATCCATTGCTGTTACGTTAAGACCTCTGAGTGTTCCAATTTCGTTACCCAAAGCTACGTCGCAAGCAGAGTAGATGATGTCTTTTGCGTTCATAGCAACGGGAGTGTATGTTGTACCCGTAGCTTTGCCGTAAGATTCACCGTTGTAACCAACATATACGAAGTTCCATTTGTAGTCTGTGATAAGTTCTTCGCTATCAGGATCTGTGCCGAAAGCAAATGATGTAGCTTCTCCTGCGAGCGCTTTTAATGTGATTGTACCAAAGTTGCCAAGACCTGTACCTTCAAGAGCTGTGTTAAGAGTTGCAAGATCCATATAGCAGAAGTTATAGTTGAGCGTACCAAGTGCAGTACCGTCCGATGTTTTGCCAGAAGCTGCTTTTTCACGATGGAAATAAGATGTGTAGCTCAATACTTTGCCATTGGACATAACGTTTGTCCAACCCAATGCTACCTTTTTGTCTGTAACTGCGGAGCCGATTTCTTTTGTAGCTGTCTGTTTGCCTTCTGCGGGAACAACGTCTACAACGTAGAAGTAACCGCCTTTGAGCTCGATGCCTGTACCTGCTGTGAGCTTGCCGATTTCTTCGCCTGTAACAACGTTAACAGCAACGTCTTTACCTGTGGGGAGGTATGCAAGTGCTGTGTAAGGATCAGGAACTACAACCTGTTCTGTTGTCGTAGTAGCCTGTGTTGTGGACTGTGCTGTTGTAGAAGTGGATGTGCTGCCATTGTCAGGTGTGTTCGGTTTAGCTGTAGTTTCAGCAGGCTTGTTACCACCGCAAGCTGCAACTGCGAACATCACCATAATAGTAGCCAAGATGAGTGCAATAATTTTTTTCATAATTAAATCCTTTCTAAAAAATATTGTTGAAAAAAATTCCCAAAATAGCAGAGTTATCTGCTGTTACAACTATTATAACCAAAAATGTAAGTTTTGTCAACAAATTTAATGTGAAAATTCACAATTCAAGTATAACATAAATTGTGTTTGGTTTTTATACACTATGCACAATCTGATGAAATCCCCTCTGTTTTCGGAAAGAAAAAAACGCCTGTGCGGCGGCACAAGCGTCCTGTTTTTCTTATCATTTTGTGAAAAGTGAACTGTATTCCTCTTCTTCGTTTTTCTTTTTGTGCGTAACGCTGTAGATAACCCCACGAACCGCCTCTACTATAAGGTATGCGAAAGCGAAAGCTATTATAACGAACACCATACCCTTGGAGGAAGAAGACGCACCCGAGCCATATGCCATAACGAGCGCAAAATCGAGCACTATAAGAACGTAATGAATGGCAAGCTTTGCTATATAAGATTCTATAAACTTAAAATCCAAAACGAAATTGCAAAGCGCGTATATCGCGGAAAAAAGAAGTATCCACCCAAACATCTTCGTTTCAAAAACCTTGTTGCCGTAGGGGTAATTCACCGCGATAAAAATATTAAACGCCATAACCACGAGTGTGAAATAGAAACCCGTATGCCCAAGGAAAGCTTTTATAAAGGAAAAGATTTTTTCTGCTGTTTTCATTTTGACCTCCGAAAATTACATTAGGTTAAGTATACCACGTTTTTTGTATTTATGCAATGATATTTTTGTAAATATTCGAAAAATGTTTCGTGTCCGCCGAAAAAGTCATTTGCGACTTTAAAACAAAAATCCGTACCTTTAAAGTACGGATTTTCTTGCTCAAATAAAATTATTCAGCTGCAACAACTTTAACACGTTTCTTGTTGCCTGCGATGCGCTCAAATTTAACTGTGCCATCGATAAGAGCGAAGAGTGTGTCATCTTTGCCGATGCCAACGCCTGCGCCGGGATGTACGTTAGTGCCTCTCTGGCGAACGATGATGTTGCCTGCGATTACGCTTTCGCCGTCATATTTCTTAACGCCGAGTCTCTGCGCGTTACTGTCGCGGCCGTTCTTTGTAGAACCAACACCTTTTTTATGAGCAAAAAACTGTAAGCTTAACTTCAACAT
>JAFTLJ010000038.1 GCA_017456005.1 Clostridia bacterium | reverse complement strand
TGCGAACTTTGTCGGCACGTCTGCCGTATAGCTTTTCAAATCGTTCGTGTGAGGTTATAACGTAGATCTGCCAATTGTCGAGCGTTTTGAAGTGCTTACCCATATCGCGGTAAAGCACCTCCGCTTCTTCCAGTGTGCCAAGGCGTTCTCCGTACGGTGGGTTACACACTATAGTACCCCTGCGCCCCTCTGTGGTAATTTCCAGCGCGTTGCGCTCGAAAAGCTTTATATGTTCCTTCATACCCGATTTGGAGATAGCGCTTCTCGCATTTTTCAGCGCCTCGGGTGAAATGTCGGAAGCGTAAGCTTCAAATTTCGTGTCGCGGTTTATAAGGTCGCGTGCCTCGTCCTTTGCCTGCTTCCACAACTCCTGCGGCACGACGGCAAAGCCCTGCGCCGCAAATCCGCGTTCAAGCCCCGGGGCGGTGTTCGTCATAATAAGCGAAGCCTCTATCGGTATGGTAGCGCTACCGCAAAACGGGTCCCAAAATAGCACATCCTCGCGAGGGCGCGCCATTTTCGCCAAAGCAGCCGCAAGCGTTTCTCGCAAGGGGGAAACAAGCGTCTGTGGGCGGTAGCCTCGCTTGTGCAGAGCCACACCGGAGGTGTCTATCATCATAAACACTTCGTCTTTGAGTATAAAAAACTCTATCTGGTATTTTACTCCGCTTTCCTGAAACCAGGATATACCGTATTTGTCGGAAAGGCGCTTGACCGCCGCCTTTTTAACTATGCTCTGGCAATCGGGTATACTGAAAAGCGTGCTTTTTATAGAGTGACCTTTCACAGGGAAAGCATCGTTTTTGCCCACCAATTGCTCCCACGGTATAGCATAAGTACCGTCAAAAAGGTCGGAAAAAGTAGTCGCACGGAAGCGCCCGAGCAAAATAAACACACGCTCCGCCGTGCGAAGCCAGATATTACAGCGCGGTATCGCTGAAATATCGCCCTCGAAAATAATTCTGCCGTCTATGGTTTCGAGCCTTTTATAGCCGAGCGCATCAATTTCCTCGCCCAGCGTATGCTCCAGCCCGAAAAGGCAGGTTGCCACAAATTTATACTGCATTTCATCACCAAAATTCTATAATATAATTTAACTTAATAATTATAACACAATAAAATCAACAAATCAATGATATAATTATGAACAACTAAAAATATTGACATTTTTTTGCTTTTTTGGTACAATTTCTAATGTAAAGGGGGTATAAAAATATGCTTTTAGAAAATAAAATAATCGAGCTTCTTGGTTCTTGCACCGTGCGCGTTTTCGATATAATAGATTCCACAAATAACGAAGCAAAAAGAATGATCGAGGGCGGCTTTCGCGGCAAGGCACTGGTCGCCGCAGAGGCGCAGACGGGCGGTCGCGGCAGGCTCGGCCGCACATTCTATTCCCCCAAAAGCACAGGGCTTTATTTCACGGTTATAATACCGCCTGTATTCCCTATCGAGGAAGTTTCGCTCTTAACTCCTGCGGCGGCTGTAGCTGTCGTGCGCGTTCTGGCCGGGGTAACAGAAAAGCCCCTTAAAATCAAATGGGTAAACGACATTTATGCGGAAGACAAAAAAATCTGCGGCATACTCGCAGAATCTGTGCTCGATATGGAAAAAGGCGGTTTTGCAGGCTTTGCCGTAGGCATAGGCATAAACATTTCCACAGAGGATTTCCCCGAGGATATAGAAGGCATCGCCGCTTCCCTGCACACAGAGGCAGACAGAAACGAAATAGCGGCAGGCATCGCACGGGAGCTTTTTGCCTTCGCGGAAAACCTCGCCGCACGCGAATTTATGCCCGAATACCGCGAGCGTTCATACGTTACGAGTAAAGACATATATTTTATAAAAAACAGTGAAAAGCAAAATGCCACCGCTATCGGCATAGATGACAGCGGTGGGCTTATAGTAAAGCTTGAAAACGGCGAATATACAGTTCTGCGCGGTGGCGAAATCAGCGTAAGAATAAGATAAAAAAACTCGGCATATACCGAGTTTTTTCTTTATCCACACTGGAGCACAAGCCAGATGTTTTCGAAATTCTTGTTTTTCAAATCTTCTTTCTTTATATAAAAGTAAATAAGCCCGCAATCGCCGAACATAAGCTCAAAACCGTCTTCTTCAAAAGAGCTTATCTGGCAAAGCAAAAGCCAATCTTTGGCGCACTTTTGTATCTCCTCTTTCACGTCGTCCGGGGTGTTTACATAGCTTTCGTGGTCACCGCAGTAAAGCCCTCTGCTTATGCGCTCACATTCAGTAAGCGCTTCGCCCTGCACGAGGTCGGCATATCCCAAAAGTTTGGTCTTCTCTATTTCTTCTACGTCAATGCCCAGCTCTTCGAGCGCTTCGTCGTATTCATCCCAATCGCAGTCTGCATCGCTGTGTATTTCAAGCTCTTCAAATGAGGGGTATGAATCCGAAGCGGAAAACTCAAGGCTCATTTCTTTTATTATAAATTCCTCTTTCAAATCTTCAGGGAAATCGAGCTCGCCAAATCCCTCCGTGCTTTCATAATAGAATACTCTTGCCGCGCCTTTGTCGCTCGGGTCAAAGCCCCAGGTCTGCGAAGCGGATTCATAGAAAAAGTAAAGCATACCTTTTTCGGGCAAAAGGTTTTCTTCGTCGTACGCCTTTGCTTCATCAATGTTGATTTGGCAAATAAACGAAAGCGGTCTGTTGCCCCAACCATCCTCATAGCTGTCGCCCTCGAAATACGGCCATACAAAATCCGCGGGCAAAAACGGCTTACCGCCTATTTTGCTTGCGTTCGGCGCAAGTTTTTCGCGGCTGACCGTTCGTTCTATCACTATTTCGTTTCTCTTAATCGCTTCAAGCACGCTCATAAGTTCTTCGTTTTCCATATATAAAAATCTCCTCTAAGTAATTTATTTCACATATTTTTTAAGCCTGTTGCCAAGCAAAAATGCAAGCCCTATCTTTAGAATATCGGGCACGATAAACGGCAGAACGCACTGCGCCACGGCGGCAAAAAAGCCAATTTTGCCCGTGCCTCCCATATAGACGAATGCGTACCAAATACTGCCCAAAACATAGCAGAGCAAAAGCCCCACAGCCGCATAAAGGAGCCGCATGCGCCCGCTTTTGCCAAAAATCTTCTCCCCTGCCCAAAAAGCAAATGAAGCGAGCATAAAACCAATAATATAACCGCCCGTCGCGCCGAAAAGCACGGCAAAGCCGCCCATAAATCCCGAAAACACAGGTAGCCCGGCAAAGCCGAGGCAAATATAGGCAAGCAGTGCAAGCGTACCTCTTTTTCCGCCCAAAACAAACAGCGCCAAAAATACGGCGAAGGTTTGCAGAGTGAACGGCACGGCAAACGGTACGGAGATCAGCGAACAGACCGCGATAAGCGCCGTAAACATCGCCGTATACACAATGCTTTTTATTCTGTTTTTGTTTTTTTGCCGCAATTCACTCACCCCCAAAGGTTTTATATTTTATATGATATCATTTTTTGCACCGAAATACAACTCTTTATGAATAAAACAAAGCCTTTCACCCAAAAATATAAATATCATAAAAGAAAAGAGGTATAAAAAATGTCACCAAAAGAACTTCTCTATATCGAAGACGCACTCGAGCATATGTGCGAAAATAAAAAATGCTGTGCAGATTTTGCTTCCCAAGTGCAGGACCCTAGCATTCGCAATTTGCTCCAGGATATCTCCTGCAAGCAAACAGAAACATTTCAAAAATTCTATTCCCTTTTAAACGGTTAAGGAGGCAAACATGGACGATAAAACAATGATGTCAACAGTACTCGGTAACGTAAAAGGTATGTGCGACCTTATGATGCACGGCACAATAGAAGCTGCCACGCCCAACGTACACGCTACTTTCAAATGCGCTCTTAACGATATGCTCGTTATGCAGAACACCATTTACTCAAAGATGAGCGAAAAAGGCTGGTATCCCGCAGAACAGGCGGAAACACAGAAAGTAGCACAGGCTAAACAAAAATTTGCAAGTATGTAAATATGAAAAACGCTCCGTTACGGAGCGTTTTTCATATTTCATTATCTTTATGGAATATTTCAATCTTCTTTTTCCAAAATGAGTTTTTCTATAGCATATCCCACGCCGCCGTCTGTACAGTCGATAGAAACAAAATCCGCTATCTTTTTCACATCCGGCTGACCATTTCCCATAACCACAGCTGTGCCCGCCGCACGTAACATAAGCATATCGTTGTCGCTATCACCCATAGCGATGGTGTGCGCTTTGTCTATGCCGTATTTTTTGCAAAGAAAATCCATGCCCGTGGCTTTGCTGTACCCTTTCAACCCCATTTCGGAATACGTAGGGTGGTTGAATACTTCAAAATACGGCTCAAGCTCCGCTGTAGCTTCCGGAGAAAGCGGTCTTCTGTAAGTCATTTTTGAAATTCTTATACCAGGATAACGTTCCCACAGCTCCGCTTCGGAAAAAATTTCTCTCTCTTTACCAAGGTAAGTTTCACCGTTGTAGCTCACGCTGTCTTTTTCGCCTTCCAAAAGCATCGTTATATCATATTTGTCGGCTATTTCCATTGCTTTTGCTATTTGCTCGCGCGAAGCACAAACGGAAAACAAAATTTTGCCGCAAGCGCTTATATAGGCGCCCAAGCCGGCTACTATACCGCTTGGATTGGCCGCTTCCAACACGCTTTTCTGTATTACATCCATAGAGCGCCCTGTGTTTATGAATACCATATGCCCACGCTCTTGCGCTTTGCGTATACCGTCTATCGTGCGAGGATGTATCTTTCCATCAGAAATGATCGTTCCGTCTATATCCAGAAAAATCAAATACTTCATATATTCACTTTCCTCTCAGTTATTTGCCGATAGCACCGATATCATACGGCGTAGACTGATATACAAAATAGTTTAGCCAGTTGGAGTAAAGCAGATTTGCGCCGGAACGCCATGTGCAAACAGGCTCCTTTGTGTCGTCGTCGTTCGGAAAATAGTTGTACGGTACCTTTATGGGCAAGCCCTTGCCCTTATCACGCAAATATTCCTGGCGGAGCGTTCCGGCATCATATTCGGAATGTCCTGTTATAAATATCTGCTTGCCGCGCGCTGTGGAAACGGCGTAAACGCCAGCTTTTTCGCTCTGTGCCAAAATTTTAAGTTCCGGGCAAGCGAGAATATCGCATCTGTCCACCGTGGTGTGTCGCGAATGAGGCACGAGGAAAGTATCGTCAAATCCGCGGAACAGTATAGAGCCCTTGTGCGATACATAATGCTCGAAAATACCGAAAAGCTTTTCATTAAGCTGTTTTTTCTGTATGCCGTAGTGGTAGTATAACCCTGCTTGCGCCGCCCAGCATATATGGAATGTGCTAGTAACGTGTGTTTTGCTCCATTCCATGATCTCGCAAAGCTCCTCCCAATATTCCACGTCCTCGAAAGCAAGATGCTCTACAGGGGCACCCGTTATTATCATACCGTCGTAATTATTTTCGCGAACTTCATCGAATGTTTTGTAGAAAGCTATAAGGTGGCTTTCCGAAGTGTTTTTGGAAACGTGGTTTTTTATTTTCAAAAGCTCCAGCTCCACCTGAAGTGCGGTATTTCCCAGCAAGCGTGCAAGCTGTGTTTCCGTCTGTATCTTCGTAGGCATAAGGTTGAGCAAAAGCAAACGAAGCGGGCGTATATCCTGCATGTCCGCGCGTATATTATTTATGGTAAATATATTTTCTTCTTCCAGCGTTTTTTCGGCAGGCAAGCCCTCGGGGATTTTTATAGGCATAAAAGCACCTCTTTTCTTAGATTTCGATATTTCTTAATTAAGATATTATCACATTTTTTTGCTTATTTCAATATATTTGCGGCATTATACACAAAAACGGCGAGGCACTTGCCCAACCGTTTCCTGTATAAAAGATTTATTTCAATCGAACGGATTCTGTTCGGTAACGCCAGTTATCGTTGCCGTCTTTGGTTTTTGATGCGTATATCTGAAGCACAGCTACATCTGTTTCACAATAAAGAGTGAGTATAACCAGGCTGCTGTTATCCTCCGCGTTATAAGAGGTAGTCGATTTCTCTATTATTCTCCAAAAGTTTATTTTTCCGTATCTATCCAAAAAGAACAGATCTCCGTTTATTTGCTCCACAAGGTCCGCGCCGGTGCTTTTCCACATTTTGTCTTCCTCTATTCTTGCGGCAATACCATCCCCCACACCGGAAAGACAAACGAATGCGACCGCTGCCACAACAACGGCAACGACCACGACAATAATTATCCATTTTTTACTTTTCACAGGCCCGGCCTCCGAATTTTTATTATTTATTTTATTATAGCACAGCAAAAAAAGCTTGTCAATCCATCTTTTTTATCGCGCAGTACATTTTTTAATTCAAAAAAGCTTTGGTTAAACACCAAAGCTTTTTTCTATACCTTTTACATAGTAGAAGCGATAATCTGCGCGTTTTCCGCTTCAAGCATGATCTTGCCTGTGTTTGCAGGCACAAAATAAGTGTCGCCCATATTCATAGCATAATCTACGCCGTCCACGGTGATAAGAGCCTTTCCCTTTATACACATAAGGTGCAGGAAGCTCTTTTCTCCGACTTCAAGCTCTTTTGCTTCTCCGCAAAGGTCGTATTTGTTTACCGTGAAGTATTTGCATTTTGCTATAACCGTGGGGTCTGCGCTTTCCTCGCTCTTAACGTGTGCAGGGTCTGTGCTTGCAATAACTGCGAGCGCATCGTCTATGTGCAGGGGGCGAAGCTTGCCGTCTGCGCCGACTCTGTTATAGTCGTATACGCGGTATGTGATATTGGAGTTCTGCTGAATTTCCGCGATAAGTATACCCTCGCCTATGGCGTGAACCAAGCCGGAAGGGATAAAATATGCCTCACCTGCGTGAACGGGAACGTAGTTCATCATTTTTTCGAGCGTACCGCTTGCGATAGCCGCGCGGAGCTCTTCGCTCGTGTATTCGCCGTTAAGCCCGTAGATAATCTTTGCGCCCGGTTTTGCGTCCACAATATACCACATCTCTGTTTTGCCGAAGTCTGTGGTATGTGCCGCCGCATATTCGTCGTCGGGATGAACCTGAATAGAAAGGTCTTTTTCTGCGTCAATAAGCTTTATGAGCAAAGGGAATCTGCCGCCATCCCACTTCGTGCCGACAGCAGCTTTGTTTGCTTCTATATATTCTTCGATAGTTTTGCCGTCGTAATCGCCGCCGACTATTGTGTTAACACCGTCTTCGCGGCAGGTAAGCTGCCAAGCTTCGGCGATCTGTTCACCTTTTTCACCAAAGCCGTATTCGCCCGAAAGACGCGTACCGCCCCAGATGATCTGCTTTGTGATTTGGTTTAGTTTTAAAGGAACAAGTTTTTCCATATATTTTTCCTCCGTTGTTTTGTACGTATTTATATTTTACCACGCTGCGGCAGAAAAATAAAGTGTTTTTTACATTTTTCCTCTTACATATTCAATAATTTCCTCTGCTTTGCCGTCGCATACGAGAAAAACAAATTTTCCTTCGCAAAAAACCCGTGCATCACTATTTAATTTTTTTGCGGCGCGGCGGTAAAGCGCCGCCATTGCCTCTGCCCTGTGGGAACGGTCTGAAAGCTCTATAGCTATGAACTCCGAACCGCTTGCCATATCGCGCGAAAAATAGCCGCTTACGGCTTTTATATACGTATATTTCTGCGCATTTTCTCCTAAAACCGCCGTTTTTAACTCCGCAGTAAAACAGTATGCATCCCATTCGCCGTATTCATCTGAGTAAACGGCCCCATATTTAAAGGCGAACCTTTCCTTTACGTCTTCTACTATTCCGAGCGCGTTTTTTTCTCCGTTGCAAGAAACGAGCGCAAAAACACATAGTATAAGCAAAATTACAGGCTTTATATATCTCATTTCACACCCCAAAAACAGTTTTTGTTATATCTATATTGTTAAAAGTACGAAAAAATGCCCGTAAAAACGGGCATTTTATAATAACATAGGAAATTGCGCGCAAATCGTGCGCAATTGCTTGTTCAAAAAAAGTTTTCCTTATGCAAAAATGCCCGATTTTCGGGCATTTTATAGTTGCCGAAGGCAACTTTTTTATATTATCTTATTTCACACTGAAAAGAATTTCACCGTATGTAGGCACGGGCCAATATTCAGCCGAGCAAATTGTTTCTGCTTCATCCACAGCCTCGCGCAGTGCGTTCATGCAAGGAATAATTTCGTCCTTTATAAAGAAAGCGGCTTTTGTAAAATCTTTCTTTATAGCCTTTAACGTTCCGGCAAGAGTTTTAAGCTCGCAAACTTTGGCATATGCAGTTTTCGTAAGGCTTGCAAGCTTTTTGAGCGTTTCTTCTTCAAACGTGCAATCAAGCTCTGCGAAAATCGCTTTTTTGGAAGCTATCGTATCTGCCAAAACCTTGGAATATTGTGACATAGCGGGTATAAACTGCTTCTCTGCCATTTCGAGCATCGTAAGCGCCTCTATGTTCATAACCTTGCAGTAGTTTTCCATACGCACGTTCTGGCGCGATTTCATTTCTGCCTCGGAGAACACCTTCATGGAAGTGAAAAGCTCTACGTTCTTTGCATCCGTATAGTGGCTGAGCGCATCGGGCGTTGTTTTAAGGTTGGAAAGTCCGCGCACCTTTGTGGCTTCCTCTATCCAAGCGTCGTCGTAGCCGTTGCCGTTGAAGATAATGCGCTTGTGATCTCTTATTGTTCTCACGATAAGGTCGTGGAGCGTTTTTTCAAAATCATCGGTAGATTCAAGCTCGTCTGCAAAATCTTCGAGGACCTTTGCAACAGCTGTATTTAATACTACGTTTACGCTGGATACGGCGAGAGAAGCACCGGGCATACGGAACTCGAATTTATTGCCTGTAAAGGCAAGGGGAGAAGTTCTGTTTCTGTCTGTAGTATCCTTGGGGAACTTAGGGAGCACGTGTACGCCGATACGCATAAGAACTTCTTCCTTCGGGTCGTACATCGTGTCGTTTTCTATGGAATCGAGAATAGCGGTAAGCTCATCGCCGAGGAACATGGAAACAACGGCAGGGGGCGCTTCGGAAGCACCGAGACGGTGGTCATTTCCTGCCGTAGCAACAGAAACGCGGAGCATATCCTGGTAATCGTCTACGGCTTTTATAACCGCACAGAGGAAAAGGATAAACTGTGCATTATCGCGCGGAGTTTCGCCGGGGTCGAGCAGGTTTACGCCCGTGTTTGTGGACATAGACCAGTTGTTGTGCTTGCCGCTGCCGCTTATGCCTGCGAAAGGCTTTTCGTGGAGCAAGCAAACAAGGTCGTGCTTCTTGGCGATATTCTTCATAAGCTCCATCGTGAGCTGGTTGTGGTCGCACGCGATATTGGTCGTGGTAAATATGGGGGCAAGCTCGTGCTGTGCAGGCGCGCCCTCGTTATGCTTCGTTTTGGAAAGCACACCGAGCTTCCAAAGTTCTTCGTCGAGCTCCTTCATAAACGCCGCAACGCGAGGCTTGATAGAACCGAAATAGTGGTCGTCAAGCTCCTGCCCCTTCGGGGGCTTCGCACCGAAAAGCGTTCTGCCGCAGTATATAAGGTCCGGGCGCTGTTCGTATACTTTTTTATCCACAAGGAAGTATTCCTGTTCGGGGCCTACCGTTGTGGTAACGCAAACCGCGTCTGTATTGCCGAAAAGGCGTAGCACGCGGAGTGCTCTTTTATTTATAGCCTCCATAGAACGGAGCAAAGGCGTTTTCTTATCCAGCGCCTCGCCGCCGTAGGAGCAAAACGCCGTGGGAATGCAGAGCGTGCCGTCTTTTATAAAAGCATAGGATGTTGGGTCCCACGCTGTGTAGCCGCGCGCCTCAAATGTGGAACGCAAGCCGATAGAAGGAAAGCTGGATGCGTCTGTTTCGCCGCGCACAAGTTCCTTACCGGAAAATTCCATAATAACTCTGCCATCGTCCGTGGGGGAAATAAAGCTGTCGTGCTTTTCCGCCGTAATACCCGTCATGGGCTGGAACCAATGGGTAAAGTGCGTAGCGCCATTTTCCGTTGCCCAATCCTTCATAGCGTTGGCAACAACGTTTGCCACGGAAAGGTCTAAGTGCTTGCCCTCTGCCATTGTACGTTTAAGCAAGCGATATGTTTCCTTGGGAAGGCGGGCTTTCATAACAGAATCGTTAAAAACCATACTTCCGAAAATCTCCGGTACATTTTTCATCGTGAATACTCCTCAAATAACTGTTTTAATATTATAATTTTATCACAGTTTACAATATTTTTCAATGCTTTTGTGCAAAAAGTCTGTTTTTATGCATGTTTTTTATCTTTTAAGCTCTTTTAAAAATGTCTTCCAGGGCTTTTTCGAGCGCAAAAGCCATTTTTTCGGCACTAACGTCATTTTTTTCGCGCGGAATGTGAACGAAAAGCACAGTCACGTCCTCCTTTTCAAACGCGGCAAGCAAGCGGTAGTAGAGGTCGTTGCAAACATATACGCCCGCGCTGTAGGAAAGAGCGCTCGGCACGCCGTACTCATTTATTTTTGCGGCAAGCAAGCGGGCCGGAAACCGTGTAAAGTATGCAGTGCTTCCACCCTCTGCTATAGGCTCGTCCTTCGGATTTTTTCCCGCATTATCGGGTATGGCGGCGTGGTTTAGGTTTATGGCGACAAGCTCGGGCGTAACAGAGCTTCTTGCCCCTGCCTGCCCTAAAGAGATTATATATTTCGCTCCTGTTTCTCGCGCTTTCGCCTCTGCAATTTCAGCCGCACGGGCAAATTCCACAGGCAAGATAAGCTTAACGGCTTCGCGCCCTGCAAGCTCTGCCGGCAAAGCCTCCGCCACCGCCATAGAAGAATTTTTCTCTTCACCGCCAAACGGCTCGAAGCAGGTTATAAGTATTTTTTCTTTCATCTTCTTTATTTCATATAAAAGCACATTCGCCCGAGCCGCTAAAGCGGTTCGGGCGTTATGTCGTCAGTTGTTTTCTTCTGCTTCGGGAGCTGCTTCTGCGTCACATTCCTTTTCGCAGCGTTTCTTTTTGCTTTCCTTGAGTGCTTCGATCTTAGCAATAAGCTCATCTACTTCAGCGGCTTTTTCGCCAACTTTTTCGGCATCTGCTTTATCGGCTCTCATTTCGTCGTAAACAACTCTGCCAAGCTCTTCGTATTTTTCGCTGAGCTTTATTTTGAGCGCTTCGATCTTGATGGATTCTGCAGCGCAATCTGCAAAGTCGTTTACCTTTACAGCGGCTTTGTTAAAAGTCTTTTTCGCAGCGGAAACGATTTCATTCCAATTAGCCATTTTCATTTTCTCCTTCTTTAAAAATAATTATTTTAAATATTTGCGTATTCTTGCCTGAAATTTTATTTCATATATTTTGTATACCCTGTCGTAGAGTATGTCAACGAGAATAAATACAAGGTTTGCAAGCGCGAGCAAAACCAAAAGGTACGGCAGGGCTGTTTCGTTTTCTTCAAAAAAGTCGAGCTTCTCAGCCACAAAATAGAAAGCGAACGCTTCCGCATTAAAAACCGTTACCTTCAGCACCCACGAAAATATTTTGCCCGTTTTTTCAAAAACTTTCTTCGTAACGGGCATAATACCGAAGAAAAATGCAAAATATGCGGCAACCCATTTTTGCGGCAGTAGCATAAACGAGAGCAGCGAGACCGCGGCGTAAACTGCAAATGCATATTTTTTGCCAAGCTCTTCTAAGCAAAACAGCACCACAAGCGAAGCTATGCACGCCACAGAAATATCGAGCACCTCCAAAAGAGAGCCGATATACATGACCGCCACGCTGAGCGCCGAAAGCACAGCGCAAAGAGTTATCTTCTTTGTCTTTTTCATTTCAGCAACCCGGGCCCATACAATCGCAACAGCAGTCAAGGCACATAATGCCGGCACATATATCGCAAACAGAGCATCCGCCTACGGGCGTGCCGGCGGCACGTCTGCCATCGTAGCTCTGCGCATTTCTCTGCAAGCGGTTTGCCGCTTCCCTGTATTCGGGGTTTTGCGGCTCCATAGCGCAAGCAGTATCGTAGCAACGCGCCGCTTCAAAGAAGAATCCGCGGCTTTCGTTAACTCTGCCCTTAAGGTAGAACCATTCCGCGCCGCGCTCGCTTTGCTTTACGGCGTCGAGCCTGATACCTGCTTCGTAAAAATCGCCGGCCTCTATATAACTGCGTATTTCGGCAAACATATAGGAATTATGTGCATGCCGAGCTCCGCTTTCCGCGCGCATACGCTGTATGCTGTCGTAAGCCTCGTTGATTTCTTTCATTTTTTCTTCTGCAAGGTCTGCAAGCGGACTATCCGAATAGTTATCGGGATGATATTTTTTTGCAAGCTCGCGATAAGCCTTTTTGACTTCATCGTCTGTTGCATTCGGGTCAATCCCGAGCACTGTGTAAGGATTTGTCATTACTTTTCTCCTTTTCAAATTCAGAAAAAAATGCGTTTTTTATACCGAAAGAGGCAACGTTCATAACGCATTCGCGCGTGAGATCGAACTCGGTATAGTCTATAAGCGCAAGCGTGCGTTCCAGGGCGGCAAGCTCCAAAAGGACCGCATTTTTTACGCTCTGCGCCTCCGCCTCGCCCATTTCGCCGCCTAAAGCGAGCACAAACGGATTATACGAGCCGGATTTTTTGTCTTTCCAAAAATCGCACGCTGCATCGGCAAGGTAAACTGCCCTGCCAGTATGCCTGCCTATTTCCCACGCTATGCGTGCTTTCCTTTCGGAAAGCCCGTGGGAAAGGCATATGGCCAGCGTTTTGCCGAAGGTTTCAGCCGCCGCATCGGGCGAGGAGCATTTCTCCTTTTCCAATGCAGCAAGCTCGCTCAGCGAAGCTTTCACGCCGTGTTCAAGCTCACCAAGCCCTTGCGTGCGTTTTTTTATCCCCCCGGCAACGGCGGAAAGCGCACGTGAGGCAAGCTTTTTTGCCCCGTGTTCATCCGCCGCATCGTCGAGGAATTTATAATATACAAGTATTGCGTTAATTTGTGCCGTATAATCGAGAGCGTTGTTTGCAAGCATCATAGTGCGCTTTTTTATTGGGTGCACGGCACACCTTTTCTTTTTCAGTATGTACCGTTCGCCCGTGAGCGCACCGCGCACAAGCGCGAAGAACACCATATCATAGCTCAGCGTCACAGAGGATGCCGCGCCCGTGCGCCTGTTCATGGCGGCGCACAAACCGCAGTACGCACCGCGGTAAAACTCATATTCGCTCATTCGCATCAGCGGCACAAACGGTTTTACAAAGCCAAACAAAGCGTTCTATTAACCGTATGTGTAATAGATCTCTTTAGAAAGGAAAGTATCCTTCATATTGTATTTGCCCGTGATGTTTGTGTTAACAGTGATATCCTTTGCGTATGCTTTGAGAAGCTCGGAATACGTGTGGTTTTTAACAGTTGTTTTGAAGTTTGTGAAGATATCTTTGTATTCTGTTTCTTCAGCATCTTCATCTGCATGCGTATAAGCCTTTTCTGTAAGATCTATGCGTTTTACGATGTAGAGATATTTATCAGACTGAAGAGAAATAACCTTATCTGTCATTTCGCCTATTTCAAGCTCGGAAATATCTTCTATTGCGTCCTTATCGGAAATAAGGTCTCCGCTTACCATATAACCGTTTTCGTAGAAGTGTGTAAGAAATTCTTCGGAATATTCAAGTGCGAGAGTTTTGAAGTCTTCGCCGTCTTTGATTCGCTGAAGTATCGTGTTTGCAAGGTCTTTCTGTTCTTCCTGTTTGTCCTTATCCGTTACAGATTCATATTTGAATGTGTAGGAAAGCGTATATTCCTTTTCCTTAAGGAACTCTTTATCGAGCGCCTGGTCGAGAGTGATAGTTACTTCTTTATTGTTCTTATCTTTTACAACAACGAGCTTATTGCCGTCGTCGTCTTTTTTGATGTCTTCCTTAGTGTTAATAAGGATCATAAAATACTGTTTGTAGTTTTCTTTGTAGTAATCGTTGAGCTGTTCGTCTGTAAGCTTGGAAATACCGTCTTTATCGTCATAGAGGTGTGTACTTACCATTTCGGAAGTAAGTATCATCTTGTTGTAGTTAACAAGCTCATCCGTTGTGTAGCCCCAATATCTCTTGAACGCGCCGGAGCCGCCGAGGTTCTTTGCCGCTTTTTTAATAGTTTCTACAGCTTCGTCCATTTCTTTCTTCATGTCGGCATCGTTTTCTATGGAAAGGCCGTATTTATCCATAAGATATTTTTCGATAACTACGGATTTTGCCGTTTCAAGTACGCTTTCCGTAACAGTAGCATCGAGTGTTTTGTTGTCGCCGCTGTCGCTTTCCCAGAACTCTGCCACGTCCCAAGAGGAGGGGTAGCCGTAAGAAGAGAATACTTCATATTTTCTATACTTCATAAGAAAAGCGTATTCTGCTTCTGTAAGTGTGTAAGTTTTGCCGTTATCTGCTGTATAGCTGAGCACTACCGCATTGGATGCACCGCAGGATGCTACAAAGAGCATAAGCATTGCTGCACAGAGAACGAGGGCAAAAATTTTTGTAATTTTACCTGTTGTTTTCATTTTTTGTTTCTCCTAAAATTTTCTATTGTTTTATTGTAGTTGCGCTTTGCGCAAAATTACACATATAATATATTATACATAAAATTTCAATAAAATCTACTCTTTTTTGAATTTTATTTGTAGATATTTTGTTAATATTTTGCGTACAAACGAAAAAATGGGCTCTTTGGGAGGTTTTCGGCACGAAACGTACGGTCTAGCGGCGGGAGTTATGAGTATTCTGCCCGGAAAAGCCGCTGCCATTTCCGACCAAGCGGCGATATCGAGCTCTGTGGGGTACACCACTATGCTGCCGTTTTTTTCGTCGATCTGCGCAAAACCGCACTCCACGCCGAGAGCACGGCACAGCGCCGCATCGAGCAAGGTTTCCACGCTAGGTGCAAGGTCGCCAAAGCGGTCGAGCAGCTCGTCTGCCACGTCGTCGGCATCGGCTTCCGTGGTTATATGCGCTATCTTTTTGTAAATGTCTATTCTCTGAGCCTCACTGGGAATATAGGTCTTGGGAATATAGGAATCGCGCCCGATGTTGATAACACAGTCTGTCTTTTCCTTCTTTTCCGCCCCCTGCTCTTCCAGCACAGCCTCATCGAGAATTTTTATATAAAGGTCGTAGCCTATGGTTTCCATGTGCCCGTGCTGGCGCGCACCCAGCACATCGCCTGCGCCGCGTATCTCCAAATCTCGCAGGGCTATTTTAAAGCCCGAGCCAAACTCCGTAAAATCGCGTATGGCGGCGAGGCGCTTTGTAGAAACCTCCGTAAGAACTCTTCCTTTATTATATGTGAAGTAGGCGTATGCCAGGCGTTGGCTTCTGCCCACGCGCCCACGTATCTGATGTAGCTGGGAAAGACCCATCATATCAGCGTGCTCTATTATGAGCGTGTTCGCGTTTGGCACGTCCACGCCTGTTTCTATAATAGTGGTGCAAACGAGAATGTCTGCCTCGCCCGCCACGAGCGACTGCCAAACGGCGGCAAGCTCCTCCTTTTCCATTTGCCCGTGCGCCACAGCTATTTCCGCATCGGGAAACCGCTGGCGCAAACGCGCCGCCACAGCGTAGATGCTGTCTACACGGTTATGCAGGTAGAAGACCTGCCCACCGCGCGAAAGCTCGCGGCGTATAGCTTCGTTTATAATGATCTCGTCAAACTCCATAACGTACGTTTGCACAGGGCGCCTGTCCTCAGGTGCTTCATCCAGCACGGACATATCGCGTATGGAATTCATAGCCATACCGAGCGTTCGCGGTATGGGTGTTGCCGTAAGCGTAAGCACGTCTACGTTTTTGGAAATTTGCTTCAGCTTTTCCTTGTGCGCCACACCGAAGCGTTGTTCCTCGTCTATAATAACAAGGCCAAGGTCACGGAAAACCACATCGTCGGAAAGTATGCGGTGTGTGCCTATTAGAATGTCTATATCTCCGCGTTTAAGCGCACGAAGCGTAGCTCCCTGCTCTTTCCCCACGGAAAAGCGCGAAAGCATGGCGATATTCAGCGGAAAGCCGCGCATGCGCGAAAGCGTCGTGCGGAAGTGTTGCGAAGCAAGTATCGTTGTGGGCACGAGTATGGCAACCTGCTTTCCGCCCATAACGGCTTTGAACGCCGCACGCAGGGCAACCTCCGTTTTTCCAAATCCAACGTCGCCGCAGAGAAGCCTATCCATCGGCACGCTCTTTTCCATATCGGCTTTTATTTCTCTCGCCGCTTCCAGCTGGGCTTCCGTTTCCTCGTAGGGGAACATAGCCTCAAACTCCATTTGCATATCGTCGTCTTTCGGGAAGGCATATCCGGGGCGGCGCTGGCGCTCAGCATAAAGAGCTATCAGCTCTTTTGCCATTTCGCGCACCTCTTTTTTTACGCGCGCCTTGGTTTTGTGCCAATCGGATCCGCCGAGCTTGGAAAGCTTCATTCCGGCATCGTCGCTCCTTGGGCCGATGTATTTTGCCACGAGATCTATCTGCTCACACGGCACGTAGAGCACGTCTGTGCCCGAATATTGAATTTTTATGTGGTCGCGGCGTGTGCCGTCGTAGTTTTTGATGTTTTCTATGCCTACATACCTGCCTATGCCGTGTGCATCGTGCACCACGAGGTCGCCCACGGTAAGGTCGGCATATGAAAGCAGCTTTTGCTTTGAGCTCTGCTGTACAGAGGACGTGCGCTTTTTCGCACGCTTGGATAAACGCATACTGCTCCCCGCAAGCTCTGAAATGCACACAAACATAGAATGCATCAGCTCAAAGGATGGCACGGCACCGCAGGTTATTATGGGCAGACGGCGCGGAACCTCGTCCACCTTCTCGTACTCCGAAATAAACACGGTGCGCACGCCCGCTTCCTCCAGCATCGCCTGAAGGTTAGAGGCGGAAACGGCGTTTTCGCAAACGATAAGCACAGCGTAATTGCTGTTTACAAAGCCTTGTATATCCTCTTTTAAATGCTCAAAGCCCTCTGTAAACGCAGGCGGCTTTCGAGTAACGAAAGAAAATATCTCTGTAAGCTTACCCGGGTATGCTGAAGTGAAATTATCCAGCACAAGCGCCGCATTTTCTTCAAAAAACGCAAAAAGCTTTTCTTTCGGGTGGGCAAAGCTCATATATTTTGGTGAAATAAGCCCGTTTTCGAGCAGTTCGCGCATGTCCTCTGCGCTTTGAAGCTCGTATCCCATGAGCCTATCCTCTATGCTCGCACGCTCTATAGCAAAAACGAGAGGGGCTTCATCTGCGAAATAATCGAGCAGGCAGGTCGGCTCTTTATATATATAGGAAATATATTTGTCTATAAACGGGGCTTCTATGCCTGCGTCCAAGCACTCTTTTTCGTGCATGAGCGCGGTTTTGCTTTCTATATTCTTCGCTTTCGCCGCCATTTCGGCAATATGTGCGGAAAGCCCTTTCTTCGCCCCCTCATCAGGAATAACTTCGCGCGCGCACATTATGGAAAAAAACTGCAAGTTTTCTGTTTTTCGCTGAGTCATCACATCGAAGTAGCCTATGCTGTCTACCTCGTCGCCAAAAAGCTCCAAGCGAACGGGGGCGAAAAGGTGCGGTGGGAAAATATCCATTATTCCGCCGCGCGTGCTGAACTGACCGCGCCCATCCACAAGCTCGCAGGGAACGTAGCCAAGCTCCACAAGCAAGGTTGAAAACTCACGCAGATCCAGCATATCTCCCACAGCTATGTTTTTAGCGCCCTCCGCTATCTTTTCGCGCGGCGCGGTATATTGCAATGCCGCCTCCGGCACTGTGACAACCGCATCCAGCTCGCCCGAAATAATGCCTGCAAGGCAGGAAAGGCGCGCGTGCTCCAGCTCGTGCGAAGAAACTATATTATACAGCACAGGTCTGCGCGAGGGGTAGAACGCCGTGCGCAAACCGCAGTTCGAAAGAAAAATGCGCACACGGGTTGCCGTGCTTTCGTCGTTTGCCACGATAAGCGCCGTTCCCCGGTTTTCATCCAACGTGAAAGAGGCAAGGAAAGCGTCGAGCGCCCCCTCGCAAAGTCCTGTTATAAGAAAAGGATAGCGCCGCTTGCGCAGCTTCACCTCTTCGTAAGATTTTTTTATTTGAGCGTATTCGCGCTCCAACCGGAAACGGTCTAAAATTATATTCATATTTCACCTCCGTTTTCGTTAATTGGGAAAATTGCCTTAAATTTTCATTTTCCATTCTTTCGTCATTTTTATCGGCAAAACATCCCCGTTTTCGTCAAGAGGCATATCGTCGATACACATAAAACGTGCGTTACCGTCGCAAATGCCGTTGTCGTGGCGGTGGTAAACTATAAGATATCTGTCCTGCTCTTCGAGATAGAAATAGCCGTTGTGACCGGGGCCGTTAGCAAAATCGCAATCCCCTGTACAAAGAATGGTTTTATAATTGCTGAAATCACCGAAAAGCGACCTTGCGCGGGCGACATTGACACGGTATGTTCCGGCGCTCCATTTTCCGGCAGACCACATAAAATAATACTCCCCACCGCGTTTGAAAACACACGGGCCTTCCACATAGTCGGGCGGCGTTATCTCCTTGAATATCTCTCCATCGGGAAAAGGAACGAAGCCGTTCATTTCCTCGTTCATGATCGCAATATTGCAATGTCCCCAACCGCCGTATAAAAGATATATCGTGCCGTCGTCGTCCTTGAAAAGATGGGCGTCAATAGGCTGCGCTCCGTGATGAAAGCCATTTACAAGAGGACCGTCCGTAAAAGCGCGAAAAGGACCTACGGGAGAATCGGAAACGGCGATCTCCAAGCCGCCCTTTGTTTCCTCACTGTGGATATCACCGGAAGCAAAAATATAGTAATACTTTCCATCCTTATCTATAATAGTGGGCGCCCAGATTGCTCTGGTAGCCCAAGGGAAACCGCTCATATCGATAATGTCCTCATGCTTTTCCCAATTGACCAAGTCAGAGGAAGTAAAGCAAACCTGATTTTTCTGCTCGTCAAATGGCAAGGAACGCGTAGCGTAAATAACGTACATTCCCTCATAGATACGAGCCTCGGGGTCGGCATACCAACCATCATCAATAGGATTTTTTAAAATTATTTCCGAACTACTCATAAACAAACACTCCTTTTTGTTTCATAATAATGTTTTATAATATTTTTTCGGGGCAAAAAACGGCTTTACCGAAAAGTCATATTTTCCCTTTAATTATACGCGCACATCGCTTTTTCGATGTCGCCCTTCACGATAAGCTCAATAGCATTATACGCTTTTTCAAAGCACGATTCCACGAGTTTTTTGTCGTCTGCGGAAAATTTGCCCAGCACCCAATCCGCCAGGTCGTAATCCTTATGCGGCTTTTCGCCCACACCTATGCGTATGCGCACGAAATCCTTGCTGTCTAGGCAACCTATTATGCTTTTAAGGCCGTTGTGCCCGCCCGCGCTGCCGCTTTTGCGGATACGCATTTTGCCGGGAGCTTGTGCCACGTCATCGCAAAGCACGATAACGTGCTCGGGCGCGATTTTATAAAAATCCGCCGCCGCAGAAACAGCCACACCAGAAACATTCATATACGTCTGCGGCTTCATAAGCAGCACGCGCGCGCCGCCTATGCTCGCCTCTCCCACAAGCGCCTCAAATTTGAATTTCTGCACCTTCTCGCCGGCTTTTTCAGCAACAAAATCAAGTGCCGCAAAACCGGCGTTATGGCGCGTACCGTCGTATTCCTTGCCGGGGTTGCCGAGCCCTACCACTATATAAGAGATGGGCGAGGCCGCCTTTGCTTCCCTTTCGGAAGCAATTTTTTTAAAAAGTTCATCTATATTCATACAAACCTCTTGCATTTTCCTTTAATATCTGTTATAGTTTACACTGTTTTATATGTTTTTTCAAGTTTATCCGCACTTTTTTAAAATTTTTTTTGATTTTTTTAAAAATTTTTTCAAAATATAGTAGATATTAGAGAAAAATTGTGATAGAATATCCTTGTAAATATGGTTTTATATCATATAAAACAAAACCAAATTAAATTGGAGGATTGATACCAATGGCAAAAAAGTATGTTTATTTGTTCACTGAAGGCGATGCTTCCATGCGCGAACTTCTCGGCGGTAAAGGTGCTAACCTTGCTGAAATGACAAAGATCGGCCTTCCCGTACCCCAGGGCTTCACAATTTCTACAGAAGCTTGCACACAGTACTATGAAGACGGTCAGAAAATCAACGATGAGATCATGGCTCAGATCATGGAATACATCGTTAAAATGGAAGAGATCACAGGCAAAAAGTTCGGCGATCTTGAAAACCCCCTTCTCGTTTCCGTTCGTTCCGGCGCACGCGCATCCATGCCCGGTATGATGG